>CAZVUW010000046.1:0-14962 GCA_964629825.1 uncultured Actinomycetota bacterium
ATCGCGGCATCTGCGACTTCGGCCTTCGCTCAGGCCAGCGACAACGACACGAACCGCGCCAAGGGGTGGGCGCACTTCAACGTGCTCGAGGTTCGCCGCGGCGAGGCGGACATCGAGTTCGTCAGCACCAGGAGCTTCAGGTCGTGCTTCGAACACCGCTCGGATGGCGGCACCGCCACCCGCGAGTGCGTGCAGAACAGCACAGCGACCGTGACCATCTCCGCCGAGCGCGAGATCCAGATCCGGCTGTCGGTCACCCCTGAGTCCGACGAGCGCTTCGACTGGACCAGCCTCGCGGTTCTGCCGACCGCCCAGGTGCTGCTCGACGACCTGATCGCCGCCGGCGGGATCACCGAGGCCCTCGCTGGCAAGGTCCAGCACGCCCTCAACACCGCCGCCGAGTGGCTTCAGATCGAGGGCAAGACCGGCCCCGCCCTCAGCCACTACGACCGGGCCATCCACCTGATCCTGTGGCAGATCGACGTCATCAACAAGGGCAAGGACCAGGGCGACCCCGAGGGCCTTGCCGAGCTGGCCCAGGCCATCCAGGAGCTCGCCGACCTCTACAGGTGATAGAGCGATCCCGGTACGGCGGGATGACCAGGCTGCGGTAGGGGGGCGGTGGGGCAGGATCTGCAACAACAGGATCAAGCGCTGATCCTGGGACCCGATCCACCGCAGGCGGAGGGGGCGCCACACAGCGGCGCCCCCTCCGCATGTGCGGGCTCAGGTCCAGGCCAGCCCAGAGCGCCTGGACCAGTACACCGGCGCCGGCTGCGCGATGGTCGCCAGGCGGGCGAGATCCTCATCGTCCAGCGCGACCTCGGCGGCGCGCAGGTTGCTGCGCAGCTGCTCGCCATTGGCTGCACCGCTCAGCACGACGTCGGCGAAGGGCTGGGCGAGCGCGGCTGCCATAGCGACCGCGTCCCGCCCGACCTCGTGGCGCCGGGCGATCTCGGCCAGCACGGGTCCACCCTCGTCCCCTCGTTCCGTCAGCCGCCCGTTGGCCAGCGACTCCTTGATGATCACACCCCAGCCGGCCTCATGGGCCTCGGTCAAGGCAGGCCCGACCGACGGCTCGAGCAGGTTCCAGGTCGCCTGCACGCAGCCGAACGGCGCGTTTCCTGAGGCCGTCAGCTCGAGCGCCCGCCGCAGGGTCACGGCCTGCTCCGGGCCGCTCAGGGACAGCCCGATCACCAGGCCACGCTCGCCCAGGCCGCTCAGCTCGTCGAGCACTGCTCGGTCCTCGAGAACCCCGCTGTCGATCGTGGCGGAGTGGATCTGCAGAAGCCGCAGGCGCTTTCCGAGCAGCGCATCGGACTCGCGCCACTGCCGACGCAGTGCGGCCAGGGAGTGGTCTTTGACCTCGTGGACGTCCGCGTCCACGCGCCACTCGCCGACGTAGGTGTAGCCCCACTTCGATCCGACGACGACGTCGTCGTGCCCCCGCGCGTCCAGCCAGGAGGCGAGGAACTCCTCGGCGCGCCCGTACGAGCGGGCCGCGTCCACATAGCGGATGCCGGCGGCGTACGCCTGGTCCAAGACGTCGTGGGTGTGGCGCTCCAAGCCCGCGACGGTGCGCTCGTGCGGCAGGTCCTCGGCGTGACCGAGGTTGATGTAGGCCGGCCGCCCCAGCGCGGCAAGGCCGAGCCCCAGGCCGGTCACCTCCAGACCCGTGAGGCCGAGCGGGCGCAGGCTCAGGGCGTCGCGCTGGTCGTCTGGCATGGCGGAAACCTAGCCGCACCGGCTGGTTCGCGGAGGCAGCCCGCCAGGCGGCATGCTGGCGCGATGTACAACTCCGTGCGCTACGCCCTGGTCAACCGCTGGGATCCGAGCCATCTGCGCAGCGTCCGCCGGCACCTGCGCCTGGACCCGGGTGATCGGGTGCTCGAGGTGGGGTGCGGCCGCGGCCACCTGGTCAAGGCCCTGCAAGAGCAGGGTGTGGACGCCATCGGGGTGGACCTCAACCCCCAGGCCGCCGAGCACGCGGTGACCGAAGGCGTCCGACAGGCCGACGCCACGTCCCTGCCGTTCGAGGACGCCTCTTTCGACGCCCTGGTCTCCGTCCACGCGATCGAGCACATCCCCGACCTCGACAGCGCACTGGGCGAGATGTGCAGGGTCGTGCGGCCCGGCGGCTCACTGCTGCTGATATACCCGGCGGAGCCGATCCAGGGCCTGTACGCGATCCCGACGTCGGTGATCCTGCACGGAACCCCGCTGCGCGCCCGCGAGGTCCACTGCCACAAGCTGACGCCGCGCCGCCTCAACGCGCGGCTCGCAGGCCTGCCGGTCTCCGTCGTCGACAGCACCTTCCAGCTGCTCAAGAGCCCGCAGTTCACCACCGTCCTGCGCCGGGTGGCCGACCAGGAGCCTGCCGGGCTCTGAGACCACGCACAGACCATCGCCGCAGAGGTGTCTGCTCGGCGTAGCGCCGTCACGGGCACTGCTCAGCGGGGACGGGCGCACTCCGACGGGTCCGCCTCGACCAGGCCCTTGTATGACGGCGCGCGCAGCCGGCCGCCATCGGTGAGCTCGGAGTACTCGACGCGACAGACCAGCACGGGCCGAACCCAGCGCGGAGGGGGCAGCCGGGGGACGTCCTCGAACGGAGACGCGCCGAGATCCCCGACCTCCGCCATCCGCTCCAGGAGCCGGCGCCGCTCGGCGGTGTCGAAGCCGGTGCCGACGCGACCTCCGAACACCAGCCGTCCGTCCTCGTACCAGCCGACCAGAAGCGCGCCGAGATCGCCGCCGCGTCCGCCCTCGCCCGGCAGCCACCCGCCGATGACCACATCGCAGGTGTGGCGGACCTTGATCTTGCGCCAGTCGCGGCTGCGAGCCCCGGGGCGATAGCGGGAGGTGAGGCGCTTGGCCATGATTCCCTCGAGGCCCTGCTGGGTCGCCGCCGCGTACAGCGCGACGCCCTCGCCTCGGAAGCGCTCGCTGATGTGCACGCCGTCACCGGGGATGACGAGGTCGTCGAGCAGCTCCAGCCGCTCCTCCAGCGGGCGGTCGCAGAGCAGCTCGCCGTCGACGGCGAGCAGGTCGAAGACCACGTAGGTCACGGGGTTGCGCTGTGCTGCGCGAGCGACATCCGCCTCGCCGCGCAGGTGCATCCGCGTCTGGAGGCGCTGGAACGACGGCCGACCCGACGAGTCGAACGCCACGATCTCGCCGTCGAGGACGGCGTTGCGGGCCAGCACCCGCTGCCACAGCTCCTTCAGCTCGGGATAGCCGCCGGTGACGTCGTTCCCCGCGCGGCTGGTCAGCCGCGTCCAGCCGTCGCCGCCTCGCCCGGGGCGCTCGACGACGGCGATCACCCGCACGCCATCCCACTTGATCTCGAACACCCAGCCGGGGTCGTCGAACGGCTCGGTGACCGCCGTGGCGAGCATGGGCTCGAGCTGCGGCGGATCGTCGGGCAGCTCGCCGGGGGCGGGGTCATCGGCGCGGACGATCAGCCACTGGTCGCCGTCGGTGCGGAACAGGTGCCACTCACCGCGGTGCCGGCGGCCGTGGAGCAGCATCTTGACGGAGCCGTCCTCCCACTCCCGCAGCCGATAGGTGCCCGAGTCCCAGATCCGGACCGGACCGCCGCCGTACTCCCCGCGTGGGATCTCGCCCTCGAACGTCATGTAGGAGATCGGGTGGTCTTCCGTCTGCACGGCGAGGTGCTTCACGCCGCGAACGTCGGGCAGACCCTTCGGCACCGCCCATGAGACGGCGACGCCCTCGCGCTCCAGGCGCAGGTCGTGGTGCAGGCGCGTCGCCAGGTGGTGTTGCAGCACGAAGCGTGCCCCCTCGACGGTGCCGTCCGCGTCGGGGCCGACACCGTCGTCGGTCTGGTCCGCCTCGGGCGGCGGCTCGCTCGTCAGCGCGAAGTCCCGCTTGGCACGGTAGGTCTCCAGGCGTGCCGAGGCTGGCTTGCTCGGCTTGCCGACTGCATGGGATGGCGGCGGCTGGTCGTCGGGGTCGAGGCCGACAGCGCGCATCGCTTGGCGCAGGTTCTGACCGCCCTCGAGAACGGGCGCGAACAGGTCCCCCACCGACTCGAGCCGCTCCCAGATGGTCTCGATCGTGAAGTCGCGCGGGTGGGCGCCCTGCTCGACCTCCTCCCAGGTGAGCGGCGTGGCGACCGTCGCGCCGCGCTCCGGCCGCAGCGAGTAGGTGCCCGCGATGTTCTTGCCCTCCGTGTTCATGCGGTGGTCGAGGAACACGGCACGCGGGCGGTCCGAGACCTGCCAGGTCATGGTGGTGCGCTCGGGGTCGGCGCGGTTGATGACGGAGCACACCGCCCCCACCCAGGCGGTCACCGCGCCGGCGGTGTGGACGCGGTCGATCGGCACGTACACCTGCATGCCGGTGGCACCGGATGTGCGCGGGTAGCTGCGCAGGCCGAGGTGCTGGCAGGCGTCGCGCACCAGGAGCGCCACCTCGCGCACGGCCTCGAAGTCGACGCCCATCGGGTCGAGGTCGAAGAACGCGTAGTCGGGATGGGCGAGGTCGTCCACGCGCGCGTGCCAGGGGTGGAGCTCAACGCAGCCGAGGTTGGCGAGCCACAGCAGCGTGGCCGTGTCCTGGGCGAGCACGTAGTCGACCGTCTTGCCCGAGTCCAGCGACGTCACCGGTGCGGTCGCGACCCAGTCGGGGGTGTGCTCCGGAGCCTGCTTGGCGTAGAAGAACTCCTCGTCGACGCCGCCCGGCATCCGCTTCATGGTCAGCGGGCGGTCGCGCACGTATGGAAGGACGTGCGGGGCGATGTTGAGGTAGTAGCCGACCAGGTCGGCCTTGGTGTAGCCCTCCGGACCCCAGTAGAGCTTGTCGAGGTTCGACAGCCGCAGGGCGCGGCCCTCGACGATCGTGGTCCAGTGCGAGCCGGACTTCGGATCGCGAAGGGCCTCCAGCGGCCTGGGGAAGCGGACGGTGGTCGGAGCCGCGCCGACGCCCTCGCCTCTAGCCGCCATGGGCTCCCCGACCGCCCGACCGCGGGAGAAGTTTGCCGCCATCGGCGGCGGAGAGGCTGCGACCCATCATGGAAACCATCCTCATCGTGGTGGCCGCCATCATTGTCGCCCTGGCGCTCGTCTTCTTCTCCCGACGCGCCGGAGGTTCAGGTGGTCCGCCGCAGCCGACCCCGCCGCGCCCCGAGCACTCGTCCACCGGCACGGAGGACGGAGGCCCGGACATCCCGCCGTACCCGGCGGGTGAGCGGCCCGGCGGTCCGGGTGCCGAGGCCATGAACGCCGAGCGGCCGGGTGACCCCACGCCCGGCGACGCCTCGCCAGGCGACGGCACCCCGGACGCGCTTCCGCCGTCCGAGGCCGGGCGCAAGCGCCTGGACGACGAGGGTTGAGGATCTCCCGCGGCTGGCCTCGGCCGCTGCGCGGCGGGGCGATCGGGATCCCCTAGCTGGTGACGGCCGGACCCCAAGGGGCCCGGCCGTCCGTTCTGGCGAAGGCGGCGGATCAGCCGTCTTCGGTCGCTGTCTCGGAGGTGGTTGGGATCGCCGTGGGCGTCGGCTCGTCGGTCGACCTGCCGTAGCCCGGCTCGGTGGGGGTGTCGGTGCCGCCCGTGCCGGCGCCGGAGGAGCCGCCATGCGCGGAGATCGTGGGCACCGGGATGGCGGACATGGCCCGGTCGGGATCGAGGTCGGTGACGGCGTCGTCCGCGGGCACCTCGATCGTCACGTCCGCGCCGATGTCGGTGAGCTCCCAGGTGACCGTCTCGCTGTCGGCACCTCGGCGGGAAGATGGCATGGGCGTCGAGGTGCTGGCCTCGGTCGGGCTGTCCGTGGCCGTGAAGTCGTCGGTGGGGCCGTCCGTCGCTGTCTGATCGTCGGTGGAGGTCTCCGTGGCGGGCTGCGCGTCGGTCTGGACGTTCGGGCCGGGCTGCTGGCTGCTGGTGCTGTCGGTCGTCGGCTCGTCGGTGGGGCCGGTGGGCGCGTCATCGGTGTCGGTCGCGTCCGTGGCCGGCGCGGTGGGCGTCTCGGTGTCGCTCGTCGTTCCTTCCGGGCTGGGAGTGGTCGTGGCGGTCTCGTCGGAGCCGGCCGCCGGCGTCAGGCTGATGCGCTGGACCAGGTCCTGGTCGTCGATCCAGACCTCGACGTCAAAGGCCTCGACGCCCGAGTCGGCCCAGGCGCTGAGCAGGTCCCCACGGGCCTGATCGGCTGAGACGGTGAAGGTGAAGGACTCGGCGGCCGCGCCGCCGACGTCACCGGTGCCGCCGGAGGTCACGTCCTCAGGGCCGCGCAGCAGTTCGAGCAGCGCCTCGGGGTCCTCGTAGACGACCATCGCCGCGGCGTCGTGGGTGGTGTCGGACCCGCCGAGCTCGATCCGCCCCCACCGGGCGTCCTCTGTGGGCTCCGCCGCACCGACGCCGGCCTGCGCGCCGTCGAGCTGCACGTACGCGGTCGAACCCTCGATGATCACCTCTTGACCGTCGACGGTGACCCGGCGCACGCCATCGGCGAAGCTGACGTCACCCTGTGCCGCCGCGTCAGAGGACATGCCGGAGTCCGGCGTGGCGGTCGCGCTGTCGGTCGAAGTCGGGCTGTCCGTCGCTTCGGTCTCGTCACCGACCGTGGGGAGATCCGTCGCGGTCTCGGTGGGGGTCTGCTGGAGGTTCGGCCCCGCGGCCGGGCTCTCGGTCCCGCCCGAGGAGGGGGTCATGGTGCCGGACTCGGTGGACGTGTCCGTCGGGGCGGGGGTCTCGGTCTCGCTCGCCGTGCCCGTGACGCCGCCGCTGGAGCCACCGGAGGACGTCGCGTCCCCGAAGCTGACCTCGTAGGTGGCGCTGCCCGCCGCGACGGTGTTGTCGGCCGCCTGGCGCAGGCGCTCCTGCGGATCCTCCGTAGCCTCGGTGGCCGTGGAGCCGGAGGTCGGCGAGACCGTCTCCTCCGGCACTTCGCTGGTCTCGCCCTCACAGGCCGTGGCAACCAGGGCCAGGGCTGCGAGTGCTATCAAGAGTGCTCTCATCGCGCGACATCCCCTCGGGCATCCGTCGAAGCGGTCGCCTCGGGGTTCCCGGTCACCCGGGGGGAGCAAACCGGACAACGGGATCGCAGACCTGGACGGACGGTCCCAACCTGTACGTCCGCCCACCCCCGCAGGTCACGTCGCGGAGCAGGTCTGCGGGCACGCGCAAGCGACCGTCGTGAGACGGTCGCGAGAAGCGGCGGGGGGCGCGGGCACCCGCCCCCCCGAAGGGTCTAGAGCTCCGGATCCCCGCTGCGCTGCGCGTCGAGGAGGCGGTGTACCTCCTCAGCGCGGTAGCGCCGGTGACCGCCCAGAGTGCGGATGGATGAGAGCTTTCCCGCCTTCGCCCAACGCGTCACGGTCTTGGGGTCGACCCGGAAGAGCTTGGCCACCTCGGAAGGAGTCAGCAGCTCGTCGTGGTCGGTCTGCCCGGGGGCCGGTGTTCCGATCGTCGTCATGCTTCCCATCGTCTCCTCAGGGGGGCGCAGCGCCCCCGTGGGCCGAGGACAAAACCGTATGACTCGCCCGCGAGTGCAGGTAGTCCCCATCGGGGGCATCTTCACATAGCCCGGAATGCCTATTTATGCCCAGGGATACCAGAGTATCTGGCAGTCCCGCAGTGCTGGCTACCATGCCTCAAGCGGTGGTACAGGTCTAGACGATAGGAGCGCGCGCCATGGCCGGACCCTTCAGCCTTCTAGAGGGCCACGAGCAGGTCGTCTTCGGAAACGACCCTGACAGCGGACTGCGGTGCATCATCGCCGTCCACTCGACAGCGCTGGGCCCGTCCCTCGGCGGCACGCGCTTCTATCCCTACGCCTCCGAAGAGGAGGCGCTCGTCGACGTGCTGCGCCTGTCTCGCGCCATGACCTACAAGGCGGCCTGCGCGGGCCTGGACCTCGGCGGCGGCAAGGCCGTGATCATCGGCGACCCGGCGACCATGAAGACCGAGGCGCTGCTGCGCGCCTATGGCCGCATGGTGGCCTCCCTGGGCGGGCGCTACGTGACCGCCTGCGACGTGGGCACCTACCCCGAGGACATGGCGATCATCGCTCGCGAGACCCGCTGGGTGACCGGCGGCCGAGTAGAGGAGGGCGGCTCGGGGGACTCCGCCCCGATGACCGCCTACGGGACATACGTCGGCATCCGCGCCTGCGCGCAGCGCGTCTGGGGCACGCCAGACCTGTCCGGCCGCCACATCGCGGTCCAGGGCATCGGGAAGGTCGGCCGGGCCCTCATCGAGCACCTGGCCGCGGACGGCGCCCGCCTGACCGTCGCCGACGTCAACGAGAGCGCCGTCGAGTGGGCCGCTGACGCGGCTTCGGCGGATGTTGTGCCGGTCGAGAAGATCCACGCCGTCGACGCCGACATCTTCAGCCCCAACGCGCTGGGCGGCGTCATCAACGACCAGACGATCCCGGAGCTGCAGTGCAGCGTGGTCGCGGGCGCGGCGAACAACCAGCTCCTCAACCCCGAGCACGGCGCAGCGCTGGCCGACGCGGGCATCCTCTACGCGCCGGACTTCGTCATCAACAGCGGCGGGCTGATCCACGTCTCCGGGGAGCTCCACCACAGCGGCCACAGCCCTGATCGCACCCGCTCCAGGGTGAGCGCGATCGCGGACAGCCTTCTGGCGATCTTCGACACCGCCGAGGCGCAGGGCATCTCCACCGCCGAGGCCGCGATCCACGTCGCCGAGGAGCGCATCGCCGCCGTGAGCCGGCTGCGGAACCTGTGGGTGCCCGCAGGCGGCGGCCCGGGCAGCAAGGCCGTCGGCGGCTGAGGCGGCGTCAGGCGACTCCGGCGAGGCGGACCCCGCCGGAGTCGGTCACCCGCCCGCAGACCCAGGCGTCGACCCCGCGGCCGCGCAGCAGATCGGCGGCGGCCTGGCCGTCCGGGACGATCGCAAGCATGCCCGCACCCATGTTGAAGGTGCGCCACATCTCAGCCTCCGCGACGTCGCCGCGCTCCTGGAGGAGGCGGAAGATGCGGGGCACCTCGAAGGTGCCGACGTCGACGACGGCACCGAGGCCGTCGGGGAGGACGCGCGGCAGGTTGCCGGGGATGCCCCCGCCGGTGACGTGGCAGAGGGCGTGGACCTCGCTCGCCCCGGCCAGGGCCAGGCAGTCGCGCGCATAGATGCGCGTCGGGCGCAGCAGGGCCTCGCCGAGGCTCTGCACCATCAGCCCGTGGTCCTGGTCGAGGTCCAAGCCCTCCACCAGGCGGCGGGCCAGCGAGTAGCCGTTGCTGTGCAGGCCGCTGGAGGCAAGGGCGACGATCTCGTCGCCGGGCCGCACGCGGTGGGATCCGAGCAGCGCGTCGTGCTCGACGATGCCGACTCCGAAGCCCGCCAGGTCGTAGCTGTCTACAGGCATCACGCCGGGGTGCTCGGCCATCTCGCCGCCGACCAGGGCGCAGCCGGCCTGCTCGCAGCCGTCGGCGATGCCGGCGACGACGGCCTCGACATGAGCGGGGTCGAGGCGACCGACGGCGATGTAGTCGAGGAAGAACAGCGGCTCGGCGCCGGTGACCACCAGGTCGTCCACGACCATGGCGACGAGGTCGAGGCCGATGGTGCTGTGGTCTCCCATGGCGCGGGCGATCTCGAGCTTGGTGCCGACGCCGTCGGTGGCGCTGACCAGGACCGGCCGGCGCCAGCGGCGGGGGTCCAGCTCGAACAGCCCGGAGAAGCCGCCGATGCCGGCGAGCACCCCCGGTCGCATCGTGCGGGCGACGTGCGGCTTGATGGCCTCGACGGCACGCTCGGCCGCGTCGAGGTCGACGCCGGCGGCGGCGTATGTGACGGGCTCGTCCACGCCTAGCTCTCCACCGGGAACAGCTGGAGGTTCTCCTTGCCCGAGGTGACGTGGTCACCCGGCACCGGGATGGGGTACTGGCCGTCGAAGCAGGCGCGGCAGAGGCTGTCGCGCGGACGCCCGGTGGCCGCCACCAGGTCGTCCAGCGGCAGGTAGGCCAGCGAGTCGGCGCCGACGAAGTCGCGGATCTCGTCGATCGACAGCCCGGAGGCGATCAGCTCGGCCCGCGTGGCCATGTCGATGCCGTAGTAGCAGGGGTGGCGGACCGGCGGCGACGAGATGCGCAGGTGCACCTCGCTGGCGCCGCTCTCGCGCAGCATCCTGACCAGCTGGCGGCTGGTGTTGCCGCGCACGATCGAGTCGTCGACGACGACCAGGCGCTTGCCGCTGATCACGTCGCGCAGCGGGTTGAGCTTCAGGCGGATGCCGAGCTGGCGCAGCGACTGCGACGGCTGGATGAAGGTGCGTCCGACGTAGCGGTTCTTCACCAGCCCCTCGGCGTAGGGGATCCCGCTCGCCTCGGCGTAGCCCGCGGCGGCCGCCGTGCCCGAGTCCGGCACCGGGATGACGAGGTCTGCCTCGACCGGGGAGACGGCCGCCAGGCGGCGCCCCATGTCGCGGCGCGAGGCGTAGACGCTGCGCGGCGCCTCGCCGGGCTCCCTGTGATCGGTGCGCTCGGCGACGCCGAGGTCCGACCCCGCCGACGAGCGGTGGTCCGGGCGAGCGAGATAGACGTACTCGAAGGAGCAGAAGCGCTGCTCGGGCTCCGCCCAACGCCGGCTGCGAACGCCGTGCTCGTCGATAGCCACCAGCTCGCCGGGCTCGACCTCGCGCAGCAGGTGCGCGCCGATGATGTCCAGCGCCGCGGTCTCGGAGGCGATGACATAACCCCCGTTGACGAGCCGGCCGAGCACCAGCGGCCGGATGCCGTGCCGGTCGCGAACGCCGTAGATGGTCGACTCGTCCATGACGACCAGCGAGAAGGCACCGGCGACCAGCCGGCAGGTGTCGACGATCGCCTCCTCCAGGGAGGTGTCGGCGTTCTCGGCCAGCATGGTGGCGAGCAGGTCCGAGTCGTTGGTGCAGCTGCTGCCGGCCGGGCCGAGGCGGCGGGCCAGCTCGGCGGTGTTCACCAGGTTGCCGTTGTGACCGATCGCGATCCCGTTGCCGGCGGGGGTGACCTTGAAGGTCGGCTGGGCGTTGTCCCAGGTCGAGGCGCCGGTGGTCGAGTAGCGCACGTGACCGATGCCGAGGTGCCCGTCCGCGCCCGCCAGGCGCTGCTCGTTGAAGACCTGGTTGACCAGCCCCATCTCCTTGGTGACGAGGATGTTCCGCCCGTCGGAGACGGCGATCCCTGCGGACTCCTGACCGCGGTGCTGGAGCGCGTACAGGCCGTAGAAGGCCAGCGTGGCGGCCCGCTCACCGCGCGCGTAGACGGCGAACACGCCGCACTCGTCGCGGGCTCCGGTGCGCTCGAGGGGTTCGGGCGCGGCGGAGGACGAGGCCTTCTTGGGGGTGGGGTTGGGCATGCGCTGCTCGCAGGCGATCGAGTTGCGGCCGGTGGGCGAACGCCGCGGGCGCACGGCCGGTGCGTCCTGAGGGGAAGGGCTCGCCTGCCCGCAGTCTAGCCAGCCGCCGGGAGGACCGGGATCAGGCGCGCGGCGCCCCGGCGCGGTCGGAGCGCCCCACCAGGGTCAGGCCCGCACCCACGGCGGGCCCGATCAGCAGGGCGAACGCGATCGTGCCCAGACCCACGGTTCCGCCAAGCGCCCAGCCCGCCGCGAGCACGGCCAGCTCGATGCCGAGCCGCACCAGCGAGATCGGCCAGCCGGTGCGGGCGTGCAGACCCGTCATCCAGCCGTCACGCGGACCGGGCCCCAGCTCGGCCGACAGGTACAGGCCGCTGCCGAGGCCGACCAGCGCCACTCCGCCGAGCAGCCACAGCCCGCGCGGCAGCAGCCCGGAGGGGTCCGGGAGCATGGCGAGCATCGCGTCGATGGCCAGCCCGATGACGACGACGTTGAGCAGCGTCCCGATCCCCGGCCGGACCCGCAGCGGGATCCAGCCGCACAGCACCACGACGCCGATCACCTGGGTGGCGACGCCGATGGTCAGCGGCGTGACCAGGCTGACGCCCTCGGCCAGGACGGTCCACGGCGCGTTGCCCAGCGCGGCCGACACGATCAGCGCGTCGCCGCTGCCGAACAGCCATAGGCCCGCGAGCAGGCGGACCAGGGCGGCGGGCGAGGCGCGCCAGCCGGCCAGCGCCGCCGACGCGCCGGGAGACCGGGGGGTGGGGGGCATCGCCCCAAAGATACGCGCTCGCGCCCGCACCACGGCCCGGCGCGTTATCGCCACCTGCCGCCGGGGTACGTCCCAGCCGCGGCGGTCGATACGCGAACCGCCCGCTCCGGATGACAAGAGGCGGCAGATGACCAACCTGTTCGACAACGCCCGCTCGCTGGCCTCGCTGGGCCTGACCGGCGTGGCCAAGGTCCTGCGCACGGCCGCAGGCGCCGCCGGCGGCATCGCCACCCTGCTGAAGCCCCCGGCCGAGTCCGAGACCACACGTCGTCGCAGCCACGACGAGGAGCCGGTCGGCTACGACGACGAGCTCGGGGTGGAGATCGAGGACGGGCGTGCTGAGCCCTGGGTCGAGGGTGAGGGCGCCGAGGCGGAGGAGCTCTGGGCCGAGGACTGGGCCGAGGATGAGTGGGCGCAGGATGAGTCCGCAGTCGCGGAGGCAGAGAGCGCCGAAGCCCCGACGGCCGAGGAACCGGCGGCCGACGCCCCGCCCGCCGACGAGGTACCGGGCGATGACGCGGCCCGTGCCGCCGTCGCGCCCACTCACATCGCCGAGCTGGCGCAGGGGACCGTGGACGAGATCAAGCGCGCCATCGAGGGGATGTCCACCGACGAGCTGCGGCTGCTGCATGAGCACGAGAGCACCCATCGGGGCCGCAAGCGCGTGCTGGACGCCGTGGAGCGCGCTCTCACCCCTTGAGAACAGCCCCGCAGGCAGCCCCACCCACCCGCACGAAGAGGAGCGCCATGTCCACCGACACCGACTACAGCAAGCACACCGACGAGGAGCTGCGCGAGGGCATCCGCAAGGCCGAGGAGCAGATCGGCCGCGTCCGCGCGGAGGACTCCGACGACGCAGCGGCAGCCAACCGCGAGCAGGTCGAGATGATGCGCCAAGAGCTCGAGCGCCGCGGCCAGGCCATCTGACAAGGCGCGCGCGGCGCGCGCTGGTCGTACCCTCCCCGGTGGTGCTAGGCCGCCTCGCCCAGCGCCTGAGGCAGGCCACTCTCGACGGCGGCGCGAGCCTCGGCCAGCTCGAGGGTGAACCAGTCGGCGACCCGGATGCGCGGTGCGGCGACGACCGTCCCCAGGGCGCGAACGGGCACGTCCAGCTCAGCGCACAGCGCGGCCAGCGCGTCGGCGTCGGCCGTGCTGACCACCACGCGGCTCGGGGACTCGCTGAACAGCCACTGATGCCGCGCGAGCCCCTCCTCGGGCTCCAGGTCCGCCCCGAGGTCGGCCGGCAGGCAGGACTCGACCACCGTGGTGATCAGCCCGCCGACCGACACGTCGTGCGCGCTGCGCAGCAGGCCGCGGCGGGCGGCCTCGACGAGGAGCCGCTGCAGTCGCGCCTCCTCGTCCAGGTCGATGCGCGGGGGGCGTCCGGCGCTGCGACCCTCGCTGACCCACTGGTGCTCGCTGCCGCCGAGCCCCGGTCGGGTGGCGGCGCCGACCAGCAGCAGCGCATCGCCAGCGGTCGTGAAGGACCGGCCCACCGCCGCGGTCACGTCAGCCAGCACACCCAGGACGCCGATGACCGGCGTCGGGTGGACCGCGACGTCGCCGGTCTGGTTGTAGAAGCTCACGTTGCCGCCGGTGATGGGCGTCCCCAGCGCCAGGCACGCCTCCCGCATCCCCGCGATGGCGTCGCGGAACTGCCCCATGATCTCGGGCCGCTCGGGCGAGCCGAAGTTCAGGCAGTTGGTGGCGGCGACCGGCGTGGCGCCGGTGCAGGCGACGTTGCGGGCCGCCTCGGCGACGGCCAGCCGCGCGCCCTCCCTCGGGTCGAGCCAGCACCAGCGCCCGTTGCCGTCCACGGCGAGCGCGATCCCCCGCCGCCCGTCCACCGCGGGCGATCCGTCCGGCTCGGGCAGGCGCAGCACCGCCGCGTCCGCACCTGGTCCCTGCACCGTGCCCGACTGCACGATCGAGTCGTACTGCTGGTAGATCCAGCGTGGGTCCGCGACGTTCGGGCTGGCCAGCAGTGCCAGCACGGCGCCGCGCAGCTCCTCCTCTCCCACCGGTCCCGCGGCGGAGTCGACGTCCTCGTCGGCGGCGGGGTTGACCCAGTCGGTGACCGGCCGCCGGTAGACGGGGCTGTCGTGGGCGATCGAGTCCGCCGGCGCGTCGTGCACGAGCTCGCCGCGGTGGAAGACCTGGAGCCGGTTGCCCTCGACCACCTCGCCGATCGGGGTGGCGTCCACCCCCCAGCGCGCGCACACGCCCAGCACCTCGTCGAGGTTCTCGGGCGAGACCAGGGCGAGCATGCGCTCCTGCGACTCGGAGCAGAGGATCTCCCAGGCCTCCATGGAGGGCTCGCGCAGGGGCACCCGGTCGAGGTCGAGGCGCAGCCCGAGGCCCGCCGCCGATGCCATCTCCGCAGACGAGCAGGCGATGCCGGCGGCGCCCATGTCCTGGATGCCGGACAGCAGACCGCGCTCGTACAGCTCGAGGCAGCTCTCGATCAGCAGCTTGCCGGCGAAGGGGTCACCGACCTGGACGTTGGGCCGCTTGGCATCGTCGGCGCCCGCCTCGTCGAACTCGGCCGAGGCCAGGACCGACGCCCCGCCGATGCCGTCCCGGCCGGTGCGCTGCCCGATCAGGACGGCGACGTCCCCGACCGCCTCGGCGCGGGCGAGCTGGATGCGATCGGCGCGCAGGACTCCGACGGCCAAGGCGTTGACCAGCGGGTTGCCGTCGTAGCTCGGGTCGAACGCCACCTCGCCGCCGACGGTCGCCACACCGATGCAGTTGCCGTAGTGACCGATGCCGCGAACCACGCCGTCCACCAGCCAGCGCGTCCGCGCGCTCGCGGGATCGCCGAAGCGCAGCGAGTCCAGGATGGCGATCGGCCGCGCGCCCATC
>CAZVUW010000046.1:14972-24447 GCA_964629825.1 uncultured Actinomycetota bacterium
GATGTCGCGGATGATCCCGCCCACCCCGGTGGCCGCGCCCTGGAAGGGCTCGACGAAGCTCGGGTGGTTGTGGCTCTCGATCTTGAACGCCACGGCCAGGCCGCCGCCGACGTCCACCACGCCCGCGTTCTCCCCCGGCCCGACGAGGATGTGCTCGCCCTCGGTCGGCAGGTCCCTGAGGTAGATCTTCGAGGACTTGTACGAGCAGTGCTCGGACCACATGACCGAGTAGACCCCGAGCTCGGCCGCCGAGGGCTCCCGGCCCAGCGTCGCGACGATCTTCTCGTACTCGTCGGGGGTGAGACCGAGGTCTGCGGCGCGGGCTGCGGGCTGGGGTGCGGGCGCAGGGGCGTTCAAGTGCTCACCTTCGGCGGGTGATCGGGGCGGGGACGCCTCCAGCCTACTCAGGTCTCGGGGGCGCTCCGCGCCGGGTCGCATGCCGCGGCGTCTCGCCAGCCCCGTTGACGAGACGCCTCGGCTGGCGTACCGTCGGTCGGCTGATCCCCGGTCGACGAGAGGTAGGTGCAAGACGTGAAGACACACGCTGTCAGCGGCATCGACGCCGCCACGTCCTTCTGCGCCTTCCGCGACCCCAGCCCATCCGGGCCATCGGCCGTGAGCGTGCTGGCCTTCTCCCGGCACCGTTAGGGCGCACGGGCCCCTCCCGGCCCTTCGTCGCAGCTCCCTGACAGCCACCCGGCTCCTGCCGCGCTGATCTCGGCGCGTCCGCAGCCGGTCGCGGACCGCCCGGCGTCGGGACGAGACCACGATCGCAGCCGCCTCTGCGGCTCTCCCACAGCAGCCCCCTCACAGGCCGATCTGTGCCGCCAGCGGGACGGCATCGGAGGTCCCATGAAGCAACGCTCCACCCAGGCGTCAGCTCAGCCGTCACATTGGCGCCTCCTGGTTCAGCTCCTGCGTCCGCACCTGCGCACCGTCGTGCTGCTGGCGGTGGTGCTGGCGGCCAGCTCGGCGCTCCCGCTGGCTGCGCCGCAGCTGCTGCGCGCCTTCGTCGACGCCGCGGTCGCCGACGCGTCCACGCTGACGCTGGCGGGGGTTGCGCTGGCGTTCATCGCGCTGGGCGCCGGCGCCCAGGTCGCCAGCGTGGGGACGGCCTATGTGGCGACCCGGCTGGCGTGGGCGGCCACGAACTCCCTGCGCGAGCGCGCCGCGGAGCACGTCCTGCGGCTGGACCTGTCATTCCACGCCGCGCACGCCCCTGGCGCCCTGGTCGAGCGCGTGGACGGTGACGCGACCGCCATCACCCGCTTCTTCACGGACTTCGTGATCCGCGTCATCGGTGCGGCGCTGACCCTGGCCGGGGCGGTCCTGCTGGTCGCCCGCGAGGACTGGCGCGTCGGTGCGGCGCTGGGCCTGCTCGTGCTCGTGTCGATCGTCATCGCTGCTCGCCTGCGCGACCGCGCCGTCCCCCAGACCGCTGCCGAGCGGGCCGCCTTCGCCGACGCCATGGGCCTGGTGGCGGAGCAGCTTGAGGGCTCCGAGGATCTGCGCGCCCTCGGGGCCAGGGAGCACGCCCTGGCGCGTCACGAGGACGCGGGCGCCAGGCACCTGCGCGCCGCGCTGCGCGCGAACCTGGCCGGTGGCGTCATCTACAGCTGGATGGCCGCCTTCTTCGCGCTGGCCGCCGCCGGGATGCTGGTGGCGTCCTGGCTGCTGCTGCGCGCGGATGCGATCACCCTCGGGACGGCCCTGCTGCTGTACTCCTACACGCAGGTGGTGCGCACCCCGATCGAGCAGCTCGCGGACGAGCTCGAGGAGGTGCAGGAGGCCGCCGCGGGCGCCGCACGGATGAGCGAGCTGCTGGAGGAGCGCTCGTCCCTGACGTGGAACGGTCGCAGCCGCCTGCCGCTTGGGGCGCTGGACGTGTCGTTCGAGGGCGTCAGCTTCGCCTACACCGACCGGGCCGCGGACGGCTCGGCCGTGTCCGGCTCGCGCGTCCTCCACGACGTCAGCCTCAAGGTCCCCGCGGGCGCCGTCGTGGGGCTGGTCGGCTCGTCCGGCAGCGGCAAGACGACGCTGGCGCGCCTGGCGCTGCGTCTCGTGGACCCGACCGCCGGTGTGGTTCGCATCGGAGGGGTCGACCTGCGGACCGTCGCGCGCTCGTCGCTGCTCCAGCGCGTCGCCATCGTCACCCAGGACGTCCACCTGCTGGACGGCACGGTCCGCGACAACCTGACCCTCTACGAGTCGGGTCACGACGATGGGCAGCTCACCGCCCTCCTCACCGACCTCGGTCTGGGGACCTGGGCAGCCGAGCTGCACGACGGGCTGGACACCCCCATGGACGCCGCCCCACCGCTGTCGAGCGGCCAGGCCCAGCTGCTCGCCATCGGCCGCGCGTTCCTGCGTGACCCGGGGCTGGTCGTCTTGGACGAGGCGTCGGCGCGGATCGACCCCGCCACCGCCGAGATGGTCGAGGCCGCCCTCGACCGGCTGCTCGCCGGCCGTACCGCCCTGGTCATCGCTCACCGGCTGCGCGCCGTCGAGCGCGCCGACCACGTGGTCGTCCTCGACCGCGGACATTTGGTCGAGCACGGCCCGCGTGCGGTGCTGGCAGCCGACCCGTCCTCGCGCTACGGCCGCCTGGTCGCCCTGTCGGCGACCGGCGTTGACCCCGACCTGGACGCCGTGGAGGTATCGAGATGAAGCTGCGCACCCACCGGCTGATGCTGCGTCTGGTGCGCTTCCGCCTGCTGCGCTACCTGAGCGCGGCCCTCATGTGGGGCACGTGGTGGGCGCTGCCCGCCGGGGTCGGCCTGGCCCTGCGGGCGATCTTCGATGCGCTCGCGGGGCCGGGTGCGACGGGCTTCGACGTGCCGCTGCTGATCGGGCTGCTCCTGGCGGTCGAGGCGGCCCGTGTTGCCATCTTCTGGCCGGCGATCTTCGTGTTCACCCGCTGGTGGCTCGAGATCATGACCTGGCTGCGCGCCAACCTGCTGCACGCGCAGCTGGCCAGCGCCCGCGCCGAGGCCGGCGCACCGGTGGCGGATCCCACGGCGGCCCTGCCGACCTTCCGCGACGACGTCGAGGACGTCGTCCGGTACGCGGACACCTGGCTGGACCTCGGTGGCACGGTCGGCTTCGCCGTGGTGGCCCTGTCGGTCATGGCGGCGATCGATCCGCTGCTGACGCTGGTGGCGGTGCTGCCGATCGTCGCCGTGACGATCGTCAACCAGCTCCTCGCCCGGCGCATCCGGGCCACCCGAATCGCCGACCGCGAGGCCACCGAACGCGTGACCGGCTTCCTCGGCAGCGTCTTCGGCGCCGCGCTGGCGGTGAAGGTGGCCGGCGCCGAGGAGCGTGCCGTGGCTCAGCTGCGCGCGCGCAACCAGGGTCGGTCGAGGACCGCGTTGCGCGACCGCGTCCTGACCGACGCGCTGAACGCGTTCAGCGCGTCCACCGTCCACCTCAGCGTCGGGCTGGTGCTGCTCGCGGTTGCCGGTGACATGCGCTCCGGCGCCTTCTCCCTCGGGGAGCTGGCCCTGTTCGTCAGCTATCTGGACGCCATGGCGAGCCTGCCGCGCTGGATCGGCACGGCGCTGCTGCGCCACCGCCACGCCCAGGTGGGCTTCGAGCGCATGTCGGCGCTGCTGCCCCGCCGCGACCCCGCCGAGGCGGTCGTCCACCGCCCGCTCAGCCTGGCCGGAGGCGAGGCCGCGCGCGCCCGTCCGCGGCCGGGGGTCGTGGCCCCGGCCGACATCCGGCTCGAGGGTCTGCGCGCCGGCGTCCTGGACGGCGTGGACCTGCACCTGCCCGCGGGCTCGTTCACGGTGGTGTGCGGGCCGGTCGGCAGCGGCAAGTCCACGCTCCTTCGCGCCCTGCTCGGCCTCGTGCCGCTGGAGGCGGGCACGGTCAGCTGGGACGGCCGCGCCGTCGCGGACCTGGCGGCGCACATGACGCCGCCGCGCGCCGCCTACGTCTCCCAGGTGCCGCGCCTGTTCGCCGGGACGCTGCGGGAGAACCTCACCCTCGGGCTGGAGACAAGCCCGCGGCAGCTCGACGAGGCCCTGCGCGTGGCGGCGCTGGACGAGGACCTGGCGCGGCTGCCCGACGGCCTGGACACGCGGATCGGAGCGCGCGGTGTGCGGTTGTCCGGTGGCCAGCTCCAGCGCACGGCGACCGCTCGCGCCCTGGTGGCCGCTCCGGCCCTGCTGGTGCTCGACGACCTGTCCAGCGCACTGGACGCGCGCACCGAGCGGCTGGTGTGGGAGCGTCTGCGCGCGGCGGTCGACTGCACCTGCCTGGTGGTGTCGCACCGACCGGCCGCGCTGGAGCGCGCCGACCAGGTGGTGCTGCTCGACGGCGGCCGGGTCGTGGCGGCGGGCTCCCCCGCCGAGCTGCGCGCCCGCGGGCTGGACCCGCTGCGGCCTGCAACGCCGGCCGGCCGGCTGTAGGGCCGCCGCGCTCGGTCGGCGCCGGCCGCGCTCAGCCGGTCCGCTCGAGCGTCCGCTCCACGGCCGCGGCCAGCAGGGCGCGCCCATCGGTCGAGCCCAGCAGGGCGTCGACGGCGTGCTCGGGGTGCGGCATCAGCCCGGCCACGTTGCCGGCCGGGTTGGTGACCCCGGCGATGCCGGCGACCGAGCCGTTCGGGTTGGCCTCGGCGGTCACCCGGCCCGCGGCGTCGCAGTAGCGCACGAGGATCTGGCCAGCGGCGGCCAGGCCGTCCGGGTCGGGGTGCACGAAGCGGCCCTCGCCGTGCTTGACCGGCACCTGGAGAACCGTGCCGGGCCGCGCGGAGCACCAGACGCCGCCGCCCTCCACGAGCAGGTGCTGGTCGCGGTGGACGAAGCGCAGGTCGGCGTTGCGGGTGAGCGCGCCGGGCAGGAGCCCGGCCTCGCACAGGACCTGGAAGCCGTTGCAGATGCCGAGCACGGCGCCGCCGCGCTCGGCGAACTCGACCACGGCGCCCATGACCGGCGAGAAGCGCGCGATCGCACCTGCCCGCAGGTAGTCGCCATAGCTGAAGCCGCCGGGGACGATCACCGCGTCGACGCCGGCGAGGTCGGCCTCGCCATGCCACAGGAGCACCGGCTCGGAGCCGAGGACCTCCACGGCGTAGGCCGCGTCGCGGTCGTCGCAGGAACCCGGGAACTGCACCACGCCCACTCGCATGGGCTAGAGCGTAGCGCCGACGGATGCCGCACCGATCACGGGCGGCTCAGCGGTACCCGGCCTCCCGCAGCGCCGCCAGCGGGTCGGGCAGCGCCAGGACCTCTTCGGCGTCCTCGCAGCCGCGGCTGGGCGGCTCCGAGCCGAGGAGCCGATCGCAGACGTACGCCTCGACCTCGCGTGCCCGCAGTGCGGTGTCCGCGCTGCGCGGGTCGCCGGCCAGCATCACCGCGTCGTGGGCGACCACGGGTGCGATCCAGCGCGGCTGAGCCATCTGGACGAACTTGGAGTTCACCAGGATCCGCGGCGGGTCCGCCTCCAGATCGCCGGCCGAGTCCACCCCGGTCGAGGCGAAGACCGCGAAGCGCACCACCCCGCCGGACTGCGCGAAGCTGCTCAGGGCCGCGCGCGCGTCGTCGGGCAGCGGCGTGTTGCACAGCCCCGCCAGGGCCCGGCGCAGCAGGTTCTGGTCGGCGTCGGTGCCGGCGATCTGGATGCCCGCCAGCAGGTCGCAGGGGGCGTCGTAGGTGACCGGCGGGTTGTCGCCGATGACCAGGTCTCCCACGTCGTGCGTCAGCCCCCCGGCCGGCGGCGGTCGCCGCTGCGCGGGCGCGAGCTCCTCGGGGCCGAAGAACGCCAACGCGGCCACGAGGGTCACCAGCGCGGCGATCACCGCGACGATGGCGAGCAGGACGAACCAGCGCGGCAGGAGGGGCTCGTTCAGCTCACCGACGGGCGCGTCGGCCCACGGGTCCTCCCCGCTGTGCTCGATCGGCCGTACCGGCCTGCCCATCAGCGCTCCACGCGATAGGTGAAGGTCTCGATCACGGGGTTGGCCAGCAGCCGGCCCGCCATCTCCTCGACGCGCGCCTCTAGGTCGTCGCCGTCCTCAAGCACCAGCTCGATGTGCTTGCCGACGCGCACGGAGCTGACGCCCGCGAACCCGAGCTGGGGAAGGGAGCGCTCCAGCGCCTGCCCCTGCGGGTCGAGGATCTCGTCCTTGAGCATCACGTCGATCTTGACGGTCACGGCCATGTCAGGTCTTTCCGTTCACAGCGGCCGGCCCGTGAGGCGCTCGTGCACCTCGAGGTAGCGGGCGCGCGTGCGCTCGACCACCTCGGGGGGCAGCTCCGGGCCAGGAGCGGTCTTGTCCCAGGGCTGGCGTTCCAGCCAGTCGCGGATGATCTGCTTGTCGAAGGACGGCTGGGGGCCGCCGGGCCGGTACTCGTCCGCCGGCCAGAAGCGCGAGGAGTCGGGCGTCAGCACCTCGTCGCACAGGGTCAGCTCCCCGTCGACCAGGCCGAACTCCAGCTTGGTGTCGGCGAGCAGGATCCCGCGCTCGGCGGCGTGAGCGCTGGCGATCCGGAAGATCTCCAGGGTCAGCTCGCGCAGGCGCTCGGCCAGCGGCGCGCCGACCAGGGCGACGACGTCGTCGAAGGAGATGTTCTCGTCGTGACCCTCGGCGGCCTTGGTGGCGGGGGTGAAGATCGGCTCGGGCAGCTGCTCGGACTCGCGCAGCCCCGCCGGGATCGGCACGCCGCAGATCCGCCCCGAGGCCAGGTAGTCCTTCCAGCCCGACCCCGCCAGATAGCCCCGTGCGACGCACTCGACCGGCAGCATCTCGGCGCGCCGGCACAGCATCGCCCGACCCCGCAGGTCCTCCGCCACCGCGCTCAGCGCGGATGGCAGGTCGGCCACATCGGTGGACAGGAGGTGGTTGGGGACCACGTCGGCGAGCACGGAGGTCAGCCAGTACTCGGTCAGCGAGGTCAGCACGCGCCCCTTGTCCGGGATGGGGGTCGGCAGGACGACGTCGAAGGCGCTCACGCGATCGGTGGCCACAAGGAGCAGGCGGTCGTCGTCGAGCGCGTAAAGCTCTCGCACCTTGCCCGAGCCCACGCGTTCGACCCCCGGGAGCGCGGACAGGTCGATCATGCGGTCAGGCTACTGCGGGGCCGCCGCCGCGGCCCAACGGGGTGCGTCGCGCTGCGGCGCCGGGTAGACCATTTGCATGGAGCGTCGCCGCATCGTCGTGTCGGGCCGGGTCCAGGGCGTGTTCTTCCGCGCCGCCACCGCAGACGTGGCGCGCCGCGCCGGCTGCACCGGATGGGCGCGGAACCTTCCCGACGGCCGGGTCGAGGTCGAGGTGCAGGGCTCGCCGGAGGCCGTCGAGGAAGTGCTGCGCTTCTGCCGCAGCGGGCCGCCGCAAGCGCGCGTGGATGACGTCGAGGTCCAGCCGCTGCCCATCCGGGACGGCGACCGTGGCTTCGTGATCGCATGAACGTGCGACTGACCAGCCCGGACAAGGTGCTCTGGCCCGAGCCCGGCCTCACCAAGCAGGATCTGTGGGACTACATGACCGCCGCAGCGCCGCGGCTGCTGCCGCAGGTCGCGGATCGTCCGATCACCCTGAAGCGCTATCCCGACGGGCTCGAGGGCGAGTCGTTCTTCCAGAAGGCCCTTCCGAAGTCGGCACCCGCCGAGCTGGACCGCTACTGCCAGTGGACCGAGTCCTCGCAGCGCGAGGTGTGCTATCTGCTCGCGCGCAGCGTCGACGACCTGCGCTGGACGGCGCAGAACGCGGCGCTGGAGCTGCACGTCTGGCTGTCGCGCGTCGATCGGCCGGGCCGGCCGGACGCGGTGATGCTCGACCTCGACCCCGCCGAGGGCTCCATGAGCGCCGTCGAGGCGGCCCTGATCGTCCGCGAGGTTCTGGACGGGCTGGGGCTTGAGGCGCTGGTGAAGACCAGCGGCAAGCGCGGCCTGCACGTGCTGGTGCCGATCGAGCGGCGCTACAGCACCGGCGACGTCCGCGGCTTCGGCCTCGCGCTGGCCAGGGCGACGGCGGCCAGGGCGCCCGAGGCGCTGACGGTGGAGATGCGCAAGGCCCGCCGCGACGGGCGTCTGCTGCTGGACTGGTCGCGCAACGGCGGCGCGCAGACGATCGTCGCCGCCTGGAGCCCCCGCGCTCACCCGGCCGCGACCGTGTCGATGCCGCTCACCTGGGACGAGGTCGACGACTCGCTCGACCCCACCGACTTCACGCTGCGTACGGCGTTGGAGCGGCCGGATGCGTGGGCCAGCCCGCCGGCGCCCCAGCGCATCGAGCGCGCCCGCAAGGCGCTGGAGGAGCAGGGGTTCCCCAGCGAGGACCTCTCGCCGCGCTCGACGCGCGAGTTCACCTGAGGGAGCGGCGGTTGGACGGCCGACCCGAGGTCGCGGACCAGCCGCCCAACCGCCGCTGTGGGGGGCGGGGGTCAGGGAAGTCGTGTCTGGAGGCGCTCGTCGGCGGCCTGGCTGTCCGCACGCAGCTCCTCGGCGTATGCGCGCAGAGCCTCGGCCAGCCCGGCGTCCCCTATGGCCAGGATGCGGACCGCGAGCAGGCCCGCGTTGGCTGCGCCGTCGATGGCGACGGCGGCCACGGGCACGCCCTTTGGCATCTGAACGATCGACAGCAGCGAGTCCAGGCCGTCCAGGGTCCGCAGGGCGCGGGGGATGCCGATGACCGGCAGGGTGGTCGCGGAGGCGAGCATGCCGGGCAGATGCGCAGCGCCGCCGGCGCAGGCGACCAGCACCTGAAGGCCGCGCTCGGCCGCCGTGCGCCCGTACTCGAGCATCTCGTGCGGGCGTCGGTGGGCGGAGACGACGTGCACCTCGCGGCCGACCCCGAAGCGGTCGAGCACCTCGACGCAGGGGCGGACCACCTCCCAGTCGGAGTCGGAGCCCATCACGACGCCGACGCGGACGGTGTCACCTGGCAGCGCGCTCATGGCATGGCCTCCCCGAGGGCGGCGGCGGCCGCGCGCGCCCGCTCCCGCACCTCGTCCACGTCGTCACCGACCACCGTCACGTGGCCGAGCTTGCGGCCCGGCCGTGCGCCCTTGCCGTACAGGTGGACGGCCGCACCCCGCACGGCCAGCGCAGCACCCAAGCCCGCGTACGGGTCGAAGCCGTCCGAGCGGCCGAGCACGTTCACGGTGACGGCGGCGGGCGCCAGGGGGCTCGTGTCACCCAGCGGCCAGTCCAGCACGGCGCGCAGGTGGTTGGCGAACTGCGAGGTCGCCGCCCCCTCGATCGTCCAGTGGCCGGAGTTGTGCGGGCGGCACGCCAGCTCGTTGACCGACAGCGCCCGACCGTCGTCGAACAGCTCCACCGCCATCACCCCGGCGAGCCCGATCGCCTCGGCGATGCGGACACCGAGCAGCCGCGCCTCCCGCGCGACATCGGGCGCGACCGGGGCGGGAACGACCAGCTCACGCAGGATGCCGTCGACCTGAACCGTCTCGATCAGCGGCCAGGTGACGGTCTCGCCACCGGGGCGGCGCGCCACCAGTACGGCGAGCTC
>CAZVUW010000047.1:0-24335 GCA_964629825.1 uncultured Actinomycetota bacterium
GGCGGTAGCCGCACCGAGATGAGCGGCTCAAGCAGCCCCACGGGCGGTAGCCGCATGGAGATTAGCGGCGTGGAGAGCGCAGTCTCCCTGCGCCAGTGCAGTGTGTTCGAGGTGCTGGACGACGAGGAGCTGGCCCGCATCTCGGCCCTGGCGGAGGAGGTCACGTTCCCCGCGGGCTCCGAGATCTTCGCCCAGGGCTCGCCCGGCGACTCGCTGTACGTGATCGTCGAGGGTTCGGTCGAGGTGGTGCGCAACGGCGTCGTCACCGTCACCTTGCGCGCCGGCGACTTCTTCGGCGAGATGGCGATGTTCAACCGCTCGAGACGCGTCGCCGGCGTCCGCACCGTCGAGGACACGCGGCTGATCTCCATCCCCGAGCGCCTGCTGCAGCCGCTGGTGCTGCGCCAGGATCCCGCCGCGGTCAAGCTCATCCAGCAGCTGGGCACCCTGACCCTCCAGCGGATGCAGCGCTTCGACGGCGAGCTCGGCCAGCGCCTCGACGGCGAGGACCCCGCCCTCGCGGCGGCATTCGAGGAGTACCAGCAGCTGCGCGCGCAGCTGCTCGCGGGCTGGGCGCTGGCCTATCACGCGATCGGCAAGCCCGGGAAGCTGACGGTCGAGTCGACCAAGCCAAGCGCCACCGCCGCCGACCTGTCGGTCGCCTACTCCCCCGGCGTGGCGGAGCCGTGCCTCGCCATCGCCGAGGACCCGGACGCCGCCTACACCTACACGGGCAAGGGCGGCCTGGTCGCGGTGATCTCCAACGGGACGGCGGTGCTCGGGCTCGGGCGGATCGGCGCGCTCGCCTCCAAGCCGGTGATGGAGGGCAAGGCGGTCCTGTTCAAGCGCTTCGCCGACGTCGACGCCTTCGACATCGAGGTGGACGAGACCGACCCGCAGGCCTTCGTCGAGACCGTCGAGCGCATCGCACCGACGTTCGGCGGGATCAACCTCGAGGACATCGCCGCTCCCGAGTGCTTCTGGATCGAGCAGGAGGTCCAGCGCCGGCTCGACATCCCCGTGATGCACGATGACCAGCACGGGACGGCGATCATCATCGGCGCCGCGCTGCGCAACGCGCTGGAGATGGTGGGCAAGGACTTCGCGGACATCGGCGTCGTGTTCGCGGGCGCCGGCGCGGCGGGCTTCGCCGCGGCGCGCTACCTGGTCGGCCTGGGCGTGCAGCGCGAGCGGATTCTCCTCACCGACAGCAAGGGCGTGATCTACACCGGTCGCGAGGCCGCGCCGCACCTCGCCGAGTTCGCCTCGGACACGACCGCCCGGACGCTCGCCGAGGCGATCGAGGGCGCCGACGTCTTCGTCGGGGTGAGCGCCGCCGGCGTCCTGACGCCGGCGATGCTCAGGACGATGGCGCCGGACCCGATCGTGTTCGGCCTGGCCAACCCGGTGCCGGAGATCGACCCCGACCTGGCAAGGGCCACGCGTCCGGACGTGATCATGGCGACGGGCCGCAGCGATCACCCCAACCAGGTGAACAACGTCCTGGCCTTCCCCTACATCTTCCGCGGCGCCCTCGACAGCCGTGCGACGGGCATCGAC
Source organism: uncultured Actinomycetota bacterium (assembly GCA_964629825.1). Taxonomy (GTDB): domain Bacteria; phylum Actinomycetota; class Nitriliruptoria; order Euzebyales; family Egibacteraceae; genus CAZVUW01. Next base: position 1,561 of record CAZVUW010000047.1, read on the forward strand.
GAGAGCATGAAGCGGGCGGCCACCGACGCGATCGCCGCGCTGGCGCGCGAGCCCGTCACCGAGGCCGCCGGCTTCGACGGCCGCGACCTCAGCTTCGGCCGCGACTACCTCATCCCCAAGCCGTTCGACCGTCGCCTGCTGCCCCACGTGGCCAGCGCGGTCGCCGCGGCCGCGGCCAGCGCGGGCCTCGCCCGCCTGGAGCTCGACCCGGAGGAGTACCGCGAGCGCCTGGAGCGGCTGGCGACCATCCGCCGCTGAATGCCACTGCATCCGTATAACCGTATGCAACTAGCCGCCCAGCATCCGGCTTAGCGGCTGCATAGGCGGGCGGGAAGAGTCGCGTCCAGCGCGGTCATAGGCCGGCGACGGCCAGATCAAGGCGCCGGCAGGTGCGCCCAGCGCACCGCCCGGCGCCGCGACCGCCCGACCGCCCCGACCGCCCACCACAGGGTTCGGTGTTGTTTTCGACGGACATGCCCGTCGAAAACAACACCCAACCGAGCGTCTAGCCACGCAGGACCTCGTCGAGGAAGGGCACGACCGCGTCGATGACCTGCTCGGCGTTCTCGACGTGCAGGCCATGGCCGAGGTCGCCGAGCTTGACGTGACGGGCGTCCGGCAGCAGCCGCAGCGCGCCCTCGACGTCGCTGTCGCGCATCAGCGCGCCGCGTTCGGGGTTGCCCTGGAGCAGCAAGACCGGGCAGGTGACCGCGGGCAGGACCACCTCGGGGTCGAAGCCGGCCGTCAGACGCCCGTCGCGCAGGTGGGCGAGCACGTCCTGGTCGAGCTGCTTCAGCGACTTGGCCAGGCTGCGCAGCGCCAGCGGCAGGTTGGCCAGGTAGGAGACGGCGAACTCGGGATCGATCTCGCGCGGGAACAGCGCCGAGTCCCCGACCACGACGGCGCGCACTCGGTCGGGGTGGCGAGCGGCGACGGCGAGGGCCACCCAGCCGCCCAGCGAGTGCCCGTACAGGATCGGCGGCCCGCCGTCCGCGAGGGCGATGACGCGCAGCGCGTCCTCGCAGAAGTCCTCGATCCGGTAGCGCCCCGGAGAGCGCCCGGACGTCCCGTGGCCGCGGAAGTCGGGGGCCAGCATGCGCCAGCGGTCGGACAGCCGGGCGAGCAGCGGCGAGAAGACCTGCCAGCGGGCACCGATCCCGTGCAGCAGCACGAGGTCGGGGCCCGCGCCGACCTCCGCATAGGTCAGGTCGACCCCGTCCTCGTCACCTGCCGCCAGCGTCTTCTCGACCGGCCGCAAGCTAGACCCCGGCCACGTCGGCGACCGCGGCTTCTCCTTGTCCCTCGCTCAGGGGGGCGGCGGTCCAGTTCAGCACGCTGCCCGCATACTTCCACTTGCTCGTCTCGATGGCCAGCAGCAGCACCCGGTCGCCCGTCTGCACCGCCCCGGTCTGCCAGGCGTGGTCCAGCGCGAGCGGGACCGCCGCCGAGCCGGTGGCGCCGACCAGCGCGAGGTTCTCGAAGATCTTGGGCTGGAACGCCGCCCACTGCGGCGTCAGCAGCCCGGCCTCCTCGAGCTCGGTCAGGACGTAGCCGGCGTTGCCCTCCGGGATGATGCAGATGTCGATGTCGTCGTGGGTCAGGTCCGTGGCCGCCAGCGTCCGGTCGACGGCCTCGGTCATCACGTAGGGCGTGAAGCGCCCCGACTCGACGACGTCCACCTTGAGCTCCACGAACGGCCGGTGCTCCAGCTGGACGTGCACGGGGGCGTGCGTGCCGGCCCCCACGATCTGCATCCCGGGTGCACGGTCGCCGCCGACGCACTCGAAGGACCCGCCAAGCAGGCCCTCGCTGCCGCCCTCCTCGTCCGCGCGCAGCACGATCGCACCGGCTCCGTCGCCGAAGCCGTACGGGTTCATGCGGTTGCGCATGCGGATCCGCTCGGGGCGCTGACCGAGGAACACCGGCACCAGCAGCGGCGAGACGGCCTCGCTGCCCACGACCACCGCCGTGCGGAAGCGCCCGCTTGCCAGGTACTGCGCCGCGATGTCCAGCGCCTCGACGGTGCCGGCGCAGCCGGACCGCAGCTCCAGGACGGCGCAGCGCGTCAGCCCGAGCCGCTCCTGAAGGAAGGTGACCATCGGCGGCAGCAGGTACTCGGGGCTGGCGGTGCAGGAGATGAGGAGGTCGACCTCGCCGGCCTCCATCTCGGCGCGCTCAAGCGCCTGGAGGACGGCGCCGTAGGCCATCGCAGTGTTGCTGTCGCGATGCTCTCCGGTCAGGGGATCGACGATCCAATGGCGCTGCAGGACGCCGAGGCCCCGCAGCACATCAGCAGGTAGCGGCCCGACGAGGCGCTCGAGGTCCTCGTTCGTGATCGGCTCGCCAGGAAGATAGGCGCCCGTGCTGACCAGGCGCACAGCATGCTTCGCTCGCACCGGACTCCTCCCGGTTGTCGGGGGCCGTCCTAGGGGGCGAGGACGATCGAGAAGTGTGTACCTCCTAGGGAGGTGCTGTTGATGAGTGCAGGTCCTGCAGAGCCGTCCTGCCAGCTTCGAACTGCGAGCACGGCGTTGAGCGCGCCCCCAGCGCCCAACGGCTCGCCCAGCAGACGCTTGGGCGCGTGAACTCGCGGGCTGGCCCCGCCGAGCAGCCGCTCGAGCGCTGCACGCTCGGCGGCATCAACCGACTCCATGCCGGTCTGAGTGCTCCAGACGCTGTCCAGGTCCTCCGCAGTCAACCCGGCAGCCTCCAGGGCGAGACGCATGGCGCGTTCCATCCCGCCGCCGTCGAGGTCCCAGCGGCCCACACCGCGGGCGTCGCTGGCCACCCCGGTGCCCAGGACGCGCCCGTACACGCGCGCCCCGCGCTGCTCAGCAGCGGACCTCCGCTCGAGCAGCAGCGCGATCCCCGCCTCTGCGATGCCGACGTCACCGCCGAGCACGCCGGCCTGTCGGTAGGCCTCGATCACCGTGTCCGTCAGGGTGTCGGCGGCCAGCGCGATCATGCCGTCAGCGCAGTTGGTGGCGACCAGCTCGGCGGCGTAAGCAAGCGCCGAGGCGCCCGCGCCGTGTCCCGCAGTGACGGTCGAGGTCGGGCCAACCGCTCCGACCTGCATGGCCACCTGGCCGCTGGCGGCGTTGTAGACGGTGTTCGGGAAGACCGCGGGGTTGGCGCCGCGGGCCCCCTCCTCGAACAGGAGCGCGCAGAAACGCTCCATCGACTCCATCGGGCCCGCTCCGGTCCCGAAGATGACGCCGACCCGCTCGCGGTTGGCGTCGGTCAGCTCCAGCCCGGCGTCCTGCAAGGCCAGGCGGGAGGCGATGATCGAGAACAGGCCGAGGCGGTCGACGCGGCGACGCTCCTTCGGCGACAGGTAGGCGCCGACGTTCAGGTCGACGCGGCCGAGCAGGAGCCCGTCCTCATCGGTCTTGGGGTCGCGCCCGGTCGAGAAGGCCTCCCAGAGCGACTCCACGTCCTCACCGGCGGGCGTCAGAGCGGACACACCGGTGATGACGACCTCGTCGAGGTCGGGCTCGGGTGGCGCCGCCGCGCGGCCGCGTGTCAGCACCAGGGTCGCGTTCGCCCCGCCGAACGCGAAGTTGTTCGACAGCGCCGCGCTCATCTCGATCGGACGCGACACGTTCGGCACGTAGTCGAGGTCGCACTCGGGGTCGGCCTCGGTGAAGTTGGCGGTGGGCGGAGCCAGCTGCTCCTCCAGCGCCTTGACGGTGACGATCGCCTCGACCGCGCCGGCGGCGCCGAGGAGGTGCCCGATCATCGACTTGGTGCTGCTGACCGCCACGGCCTTGGCCGCGTCGCCGAGGCCGAGCTTGGTGGCCTTGGTCTCCGCGGGGTCGTTCTTGGCCGTGCCGGTGCCGTGGCTGTTGACGTAGCCGATCTCCTCCGGCGCGACGCCGGCGGCGGCGAGCGCCGACTTGATGGCACGGGCCGCGCCGCGACCCTCCGGGTGCGGTGCGGTGGCGTGGTAGCCGTCGGCCGAGAGGCCGTAGCCGGCGACCTCGGCCAGCACGGGAAGCTCGAGCTCGCGCGCCAGGTCCTCGCGGACCAGGACCAGCATCCCGCTGCCCTCGCCCAGCGACAGGCCGGTGCGGTCGTGCGAGTAGGGCGCCGCCGGCTTCGGCGAGAGCGACTCGAGGGAGTTGAACCCGCCCAGCAGGACGTCGGACAGCGCGTCGGTGCCGCCGGTGAGGACGGCGTCGGCACGGCCGTCGCGGATGAGCGCGGCTGCGTAGCCGATGGCGTTCGCACCCGCGGCGCAAGCGGTGTCGACGGACAGCACGGGCCCCTGCAGACCGAAGGCGCCGCTCAGGGCCTCGGCGATGGCCTGCGGCGACACGAAGCGCAGGAGGTGGGGGTCGGCCTCCTCGCCGCGCATGCGGGCGCGGTACCAGTACTCGCCGGACAGCAGACCGCCGTTGCAGGTGCCGAGCACCATGCCCCAGCGCTCGGGCGGGATCCGGTTGGTGTCGAGACCGGCGTTGGCCATGGCCTCCTCGGCCGCCACCAGCGCGTAGTCGAGTGCGTAGTCGGTGTGGCCCTCGGGGTAGCCCACGTCGTGGCTCGGCCGCCGCTGATCGACGATCTCGCCGGCCACCTCGGTCCGATAGCCGGTCATGTCCAGACGCTGCACCGGGCGGATCGCCACGCGACCCAGCTTCGAGCCCTCCCAGAGGTCGTCGATGCTCGGCCCCTGGCTCGTGATCGCACCCAGGCCCGAGACGACCACTCTGGCCGTCCCCTTCCCGCTTGAGGTGACCACGTCACCCTCCCTTTCGCCGTCCGGCGAGCTGACCGCCCACCGCTGGAGTTCTTCGGTCCTTGTCAGGTCAGCGCGCCGCCCGCAGGGCGAGCACCACGTTCTGTCCTTCCAGTCCACGGCCCACCGCCAAGGCCGTGGCGAGATCACGCTCCCGCGCCTCGTTCGGAACCCAGTCGACGCCGTCGCACGCCGGGTCCACGTCGTCGAGGTTCAGGGTAGGCGGAACTACGCCGCTGTCCAGAGCCAAGGCCGCAACGGCGACGTTCAGCGCACCGGCGCCGGCTACGAGATGGCCCGTGGCGGGCTTGACGCTGCTCGCCACCACGTCGCTGCCGGCTCCGAACACAGCTCGGATCGCGGCCGCCTCGCTGGTGTCTCCGGCCGGGGTGCCGCAGCCGTGCGCCGCGATGTAGGAGACGTCTTGCGGGCTCAGCCCGGCGTTGCTCAGGGCCGCCCGCATGGCGGTTGCGAGCCCGCGTCCCTCCGGGCTGGGGGTGAGCAGGCCCTCGGTGTCGAAGCCGCCGCCCAGCCCGACCACCTCGGCATAGACCTTGGCGTCGCGGGCCGCGGCGCGCTCGGCGTCCTCCAGGACGACGAAGGCCGCGCCCTCGCCCAGGATCGACCCGTCGCGGTCGCGCCCGTAGGGGCGGCACGCCCGCGCGCCGAGCTCGTTGCTGGTGCTCAGCACGCCGAGCCCGTCCATCTTGGCCATGCTCCACCAGGAGGTCGGGTCGTCGAAGCCTCCGGCCAGCGCCACGACGCTCTCACCGCGCTGCACGGACCGGAACGCCTGCCCGATGGCCGACGTCCCCGCATCGGCCGTGCCCGCGAAGTAGGTGTTGGCGCCCTTCATCCCGTAGGCCTGCGAGATGTAGAAGAGCGCGGCGCCCTGGAGGCCCTCGACGTAGAACAGCGGGTAGAAGCGCTGCGCGCCCTCGGTGCCCATGGTGGACATGTCGACGGAGCCGTCCGGGTTCCGGGCCGCCAGCGCCGCGTCGACCATCCGGTCGGGGTGCGAGGTCTCCTTGTTCCCGCCGATGAACAGCCCGACGTCCTCGGCCTCCGACTCCTCGAAGGACTCCAGGCCCGCGTCGGCGAGCGCCAGCGCCGCCCCGACCATCCCCATCTGGTCGTTGCGGGTCATGTTGCGCAGCACGCGGCGGTTGGCCACGAACGGCTTGGGGTCGAAGTCCTCGATCTCGGCGCCGAGCTGGGTGCGCAGACCGGTCGGGTCGAACCCCGCGATGCGCCGGATGCCGCTGCGGCCGGACAGGATGCCCTTCCAGGTCTCCTCGGTGCCGACTCCGAGCGACGTGGCGAGCCCGATGCCCGTGATCACGACCCGTCTCATCGGCCGCCCTCCCTGGTGAAGCAGGTCAGATGCAGCTTGCGGACGGTCGTGACGGGCCTGCCGTCGACCTTGACGGTGCCGGAGCAGATCGCCTTGCGCTCGTCGCGCTGCTTGAGCTCGACGGTCAGCTCCATCTGATCGCCCGGCTGGACGAAGTGCCGGTAGCGGACGGTCTCGGCGCCCACCAGCTTCCACGACGTCGCCGTGTCCTCGGCCAGCAGCAGCGAGGCGAGCAGGCCGAGGCTGCCGAGGATCAGGACGCCCGGCAGGACCTGGAAGCGCGGGAAGTGGCTGTCGAAGATGGCCAGGGTGTTCGGCACGTTGCGGATGCCGGCGGCGCGCACGCCCGCCTCGAGCGCGGTCACACGGTCGACGGTGATCAGCTGACCGGTGCGGATGCTGGTCGACAGCAGGTCGGTCACCGCTCCACCTCCTTGACCACCAGGCAGGAGTTGGTCCCGCCGAACGCGAACGCGTTGACCATCGCCGCGTGCGTGCTGACCGGCTTGGCCTCGTTGGGCACGTAGTCGAGGTCCAGCTTGGGATCGGGATGCTCGAGGTTGATGGTCGGCGGGGCGACCTGCTCACGCAGCACCCCCAGCGCGCAGAGCAGCCCGACGCCGGCGGCCGCGGCCGTGAGATGCCCCACCATCGACTTGTGCGAGCTGATGGCGACGCTGTGCGCGTGCTCGCCGAACACGTCCTTGATCGCGAGCGTCTCGCAGACGTCGTTGCCCGGAGTCGACGTGCCGTGCGCGGCGATGTAGCCGATGTCGGCCGGCGCAAGGCCCGACTCGCGCAGCGCCTTCGCCATCGACAGCGTCACGCCGCCGCCGTCCGGCGGCGGGTCCGTCATCCGGTAGGCGTTCATCGTCGACGCATAGCCCACGATCTCGCCGTGGATGCGCGCACCACGCGCCCGTGCACCGTCCAGCGACTCCAGGACGAACATCACCGAGCCCTCGCCCAGGACGAAGCCGGAGCGGGTCGCGTCGAACGGGCGGGAGGCGCGCTCCGGCTCGTCGTCGTGGTCCTTGGTGAGCGCCCCGAGCAGCGAGAAGCCGAGGACGTCAAGCCACGAGATCAGCGAGTCGTAGCCGCCGGCGAGCATCACGTCGGCGTCGCCGTCCTGCACCATCCGGAAGGCCTCGCCGATGGCGTGCCCCGAGGCGGTGCAGGCGGTGCTGAGCGAGAGCATCGGCCCTTGGAAGTCGCCCAGCCGCGCGATGGCCGACGCGGCGACGTTGGGGTTGCGCTGGAGCACCGCCGAGGGGGCGTGCCGGTCGGTCTCGCCACGGCTGTAGCGGTACAGCGACTCGCAGAACTCCTCGGCCGGCGGACGGCCGATGCTCGCCCCGACGCTGACGCCCTTGCGGTGCGCCGGGTACGCGTCGCCAAGCCCGGCGTCCTCGAGAGCCTCGGCCGAGGCGGCGACCCCGAAGCCGCCGGCGCGTGACAGGTGCTTGCGCAGGCGCGGGTCGGGCACCTCCTTGCGGACGTCGAAGTCCTTGACCTCGCCGGCGATGCGCACCGGGAAGGTGGAGGCGTCGAAGGATGAGATCCGGCCGATGCCGCTGCGCCCGGCCACCAGCGACGACCACGAGGCCTTCGCGTCGTTCCCGACCGGTGTGACGGCCCCGACTCCGGTGATGACGACCCGACGCATCACGTACCTCCCGTCCGGGTCAGCGCCTCGAGCATCCGACGGCTGTCCTCGACGTCCTCGAGCACGTTGGCGTCGATGAGCGCGCACATGATGTCCTCGGCCTCGAGCACCACCTCGCCGTCGACGGTGGCGGTGCCGCTGAGGACGGCGATCTCGTCGGTCATCGAGACGACCTCGCCGACCAGCTCGACCACGTCGCCGGGCCGCACGTCACCGAGGAAGCGCACCGCGCCCACCTGGAGCAGGGCGGCGCGCTGCCGCAGCTCCGTCGAGGCCATGATCAGCCACGTGCCGGCCTGGCACAGCGCCTCGAGGATGAGCGGCGGCGGCATCACGGGATCCGAGCCGGAGTCGTCCCAGAACTCCTCGCTGGAGGACGTGACCTTGCGGCCACGCACGCGCACGCGCGGCTCCAGCTCGTCGATCCGGTCGATCAGATGGAAGCGCACCCCTAGCCCTCCAGCTCCGCGTCGGCGGTGACGTGCTCGCCCAGCTCCGCCACGACCTGGGCGATCGCGACCTCCGAGGTGTGCGACAGCGAAACGTCCATGCCGGTGACGCCCTTGCGGCGCGCGACCTCGGCGACCACGCCGTGCAGGTGCACGCGCGGGCGACCGAAGGACGTGTTCACGATCTCCACGTCCGTCCAGCGCATCCGCGGCCCGACCCCGGTGCCGAACGCCTTCAGGACGGCCTCCTTGGCGGCGAAGCGCGCCGCCAGGTGCTCGAGCCGCCGCCGCTTGCCGGCGCAGTAGTTCTGCTCACGCGCGGTGAACAGGGTGTCCGCGATCTCCGGCTGCTCGTCGAGCAGCCGGGCCACGCGTGCGACCGGGACGACGTCGACGCCGACGCGGACCCGCGAGCTTGGTACCGCCGAGGTCTCAGGCGGTGCTGCTGGCGGCACGTGCCCGCACCATGTCCACGAGGTTCTGCACCGTGAAGTGGCTCATCACCTGGTCGGCCTCGAGCTTGCCGTCGAGGTCGGCGTCGGCGAGCTGGGGCATGACCTTCTTCAGCTGCTCCATGCCCTTGGGGGTGATGATCTCGTTCTCGTCGCCGAACTCGTCGTCCGGGATGCCGCCCTGCACGTAGTCGGCCAGGTCGGCGGCCTGGATCTTCACCCCCACGCTGCGCTCCAGGCGGAAGAGGATGTCCAGCAGGTCGATGGACTCGGCGCCCAGGTCGTCGAGGAGGGTCGCGTCCGGCGTCACCTCGTCCTCGTCCAGGCCGAGGGCCTCCGCCACGGCCTCCTGGACGGCGGTGTAGATGTCGTTGTCTGCCATCAGATGCTCCTTGGGGCTTGCTTCTCGTTCGTTGCGGATGGTCAGGGCCGACCGAGGCCCAGGGTTGCGGCCGCCCCGCCGTCGACGGGCACGAGCACACCGGTCATGTAGCGCGCCCCCGGGCTGGCCAGGTACACCGCCAGGGACGCGATCTCGTCAACATCGGCGAAGTCGCGAAGGGGGATCTGCTTCTTGATGGCCTTTCCGCCCTTCTCGACCAGCTCCGAGACCAGCTCGGTAGGTGCGAACCCCGGGAGGATCGCGTTCACGCGCACGTTGAAGCGCGCCAGCTCGACGGCACAGCAGCGGGTGAACGCGTTGACGGCGCCCTTGGAGGCCGAGTAGTTGGACTCGCCGATCCAGCCGCGCTCGCCCATCACCGACGAGATGTTGATGATCGAGCCGTCGCGCTGCGCCATGAAGTGCGACATCGCGGCCTTGGTGCAGTTGAACACGCCGCCGAAGTTCACCTTCATGACCTCGAGCCAGTCCTCCGGCTCCATGTTGAAGATGAGGGCATCGCGGGAGATGCCGGCGTTGTTGACCAGAACATGCAGGCCGCCGAGCTCGCTGACGGTCTGATCGACGACGCCCTGAGCCTCGCCGTAGTCGGAGACGTCGCCGCCGACGGCGATCGCACGACCGCCGTTGGCCTCGATCTCCTTGACCACCTCTTGAGCCTGGGCCTGTCCCGAGCGGTAGTTGACGGCGACGGCGGCGCCCTGGGCGGCCATCGCAAGGCAGATGGCCCGACCGATCCCGCGGGAGCCGCCCGTCACGAGGGCGACACGATCCTCAAGAACCATTGATGGCGCCTTCCCATGAAGGTCTTGACGTTGTTCCTGCTTGACCCAGACCTGCCAGGTCAATGTGGTTTCAACTAGCCGAGCCCCGCCGCCACCGCTCTGCGGCTGCGCAGCATGCCACAGGACGAGCCATCGGGGCAGGGCGATCTGGTCACTTGCGGTTCCTCAGACGATCACCCAGGTTCTGAGCCGCATACATCGCCTTCACCATGGGTGCCGGCATGCCCCCGCTCGGCAGTATTCGCAGGCGCTGGAGCATGCCCATGAGGTCGATCTCCTGCCAGCCCTCGACGATGATCCCGTCGCGGAGGCGGACCATCACGATCCCGTCGAGGTGGCCGCGCCGGCCGCTCGGCGGGATGCCCTGGAGCTCGCCGAGGTGGGTGCCCTCCGAGCGCCAGCGGAAGGAGACGAGGTCGCCCTCCCCCATGACGTCGAAGACCTGCATGTCCATGTCGGGGAAGCCGGTCCTGAACTCCGCCATGGACGCGCGCACGGCCTCGCGACCGGGCGGCTTGCCCTGGCGGACCAGGTCGTGGAAGACCGCGTCCTCGGCCACGTACTCGTCGAGGGCGGCGAGGTTGCCCTTGCGCCAGGCCTCGTCGATGTAGCGGCGGATGATCTCCTTGTTCTCCTCAACCGTCACTCAGGTCTCCTGTCGGCTCGGCTGCACGGCCACCGGCTTGCGGTCAAGACCCGGATGGCCCTGCAGGTCGAGGGTGAACAGCCCCGGCATGGTCCGACGCCCCATCCGCATGATCGCGGCGTTGAGCTGCGGGCCCGTGGGGAAGTCCCACGAGGCCATCCACCCGATCCAGCGTGACCGGCGCACCAGGGGCGTGGTGATGGCGGCCCGCGCCGTCTCGAAGTCGCGCAGTGCCGCGGCCACGTCGCCGCCGCGGGTGAGGTAGGACGGCAGGGTCACGGCGTCCGTCAGGGCCGTGCCCGCTCCCTGGCCGAGGTTGAAGGTCATCGCGTGCGCCGCATCACCGATGAGGGTGAAGCGGCCCTTCCCCCACGGCTGGATCGGAGGCCGGTCGAGGGTGTCGCGGCGGTGCACCGACTCGGGGGCGGTGGCCTCCAGCAGCTCGCCGACCGGAGCGGTCCAGCCGCCGAAGTCCTGCTTGAGGCGGTCCAGCGTGCCGAGGGCGTCGCCCTCCGGTCCCGGCGGGGCGTTGCGCACGCACCACCAGCAGACGGCGCCGTCGGGGAGGTGGAAGAACGCAAAGCGCGCCCCGTCCCCGTGCAGCACGCGGAACACGCCGCGCGGAAAGGAGTCCACGTCCTTTGCGATGCCGGACCAGTGCGCGTAGCCAGGATGCACCGGCTCGGACTCGCCGTGCAGCTGCGCGCGCAGGGCCGAGCCGATGCCATCGGCTCCGACCAGGACCGCGCCGCGCTCCGAGCGCCCGTCGGCGAAGTAGGCCGTCACGCCGTCGGCGTCCTGCTCGGCGTGGATCAGCCGCGCCCCCAGGTGCAGCGCGTCGGCGTCGAGCGCGTCCGTGAGGACCTTGTGCAGGTCGGCGCGGCGGATCGCGAGCGGCACCCCGCCGACCTCGCGGCCGCGGTCGCCGACGTCCAGCCCGACGATGACCCCGCCCTCGGAGTCGCACAGCTCGAAGCGCTCGACGTCGTGGCCGACCGCGCGCGCCGCCTCGGCCCGGCCGATGACGTCGAGGCTCAGGACGCCCGCGTACCAGAGCACATAGCAGCCACCCACCTGGATGCCGCCCAGACGTCCGGCGCGTTCATAGACGTGTGCCGCCACGCCGGCCTGTCGCAGCGCCACGGCGGCCGCGATGCCGCCGATGCCGCCGCCTGCGATGAGGACGGGACCGCTGATGCTGCCCATGGCACCTCCGCCGCGAGGACGCCCTGTCACGGGTCGGAGGCTTCCGAACCCGTGCCGCCGTCCTGCGGTCGGCGCAGCATCGCACGAACTAGTCCCTGTGTCAGCCCCCCTGCGTGGCCGCTCCACCCCGCCGTTGGGACAGGGCATACCGGGCTTTGCGGACGCCCATGCGGCCCACCGTCGTGATCGTGTGGACGATCGTCTTCAGCGGTCCGGAGCCGCGTGGCGGCAGGACCTCGAGCTGCTCGAGCATCTGGAGCAGGTCCGTCGCCTTCCAGATCTCGGTCACCTGGCCGTTCTGCACCCGGTAGATGGCCACCGTGGTCATGTCGAAGGGCTTGTTCGACGGCGGCATGTCGAACATCGGGCGGTCCTGGACGCCTTGCCAGCGCCAGCGGGCCACGACCCGATCCCCCGCGCCCCAGACCTGGTCGATGGCCAGGTGCATGTTGCTGGAGGCCCCCCGCAGGATCTGGACGTGCTCCTTGAAGGACTCCCGCCCGTCGGCCTCGCCCGGCTGCTTGTCGTGGTCGATCGCGTCGACGGCGATCAGCTCGTCGGCCAGATCGACGTTCCCGTCGTTCCAGATCTCCTCCAGGACGCGCCGCACGACCTCGACGTTCTGCGCGACGGTGTCCTCAGTCGGCACTGCGGTCATCGAGCTCCTCCTCTCCTCTCCTGACGTCGCTGGGGGGTCATGCGATCGGGCTGGGGTCCTGGGCGGGGCTGCGCAGGTCGGGGACGGCCTCGGGCATGCCCGCCGCCTCGAGCACGAGCGAGGCGACGATGGTCCCCGAGACGAAGGCGCGGAGGAAGCTCCCGCCGATGCTCGTCCACTGGCTGCACAGGTACAGGTTGTCGATGGGGGTCGTGGCCGGGGGCCGCTTGCCCTCGGTCTGCTTGATGGTCTGCTCCCAGCTGTGGATCGCCCCGCGGATGTTGCGGGAGAAGCGCTCGATGGTCAGGGGGGTGGCGCTCTCGACGAAGGTCAGGCCGTCCGTGAAGCCCGGGAAGACGGCGTCGAGCTCGTCCAGCAGGAGCTGGGTGCACTCCTGCTTGACCTCGTGCCACGGCCGGCCGATGTCGTAGGGCGTGATCGCCTTGCAGACGACGGCGTGCTCGCCGGGGGGCGCGACGGTGGGGTCGAGCAGCGTCGTCGGTGTGATCCAGCGGACACCGAAGTCGCCGCGCTGGCTGTCGGCGAAGTTCTGCTCGTGGTCCCAGTGCCGGTGGGTGAACACCTGGTGGGGCAGGTCGAACTGGGTGAGATCCAGGGTCGTGGCGGCGAACAGCAGGAAGGCCGAGCCGGAGGGCACCATGCGCTTGATCTTGCGCAGGTAGGAGGCGGGAACCTGCTCGGAGTCCACCAGCTGCTCGAAGGTCTGGAACGGGTCCGCGCCCGACAGGACCACGTCCGCAATGATCTCCTGCCCGTCGTCCAGCCGCACGCCCTGCGCCCGTCCGTCGCGCACGAGGATCTCCCGGACCGGCGTGCGCAGCCGCACCTCGCCGCCGTGGCGCTCGATCGCGACCACGATCGCGTCGACCAGGCTCTGGACGCCGCCGCCGACGGCGAACAGCGAGTCCGTGTGCACCGTCGTCAGCTGCGCGAAGGTCTGGAACGAGGCTTTGCTCGGCGGCACGCCCAGGTACTGCCAGCACACCGCCGCCACGGCCTTGGCGCGGTCGTCCGTCAGGCGCTCGTCCAGCACCTCGGCCAGCGTCGAGCGGCGGTAGGCGAACAGCTCCGGCGCCGATGCGGCGGCCGCGTCCAGGTCGCGCAGGTGCATCGCCGGGGGCAGGTCGTGGGCCTGCCGATGGACGGCGTGGCACAGCGACCAGAACGCCCGCAGCTCCTCGGCCTGGTGGGGGAAGGCCTCGACGTGCGCCTCGACGAAGCCCTCACGATCACCCGGCAGGTCCAGGGCGAAGCCCGGCAGCACCGCGCGGTAGAAGTGCTTCGAGGGGATGAACTCGCACAGGTCGGACACGCCGAGCAGGGCGAGGAAGCGCTCGAACATCGGCTGGTCGGCGATCAGGTGGACCGCCGGGTCGAACGTGTACTCGCCGTTCTCGCCGCGCGAGAAGGCGTGCGCGTAGCCGCCCGGCGCTTCGGCCTGCTCGAGCACGAGCACGCGCTGGCCGCTGTTGGCGAGCAGCGCCGCTGCGGTCAGCCCCGCGATCCCGCTGCCGACGACGACGACGTCCGCATCCTTCTCCATGCCCACAGCCGAACCTCCCGCCCTTTCTGGTCACGCCGGGCGTGGTGCGCCCGGCGCACAGCCTTCCGCCGGGCCTACTCCGACCCGGCGACCCCCAGCTTCGGGAGCATGCGCTCGATGCGGCGCAGCTCGCCGGCGCTGTACACCTCTGCATCTGGGTTGACCTTCATGGAGAAACCCGTCAGCACCCGACCCGGACCGACCTCCACGTAGGTGTCGTAGCCGTCACCCGCGAGGCGGCGCAGCGTATCCGTCCAGCGCACCGATCCGGCGACCTGACGCCGAAGTGCATCGGTCACCTCGTCCGCCGTGCGCACGTAGTCGGCCGTGACGTTGGCCACGACCGGGATCCGGGGCTCCCTGAAAGTGGTCGCATCGAGCGCCTCGGCGAACTCGTCGGCGAGATCGCTCATGAGGCTGCAGTGGAAGGGCGCGCCGACCTGCAGCGGCACCACCCGCGCCCCCGCCTCCTTGGCGATCGCCATGGCCCGCTCCACCGGCTCGGCCTCGCCCGAGATCACGGTCTGCTCGGGCTCGTTGTAGTTGGCGGCCTCGACCACGCCGCCGCCGTCGCTGCGGGCCTGGGCGCACAGCTCGTCGACGCGCTCAGGGCTCAGGCCGATGATGGCGGCCATGGCGCCCGGGGTGCGCTCGTTGACCGCGGCCATCAGCTCGCCGCGGCGTCGCACCAGCTTCAGCCCGTCCACGAAGTCCAGCGCGCCGGCGCACACCAGCGCCGAGTACTCGCCGAGGCTGTGACCGGCCGCGGCGTCGGCGTCGACGCCGTTCTCCCGCAGGACCTCGAGCGCCAGCATGCTCACGGTGAAGATTGCCGGCTGGGTGTTGTCGGTGCGGCGGAGGTCCTCCTCCGGCCCCTCGAAGCACAGCTTGGTCAGGTCGAAGCCGAGCACCTCGTCGGCCGTCCCCAGGATGCGCTTGGCGATGTCCGGATAGCGCTCCGCCAGGTCGCGGCCCATGCCCACCTTCTGCGAGCCCTGGCCGGGGAACATGAACACCGTGCGCGGCATGCGTTTCTTCCTTCCTGCTTCGGCCCGCGGGGGCGCTGTAGATGGCTTTCAGACGGTCAGCACGCTGATGGTCGGTGCGGGCTCCTGGTCGGGAGCCTCGAACCCGTCGACGGCGAGTATGCGCTGCCCACGCTCGGCCAGGCCCAGCTCCGCGGCCAGCTTGCGGGCCAGCTCCCTGCGATCGTCCGTGGCCGCGTCCACCACCTGTGGGACGACGCCCCACAGCAGCGCCATGCGCCGCGCGGCCGACTCGTCGGGGGTTGCAGCGACCAGCGGCGCGGCCGGGCGGGCCGCCGAGAGCACCCGCGCGGTCGCCCCCAGGGTCGACAGGACGATCACCGCCCGGACGGCGAGGTCGCGCGACAGCTGCGCGGTTGAGCGGGCGACCGCCTCCTCGAGGACGAACGGCTCGTAGCGCTCCGCCTCGGGGAACTGGAAGCCGCCCTGCGACCACAGATGCCCCTCGATCTGGCGGGCGATCCGGTCGAGCATCTTCACCGCGGCGGCGGGATAGGACCCGGTCGCCGTCTCGGCCGACAGCATCACAGCGTCCGCACCCGTCAGGACCGCCGTCGAGACGTCGGACACCTCGGCCCTGGTTGGCTGAGGGTTGGTGATCATCGACTCGAGCATCTGCGTGGCGACGATCACCGGCTTGCGGCGCGCCCGCCCGCGCAGGACCAGCTCGCGCTGGATGACCGGGACCTCCTCCGGCAGGAGCTCGACGCCGAGGTCGCCGCGCGCGACCATGATCCCGTCCGAGGCGTCGATGATCTCGTCGATCGGACCGAGCGCCGCGGGGTGCTCGATCTTGGCGATGATCTTCGCGGCGTTGGCGCCGCCGAGCAGCGCGCGCAGGTCGTGGATGTCGGAGGGCCGGCGCACGAACGACAGCGCGACGTAGTCAACCGGCAGCTCGGCGGCGAACAGGGCGTCCTCGCGGTCCTTGTCGGTGATCGCGGGAGCGGACGGCTCCACGTCCGGCAGGTTCATGCCCTTGCGGTCACCCAGGGTTCCGCCGTGCACGACCGTGCAGGCGATCTCCGTGCCGGACACCTCGTCGACCCGCAGCTCCAGCAGCCCGTCGGCGAGGAGGATGCGGCAGCCGGCCTCGACGTCGTCGGCCAGGGCCTCGTACTGCGACGGGATCAGCCCGGGGCCGCCGAGCACGTCGCGGGTCGTGACCGTCACCTTCTCGCCGTCGGTCAGCTGGACGGAGCCGCCCTCGAAGCGGCCGACGCGGATCTTCGGCCCGCACAGGTCGGCGAGCACGGCCACCGGCGCCCCAACCGCCTGGGCGGCGCGGCGGACCTCCTTGCAGGCCGCCTCGTGGGTGGCGTGGTCGCCGTGGGAAAAGTTCAGGCGGAAGACGTTGACCCCAGCCTTGATCAGGCGCTCGACCATCCCCGCTTCGGTCGAGGCAGGTCCCAGGGTGGCGACGATCTTGGTCCTGCGCCGCTTCAGCAGAGTGCGCGAGCGCTCCATAGCCCATCCCCGGTGTAGATCCCGTGCCGCCAGGCGCTCGTGGAAGCGACAGCGGCCCCATCAGCGGCTCCCCCGCTGGGCGTCTGCCAACGATGACACAGCGGCGTGCGCGTGGAAAGGGGTGCGCGCGGCCGTGGAGGCTTTCGAGCGGCGGCTGGGGGCGGCAGCCGTAGGTGGGCGAGGGGGCGGGTACATCCCTGCGATGAACGGACATCTGCTGCTGGTCGCCAAGGCCGCGGGCGGCGTCGAGGAGGAGGCCATCGCCGGGGCGCGATCGGTTCTCGCAGCCGCCGCTCCCACCGAGGTGGCCGACACCTCGGACCCCGATCGCCTCGCCGCGGCGCTGGAGGGTCTGGACGACCGCCTCGCGGTGGTCGCCGGGGGAGACGGGGCGCTGCACGTCGTGCTGAACGCCCTGCACGAGCGCGGGCTGCTCGACTCGACGCCGCTGGCGCTGCTGCCGCTGGGCACGGGCAACGACTTCGCCCGGACGCTCGGGCTGCCGCTGGACGCCGAGGAGGCTGCGCGCAGGATCGTGTCGGGACGCCCGCGCGCGTTGGACCTGCTGGTTGGCTCCGAGGGTGTGGTGGTCAACGCGGCGCACGCCGGGCTCGGCGTAGAGGCCGCCGAGCGCGCGGCGGAGCTGAAGGACCGGCTCGGTCCGGTCGCCTACCCGGCCGGTGCGGCCGCCGCCGGGGCGTCGGCCGACGCATTGCGGCTGTCGGTGGAGGTGGACGGGACCCCCCTCGCGGCCGCGGAGAGCCTGCTGGTCGTGGGCGTCGGCAACGGGCGCACGGTCGGGGGCGGCACCGAGCTGTTCCCGGACGCCGACCCGGCCGACGGGCTGGCGGAGGTGCTGGTCGTCACCGACCGCGGAGCGCTGGAGCGGCTGCGGCTCGGCCTGGCGGCGCGCAGCGGCGCGCATGTCGAGCTGGACGGGGTTCGCACCGCTCGCGGCCGGCAGGTGGTCGTCCGCGGCGCTGCCGCCTGGAACGACGACGGCGAGCTGGACGGCTCCGAGCGCGACGGCCGCAGCCTGTCCGTCGCGCCGGGCGCCTGGACCCTCGTCGGCTGAGCCGTCGCCGCTACCGTCGGGCGGGTGGAGAGGCTCGCGCGACGACGGCTGGCGGTGGTGATCGCCGCGCTGGTGTTGGCGGCCTGCTCCGCCGGCGCCGCCCCGCCGCGGGCGGAGCCATCGCGTGAACGCGCCTCGCCTGAGGCCGCCGCGGCCGCTGAGACGACGACTCCGATGCCGCCGACTGAGCCCCCCGGCGAGCCCACACCCTCCCCGACGCCGACGTGGGAGCCGACGACGCCATCCGGGACGGCGACAGAAGAGCCGAGCTGTGTCGCCGTCGATGGGATCGGCTGCTACGCCCAGCCCCGGCGCATCGGTGAGTTCGACGCCGACGCGCTGCCGGAGGCCAGCGGTCTCGCCGTGAGCCGTCGCGACGGCGACGTCCTGTACCTGCTCGATGACGAGCCCGGCACCGGCGCGGTCCACGCGGTGCGCCGCGACGGGACGCTGATCGCCGTGCTCGCGGTCGAGGGGCTGTCGACGCGCGACGGCGAGTCCCTGACCACCGGCCCGTGCGGAGCGGATCGGCCCGAGCCCTGGTGCCTGTTCATCGGCGACACCGGCGACAACACCCGCTCGCGCGGCAGCGTCGTGGTCACCCGCGTCCCCGAGCCGGACCTGAGCGGCCCGCCGCCGCAGGCGCCCCTGCCTGGGGATCGTGCCGAGCTGACCTATCCCGACAGCGCCCACGACGCCGAGGCCCTGCTGGTCGACGACCTCGGCCGTCCGCACATCGTGACCAAGGCGCCGTTCGACCGGGAGACGCGCAGCACCGGCGAGACGCGCCTGTACCGGGCCGAGCGCTTTGCGGACGGCCAGCTCACCGATCTGGGGGTGCTCCCGCTGCCGCCGCCGCGGGCGCCCCTGCATTCGCAGATGGTGGGTGGCGGGGTCACCGGTGGAGACCTGCGCGACGGGCTTCTGCTGCTGCGCACCTACGACGCGGTCTTCGCCTTCGTGGCGCCGCCGGGGCAGCGGGATCTGGCCGACATCGCCTCCTGGGCCGCGCATGAGGCCCCGGCGCCGTTCGAGCTGCAGTCGGAGGGCCTGGCCATCGCAGATGGCTGCTCCTACATCACCGCCGGCGAGATGGCAGGCGACCTGTGGCTGGTCCCCTGCTCGGTCAGCGAGGCGCCGCGCCGCTGACGGCCGCCACGGGCGGCCGGCTCGCGACGCTCACGAGCTTCGCCGCCTTCAGCTCCGACTCCCGCCATTCGAGGGCTGGATCGGAGTCCCAGGTGATCGCACCGCCCGTGCCGAAGTGCAGCCGGCCGTCGGCGAACCAGAACGTGCGGATGGCGACGTTGAGCTCGCCCTTGCCCGCGTCGGCGTCGACGTAGCCGAGGGCACCGCAGTACGGGCCGCGCTCCACCGGCTCGAGCCGGGCGATGTGCTCCACGGCTGCGATCTTGGGCGCGCCCGTGATCGAGGCGGGCGGGAAGGTCGCGGCCAGCAGCTCGGCCCAGCCGACGCCCGGTCGAAGGCGTCCCTCGACCGTGCTGACCATGTGGACGAGGCCGGGATGAGGCTCGAGCTCGCACAGCCCGGGCACCCGCACGGTCCCGACCTCGCAGACCCGCCCGAGATCGTTGCGTGCCAGGTCCACGATCATCACGTTCTCGGCGCGATCCTTCGCCAGGAAGGAGGCGGCGTCGGCCGCCGTGCCCTTGATCGGTCGCGTGACGACGCTGCGACCGTCCCGCCGCAGGAACAGCTCGGGCGAGGCCGAGGCGATGGAAACCCCGGCCGCGGGCAGCCGGAGCGTGACCGCATGCGGCGCCGGGTGCGCGGCGGCCAGCACCCGTCCCAGCGCCAGCGCATCCGCGCCCTCCGGCAGCGGCGCCGACAGGCGGCGGGTGAGGTTGACCTGGTAGACGTCGCCCCGGGCGATCGCCGAGCGGATCGCAGCGACGGCGTCTGTCCACGCCGGGCGCTCCAGGCTCGAGGCCCAGGCGTCCGCGGTCGGCCCGACCCAGCCGCGCAGGCGCGGCCAGGTGCCCGGCAGCCGCGTCACCCGGGCGAAACGAGCGCAGACCGGCGCTCCGTCGTAGGGAAGCACAACCGCCCACCAGCCCGAGCCGTCCAGGGCGGCCAGGTCGTCGGTGATGTCGAGCAGGTCGCGAGCGAGATATCCGCCGACCGCGGCCACCGACTCGCTCCGCGCACGAAGGAGCATGATCGCGACAATACCGCAGGTCCGAGGAGGTCCCGAAAGCCGAGGCTGCGCTGCTGCACCCCGGGGATCGGGCGGCCATGGAGGGAGCTGCTATTGGCCATCAGCGCGGTCGGTGTCGTGCTGGCCGGCGGCCGCTCCGAGCGCATGGGCGCCGACAAGGCCTGGCTCGACTGGCACGGCGCCACCCTGCTGGAGCGGGCCGTCGGCACCCTGACGCGCGCCCTTGACGGGCCGGTACTGGTCGTGCGCGGTCCCGGTCAGCGCCTGCCGACCCTGCCGCCAGATGTCCTCGTGCTCGAAGACCCGGTCCCGGGTCGCGGCCCCCTCCAGGGCCTCGCCGTCGTGCTGGCGGCCGCCGAGGCGCCGCTGCTGTTCGCCGCCGCGACCGACCTGCCGCTGCTCCACCCGCTGGTCGTCCGATGCCTGGTTGAGGAGGCGCGGGCGCACCCGGAGGCCGAGGTCGTTCTCCCGGTCGTGGACGGTCGGCGGCAGCATCTGGCGGCGGTCTACCGCACGGGCCTCGGAGGGCGAGCCGAGCGGCTGCTGCACGACGGCCGCACCGCGCTGGCCGACCTGGTGGCGGCCTCTACCGTCCGCGACCTGACCATGGCGGAGCTCTCGGCGGACCCCGGGCTGGCAGCGGTCGATCCGGATCTGCGGTCCTTCCGCAACCTCAACACCCCTGCGGAGTACAAGCGCGCCCTTGCGCTGGAGCCGCCCGAGGTCACGGTGCGGCGGGCTCCCGCCGAGAGCCCGTCGAGGGTGGCCGCCGCTCACCTCGGCGCGGCCGCCGAGGCGGTCGGGTGCGACACCGCGCCCGTCATCCGCGCGATGCTAGGCGGCACGATGAGGACATGGCCGGCGACCACGCCCCTGTTCGCGGGGGACTCCGTGGTGCTCGGCTGCTAGGCGAGCCGGGGAGCAGGATGCGGGCACAGCTGGTGGAGGCCGGCCGGCGCTGGTCGGAGCGCGACGGGGGGCGGCGGCTGGCGGCGCTCACGGGCCTCTGCGACACCTGGGTGCCCCGGGTACGCCCGCCGACGGGTGCCGCCCCGGGAAAGCTGTGGGAGCTGCGGGCCAGCGACCTCGACGTCCCCCTCGCCGTCGCGGGGTGGGTGACGACACGACTGCCCGCGGGGGTGGCGCGAGAGGTCGACGATGCGCTCGACGGCCTGGCCGCCATCGGCTTCGGCCGGCTGCCCGGCCCCCTGCGCGCCGCCGCCCTCTCGGTCTTGGGCGCGCTGCCTGCCGCCCGCGGCCTGGCGGACCTGCGCAAGCTCGTGCTGCTGCTGCACTACGGGCTGACCGGCGAGGATGGCAGCAACCCGACCTGGCAGACGTTCGGCTACTCGGGCCCGCCGGAGGTGACGCCGCCGCGCAGGGCTCTCGCCGTTGTCGCGCCCCGGCAGGCCAAGGGGATCGTCAGCGCGGACGTGTGCGTGGTGGGCTCGGGTGCGGGCGGCGGCGTGGTCGCCGCGACCCTGGCCGAGGCCGGCTTGGACGTGGTCGTGCTCGAGGCGGGCCCGGACCTGCAGGAGCAGGACTTCCCGGCGCACGAGCTGCCGGCCGTGACCGGTATGTACTGGCGCGACGGCTACACGGCCCGCACCAGCGAGGGCAACATCTCCCTGCTGGCCGGCGCGACCCTGGGCGGTGGCACGACCGTCAACTGGGCCAACTGCGTCCGCCCGCCCGAGGAGCTGCTGGGGATCTGGGAGCGGGACCACGGGCTGCGCGGTCTCGCCGGCGGGGACCTGGCCCCCCATCTGGACGCGGTCAGCGAACGCCTCGGCGTGACCGGGGACTGCAGCGATCGCAACGGCTCCAACGAAGCCCTGCGCCGTGGCGCGGCCGCCCTCGGCTGGTCGTGGCGGACGGCGCAGCGCAACGCCGATCCGAGCCTCTACGACCCCGACAACGCCGGGCACATGGGCCTCGGCGATCGCAGCGGCAGCAAGCAGACCGTAGCTCGCACCTATCTGGCGGACGCCGCGGCCGCGGGTGCGCGGGTCCTGACGGGCTGCTCGGCCCGGCGGGTGCTGATGCGCCGCGGGCGGGCTGCGGGCGTTGAGGCCGCGGTCGTAGAGGACGGCCGCGAGCGGACCGTGACGGTCCGCGCCTCGCACGTCGTCGTGGCCGGCGGCGCGCTGGAGACCCCGGCGCTGCTGCTGCGCTCGGGCCTCGGCGGCCTCCAGGTCGGCCGCCACCTGCGCCTCCACCCTGTGGCGGCCATGGTCGGTTGCTACGACACCCCGCAGAACCCCTGGTGGGGTCCGCCCCAGTCCGTGGTCGTCGACGAGTTCACCGACCCGGCCGGCTCAGGCTTCCTGCTGGAGTGCCCCGCCTTCGGGCCCGCGCTGGCCGCGGGCACCCTGCCGTGGCGATCGGGCCGCTCGCACAAGGTGCTGATGGGCCGACTCTCCCACGTCGCCAGCTTCATCGGGATCGTGGGGGATCGCGGCTCGGGCCGGGTGCGGATCGACGGCTCCGGCCAGGCGGTCGTCGACTACCCGCTGGTGCACGCCGGCGACCTGGCGGCCCTCCGCGCGGCGCTGGCGCAGATGGCGCGGGCCCACGCCGCCGCCGGCGCCAGGGCGATCATCGACCTCGCCCCCCGCATGCCCGTGTGGCGCCGCGGCCGCGACCTGGACGGCTGGATCGACCGCTGGTCGGGCCTGCCCCTGGGCGCCGGCGGCCGGCCGCTGTTCAGCGCGCACCAGATGGGCAGCGCGCGGATGGGCGCGGACCGTGCCACCAGCGTCGCCGACCCCGAGGGTCAGCTGCATGAGGCCAAGGGGGTGTGGATCGGCGACACCAGCGCCTTCCCGACGGCGCTGGGCGTCAACCCGATGCTGACCTGCATGGCCCTGGCCCGCCGGACCGCCCAGGCGCTGCTGGCAGCCCGCCCCTAGGCGTCGACCACCCCCGAGCCTCGACCACCCCCGAGCCTCGGTGTTGTTTTCGACTGACATGTCAGTCGAAAACAACACCCAACGTGGGGCGAGGCGGGGTCGGCGGCGACCGCCGGCCGACCGGACCGCTGGATGTTGTATTGGGCGGACATGTCCGCCCAATACAACATCCAAC
>CAZVUW010000048.1:0-24255 GCA_964629825.1 uncultured Actinomycetota bacterium
GGCCCCGCTTTCGGAGAGTCCCGCCATGACGGAGCCCCGCATGACGGAGCCCCGCCGGTTCCGCTCCCTGGGACCTTTTACGGTCGCTCCACCGGCGGGGCTCCTCCGCCTCGCCGCTCGTTCTTTCGGCGGAGCGCCGGGTTGAGCGTGTGAGTTCCGCCCAATCGATCCTGGCTGGGCTATTCCGCGCTGGCCTGGGTCCGGGTTCCTCGGTCGACGCGCCAGCCGGGTTCCTGCGCCTCGGGGCTTTCCTCTTCCTTGCGGGTTATCGGGTTCTGGGTTCTCGGTTCCCTTGCTCGGCGTGGTGCGGGGGTGGTGGCACTGGTTCGGTCAGTGCTTCTCGGCTTCGTACCAGGAGCGGCCCATTGCTGTGTCCACCTCCAGGGGGACCGCCAGGTCGGCGACTCCTGACATCTCCGTCACCAGGAGGTCGCGCAGGGCCTCCTCCTCGCCCGGGGCTGACTCGCAGATCAGCTCGTCGTGCACCTGGAGCAGCAGCTGGGAGGCCATCCGCTCCTCCGCCATCCGTCGGTGCACGGCGACCATCGCGCGCTTGATGATGTCCGCCGCGCTGCCCTGGATCGGGGCGTTCAGCGCCATGCGCTCGGCCATCTCGCGACGCTGGCGGTTGTCGCTCATCAGGTCGGGCAGGTAGCGGCGTCGCCCGAGCAGGGTCGAGGTGTAGCCGTCGACGCGAGCCTGCTCGACGACGCCGCGCAGGTAGTCGCGCACGCCGGGGAAGCGCTCGAAATAGGCGTCCATCAGCTCGCGCGCCTCCTCGGGCGGGATGGACAGCTGCTGGGACAGCCCGAACGCCGACAGGCCGTAGGCGAGCCCGTAGGTCATCCCCTTGATGCGGCTGCGCATGGTGTTGTCGATCGCGTCGATCGGCAGCCCCCACACCATCGCGGCGGTGGTCGCGTGGATGTCCTCCCCCGACCTGAACGCCTCGAGCAGCCCGCGGTCGCCCGACAGGTGGGCCATGACGCGCAGCTCGATCTGCGAGTAGTCGGCCACGACCAGGCTCGTGAAGCCCTCGCCGGCGACGAAGGCGCGGCGGATCTCACGGCCCAGCGCCGACCGTATCGGGATGTTCTGGATGTTGGGGTGCTGCGAGGACAGCCGGCCGGTGACCGCCACGGTCTGGTTGAACTCGGCGTGGATCCGGCCCGTCCGCGGGTTGACCAGCGGCGGCAGGGCGTCCACATAGGTGCTCTTCAGCTTGGAGAGCTCGCGGTAGGTGAGCAGCGGCTCGATGATCGGGTGGAAGTCGATCAGCCCGGCCAGGGCGTTCGCATCAGTGGTGTAGCCGGTCTTGATGCGCTTGGTCTTGGGCAGGCCGAGCTCCTCGAACAGAACCCGCTGGAGCTGCTTGGGCGAGTCGAGGTTGAACTCCTCGCCGGCGTAGGCCCAGATCTGCTCGCGCGCCTCGTCGACGCGCGCCGCCAGATCGCCGCTCATCTCCTCGAGGACGCTGACGTCCACGGCGATCCCGGTCCGCTCCATGGCCGCCAGCACCGGCACCAGCGGGAGCTCGAGCTCGGCCAGCAGCTCGGTCTGATCGCGGTCGGCGAGCTCCTTGGCGAGGACGTCTGCCAGCTCCAGCAGCGCCTGCGCGCGCAGCGCGCGGTCGCGCCAGTCGTCGCCCACCTGCATCGCCAGCTGGCCGTCATCGGCGCCGCCGTCCTCGGCCGAGATCACCTTGTTGAGGTACTGAAGGGCCAGCGACTCCAGGTCGTAGATCCGCTGCGCCGGCTGAACCAGGTACGCGGCGAGCTCGGTGTCTGTGGCCACCGCGGCCAGGGTCCAGCCGCGACTCGTCGACGCGTGGTCGAGCGCCTTGGCGTCGTGCACGAGCAGCGGGCGGTCGGGATCGGCGAGCACCGCCGCAAGCGCCTCGAGGTCCTCGTTCGAGAGGTCCTCGAGCGCCGCCGTCGCGGGGTTGGCGCCTGCGGCCGCCACCGCGACCCACACCCAGCGCAGGTCCGGCAGCCGCCCGTCAACACCCGGCAGCAGCGCTACCGGCTGGCCCGGTTCGAGGCCCTGAAGCCAGCGCACCAGGTCGCCCGGGGCGAGCTCGACCGGCTCGTCGGCGAAGCCTGCAGCCTCAGCCTCCGCGGCCGGGTTGAGCACCTCGGCCAGGCGCTCCCACAGCGAGCGGAACTCCAGAGTCGCGAACAGCCGGCGCACCTTCTCGGCGTCGACCTCACCCATGCGCAGCTCCTCGACCGGCACCGGCAGGTCGAGGTCGCGGTGCAGGGTCGCCACGGCGTAGCCGTCGAACACCGCCTTGCGGTGCTCCGCCAGCGCCTGTGGGACCTTCTTGCCCCGGATGGAGTCGAGGTTGGCGTAGATGCCCTCCAGGTCGCCGTAGGTGGCGACCAGCTTCGAGGCGGTCTTCTCCCCCACCCCCGGCACCCCCGGGATGTTGTCGCTCGGGTCACCGCGCAGTGCGGCCAGGTACGGGTACTGCTCGGGGGTGACGCCGTACTTCTCCTCGATCGCCGCCCGGTCCATCAGCACCGTGTCGCTGATCCCGCGCCGCGTGTACAGGACCGACACGTGATCGTTGATGAGCTGGAAGACGTCGCGGTCCCCGGTGACGATCAGCACGTCCATCCCGGCTTCGACGGCCCGCGTCGCGTAGGTGGCGATCAGGTCGTCGGCCTCGGTCCCGGGCCGGGTGACGATCGGTATCGCCAGGGCGTTGAGCACCTCGTCGATCAGCGGGAGCTGCGAGCGGAAGTCATCCGGAGTCTCGGCCCTTGTGCCCTTGTACTCGGGCAGGATCGCCAGGCGCTCGGCCGGGCGACCGCGGTCGAACGTCACCGCGATGCCCGCCGGCCGGTGCTCGGCCAGCAGCTTGATCAGCATGCTCGTGAAGCCGTACACGGCATTCGTGAGCTGGCCGGTCGTGGTGCGCAGATCGGGTGGGAGGGCGAAGAACGCGCGGTAGGCGAGGCTGTGCCCGTCGAGCAGCGCGAGGACAGGTCGACTTTGCATAGATCGCAACGCTACCCGAGGGCCGAGACAGATCGGACTCCAGCGATTCCGTGGGAAACCCTTCCTCCTACTACCCCTGTAGGTTAGTCTGTCCCAAGTCACTCCCCCCGCCCGTGCGCGGTGGAGGGTGCAATGACCCTTATGGGTCAAGCGGTATGCCGGACTCTCCTGCGGGCCTCGGCAGCCGTTGCATGTCCCATCGAGCACAGGAGAGCTTCATGCTTCGACTGAAGTGGATGCGCCAGCTCGCCATCCTCGCCGTGTTCGCCATCCTGGTGGCGGCGTGTGGCGACGACGGCGGCGACACGGCCGACGAGACCGAGTCCGAGGCCGCCCCGACCGAGACCGAGGCCGCCGACGAGCCGACGGACGAGCCCACCGACGAGGCCACCGAGGAGGAGGAGACCGAGCCCGAGGCGCCCGGCGGGGAGAACGTCGACGGCGTCCTGACCCTGGGCACCGTGCTCCCCGAGACCGGTGACCTCGCCTTCCTCGGCCCACCGATGATCGCGGCCGTCGAGATGGCGGTCGAGGACATCAACGCGGCCGGTGGCGTCCTCGGCCAGGACGTCGTCCTGATGCTGGGTGACTCCGGTGACGGCGACGGCACCGTCGCCAACCAGACGGTTGACCGTCACATCGCCGAGGGCGCGGACGCGATCATCGGCGCCGCTGCCTCCGGCATCTCCCTGACCTTCATCGACAAGGTGACCGGCGCCGGCATCATCCACTTCTCCCCGGCGAACACGGCCACCACGTTCACGAACTACGACGACGGCGGCTTCTACTTCCGCACCGCGCCGTCCGACGCCCTGCAGGGTCCGGTCCTGGCTGACCAGATCGTCGCCGACGGCGGCACCGCCGTTGCGATCCTGGCCCGCTCGGACGACTACGGCCGCGGTCTGGCCGAGGCCACCGCTGGCGCCCTCGAGGAGGCCGGCGCCGAGGTCGTCTACAACGAGGTCTACGACCAGCAGGCTCAGAACTTCGACGCCGACGTCTCCGCCGCTGCCGCGGCCAACCCGGACGCCGTCGTTCTGATCGGCTTCGACGAGTCGGCTCGCATCCTGCAGTCCATGATCGAGCAGGGCATCGGCCCGGACGCGGTCAACGTCTACGGCGTTGACGGCAACGCCTCCAACGACCTGGCCAACCAGGTCAACCCGGAGGACCCGTCCGTCCTCGAGGGCATGCGTGGCACCCGCCCCGCCGCCCAGTCCAACGACGAGTTCGTCGCTCGCCTGCAGGAGTTCCGTCCTGAGCTGACCGACCTGTCCTTCGCCGCCGAGTCCTACGACGCCACCGTCATCATCGCGCTCGCCGCGGCCGTGGCCGGCACGGACGACCCGGCTGCGATCGCCGCCGAGATCAACGACATCACCCGCGAGGGTGGCACCGAGTGCTCCGAGGTCGCCGAGTGCCTCGAGCTCATCAACAACGGTGAGATGATCTCCTACAACGGCGTCCTCGGCCTGCTCAACTTCGTGGACGAGGGTGAGCCCGGCTCCGGCACCTACGAGGTGTGGGAGATCGGCGCCGACGGTCAGCTGAGCGTCGTCGACACCGTCGACATCAGCATCTAAGCAGCTTTGGCTCCGGGTGGCGCGAGCTGCCCGGAGCCAGCCAAACCTCAGCACACTCAGAGGACCCCGGCCGATGGCCGGGGTCCTCTCTTTGCCGGAAACCCCGCCGGATGTTGTTCTTGGCGAGCATGCGCGCCGAGAACAACATCTAACGGTGAGGGGCCCTAACGGTGGGGGCCCGGGCGATCGGCCCGGGCCCTTAAGAAGCTCCCGTGCGGCTACTCGGCCTTGGCGAGGGTTCCGAGGTACAGCTCGATGACCTTGGGGTCGTGCAGCAGCTGCATGCCGGTGCCGGTGTAGGCGTTGCGACCCTGGTCGAGGACGTAGCCGCGGTCGCAGATCTGCAGGCAGCGCTTGGCGTTCTGCTCGACCATGACGATCGAGACGCCGGCGTCCTTGTTGATCTGGCGGACGCGGATGAAGACCTCGTCCTGGTTGGCGGGAGACAGGCCGGCCGAGGGCTCGTCCAGGAACAGGACCGCCGGGTCCATCATCAGGGCGCGGCCCATGGCGACCATCTGGCGCTCACCGCCCGACAGGGAGCCCGCGCGCTGCTTGCGCCGATCGGCGAGCAGCGGGAACAGGTCGGCGACGAAGCGCATCCGCTCCTCGAACAGCTTCGGACGGAGGTAGAGCCCCATCTGGAGGTTCTCCTCCACCGTCAGGGAGGCGAAGACGTTCTGGGTCTGCGGCACGTAGCCGACGCCCTTGGACACCAGCTCGTGAGCGGAGAGGTTGGTGATGTCCTCGCCACGCAGCTTCACGGTGCCGCTGGAGATCTTCACCAGCCCGAACATCGCCTTGATCAGAGTGGACTTGCCCGCCCCGTTCGGCCCGATGATGCCGACCAGCTCGCCCTCGGCGAGGTCCAGGTTGCAGCCGTTGAGGATGTTGACGCCGGGCAGGTAGCCCGCGATCAGCTCATCGGCGACCAGGACGGCGTCACGGAGGTGCTTCGCGGTGCCCTCGGCGACGGCGCCGCCGTTGGTGGGGCTGGTGGGATCCGTCATGCCTGCTCCTCCCTGGCCTCCGCGTCGGCCTGAGCCATGAGCGCCTCGTCGGCGGCGCGGTTCTCGGCGATGTCGGGGACCTCCTCGGGCTCGTCGTGGTGGCCGCCCAGGTAGGCGTCGATGACCGCCGGGTTCTTCCCGATCGTGTGCGGCGGCCCCTCGGCGATGATGCGGCCCTCCGCCATGCAGACGACCCAGTCGCTGATGTCCATGACGACGTCCATGTCGTGCTCGACGAACACGACGGACATGCCCTCCTCCCGCAGGGCCTTCACGTGGCCGAGGAGGGACTGGGTCAGAGCCGGGTTCACACCGGCCATGGGCTCGTCGAGCATGACGAGCTTCGGGTCGGTCATGAGCGCCCTGGCCATCTCCAAGAGCTTGCGCTGACCACCTGACAGGGTGCCGGCGAAGTCGCTCGCCTTCTTGTCCAGCTTGAAGCGCGCTAGCAGCTCCATGGCGCGCTCCTCGATCTGGTCCTCCTGCTCCCGCCACAGCGGCTTGAGCATGGACGAGAAGAAGCGCTCACCGCGCTGGTCGACCGCCGCCAGCTTCATGTTCTCGAGCACGGTCAGGCGCGTCAGCGACTTGGTCAGCTGGAAGGTCCGGACCATGCCGAGCCGTGCCACCTGGTGGGCACGCCGGCCGGACACGTCATGGCCGTCGAACTGCCAGGTCCCGCTGTCGGGGCGGTCGAAGCCCGTCATCAGGTTGAAGAAGGTCGTCTTGCCGGCACCGTTCGGACCGATCAGACCGGTGATGTGGCCGCGCGGCACCTCGAGGTGGTCGACGTCGACGGCCTTGAGCCCGCCGAACCGCCGGGTGACCTTGTCCACCACGAGGATGGGGTCGGGCTTGGAGACCCCGGGCTCGGGGGCGATGTTGGCCAGAGGCGTGGTGGCTGGACTAGCGGGCATCGAGCAGCATCTCCTCGCGGTTCCCGAAGAAGCCTTGCGGTCGGAAGATCATCAGCAGCATCAGCGCCAACCCGACCAGGATGAAGCGCACGACACCGATCTCGTTGGTGGCGAGCACTCCGGACGGGATGAGCCCGATGCCGATCGCCTGGCGCAGGAAGCTCTCCAGTGCGGCGACGATGCCCCAGAAGGCCAAGGCGCCGAAGATCGGCGACAGAACCCTCGCGGCACCACCGAGGATCAGAACCGTGTAGGCGTAGAAGGTGACGATCGGGAGGTAGTAGTCGGGGTTCACGGACTGCTGGTCGACCGCGAGGATCAGACCGCCGAGCGAGCCGATGACACCACCGAGGACCAGGGCCTGCATCTTGTAGCCGTAGACGTTCTTCCCGAGGCTGCGCGCGGCGTCCTCGTCCTCCCGGATGGAGCGCACCACGCGACCCCAGGGGCTGCGCATGAGCAGCCAGACGAGCAGGGCGGCCAGGGCGACCAGCCCCCAGGCGACCAGGATGGTCCAGAGCCGGCGTTCGCTGAACTGAACGGCGCCGAACCCGTAGCTGCCACGCGGGATCGGGTTGATCGCGTAGAAGGAGTTCGCGAACTGCTGCAGGCCGAACACACCACCGGTGACGTCCGAGGCCCAACCCGACCGGAACGTGATGCGCAGGATCTCGGCGGCCGCGATCGTGACGATGGCCAGGTAGTCGGCGCGCAGCCGCAGCGTGGGCAGACCGAGGATCAGCGCCAGCAGGACTGAGCCGATCAGCGAGACCAGGACTCCCAGCCACAGCGGCCCGCCGAAGGTGGCCACGGTGATGGCCATGCCGTAGGCGCCGATCAGCATGAAGCCTGCCTGACCGAAGTTCAGCAGGCCCGTGTAGCCGAAGTGGACGTTCAGGCCGATCGCTGCCAGTGCATACGCGGCCGTCGCCGGCACGAACGCGGCTCGCAGGCCGTCATAGAGGATGGCTAGGGGATCCATGAGTCAACTGTCCTTTGGGTGAAGGCTCACGTCCATGCGCCCGCAGCGCGCGAACACCTGCCGCATCAGCCGATCCGCTCGGGCCGTCCGAGGATTCCCTGCGGCCTGAACATCAGGACCAGCGCCAGGGCCAGCAGGGCGAAGACGGTCTTCAGCTCTGCCGGGAACCACAGCGTCGAGACCTGCGTGATGATGCCGACCACCAGCGAGCCCACCAGGGCGCCGAAGGCGGTTCCGATGCCGCCGAGGATCACCCCGGCGAACATCAGCAGCAGAAGCAGGAAGCCCATGTTCCAGTTCACGGCCTCGGCGGCGCCCTGGAAGACGCCCCCGAGGGCGGCCAGCCCTCCACCGAGCATCCACACGTAGAGGACGACCCGCTGCACGTCGATGCCGGAGGACTCAGCCAGGTCGCGGTTGTCCGCGACGGCGCGCATCGCCTTGCCGATCTTGGTCATGGTGAGCAGCAGCCCGACGCCGACGAGCACGACGGTCGAGAGGATCACGATCGTCAGGTCGCGCGGGGTGATGCTCAGCGGACCGAGCTCGATGACGCTCTGCACGTTGTACTGGCGGAAGGGCTGCGAACGGCCACCGAAGATCAGCAGCAGGATGTGCCGCAGGAACAGCGAGAGGCCGATCGACACCACCAGCATGGAGATCAGGCCGGTCCCGCGCTTGCGCAGCGGCGACCACAGCCCCTTCTCCAGGGCTCCTGCCAGCAAGGCCCCCAGCACCACCGCGAAGAGCCCGGCGAGGACCAGGTGCAGGCGCGGGCCGGTGGCGTTCATGTACCAGGTGACGATGGCCCCGAACGCGACCAGCTCGCCGTGCGCGAAGTTCGTCAGCCCCGTCGTGCCGAAGATGAGCGACAGGCCGATGGCGCACATGCCGATGATCAGGCCGAACTTGACGCCGTCGACGGTCAGGCTGATCAGACGGCCGAGCCAGGCGGCGGTCTCGCGGGTGCCCTCCCCCAGCGGGAACAGCACGCGGCGGTGCTGGCCGCTCAGCACGTCCATCTCGAGGGGGTTGCGGTCGGGGTTGCGCAGCCCGACGCCCTCTGGGAGGGTGTCCTCGTTCACGTGCACCGAGTAGGAGCCGGGCCCGGGCAGCGGAACCTCCCAGGCCCCCTCGGCGTCGGTCGTGGCGCTGCCGACCTCCTCGCCGTCGGCGGTGGTGACCACGATCTCGACGCCCTCGACCCCGCCTTCCTCATCGGTGATGGTCCCGAGGACCGATTCGTTGCTCTCCTGGGCAAGGGCAGCTTGCGGCAGGAAGAGCGCGCAAAGCAGAAGCGCGCCAACGAACGCCGCCCGAAGTTGGGTGCGCAAGACCGATCTCCTCTGGGTCACCCGCCATATTGCCGGCGGAAGTGTAAACCAACCTCTAGCCATCACAGGACCTGGCCGAGGAAGTTCCTGAGCCGCTCCGTCTTCGGAGCAGCCATGAGCTCCGAGGGGGTGCCGTCTTCCACGATCACACCCTCGTCCATGAACACGACGCGGTCCGCGACCTCACGTGCGAACCCCATCTCGTGGGTCACGACGAGCATGGTCATCCCGCCGCGCGCCAGATTCGTCATCACGTCGAGGACACCTTTGACGAGCTCGGGGTCCAAGGCCGACGTGACCTCGTCGAACAGCATCACCTCGGGATCCATCGCAAGCGAGCGCGCGATGGCGACCCGCTGCTGCTGACCACCCGAGAGCTGGATCGGGCGCGCGTCGGCCTTGTGCGCAAGACCCACCTCGGCGAGCCGACGCCGCGCGATCTCCTCCGCCTCCACGGCCGGGAGCTTCTTGACCTTGCGCAACGCCACGGTGATGTTGCGCAGGACGGTCATGTGGGGGAAGAGGTTGAAACTCTGGAAGACCATCCCGACGCGGGTGCGCACCTCGTCGATGTTCACCTTCTTGTCGGTGATGTCCACGCCGTCGATCTCGACCCGGCCGGAGGTCGGCCGCTCGAGCAGGTTGACGCAGCGCAGCATGGTCGACTTGCCCGAGCCGGACGGCCCGATGACGCACACCACCTGTCCGGGTGGGATCTCGAGGTTGATGCCCTTCAGGACCTCGAGCGAGTCGAAGGACTTGCGCAGGTCTCGCAGGGCGACGCGGGGGGTCGTCGTCACGCAGCACCCCCGTGCTCGGGCCCGGTCTGCACGGCGATGTCCTCCTGCGCCGGCACGGCTGTGCCGGCTCGTCCCTCTTTGAGACGTTTGTCCAGGTAGTTGACCAGCCGCGTCAAGGGCACGGTCAGCATCAGGTACACCAGCCCCGCCGCGATGTAGGGCGTGAAGCTGCCGGTCTGCTGACCGATGTTCTGGCCGACGCGGAACAGATCCCGCTCGCCCGCGCCGATCCCGAGGATGAACGCGAGGCTCGAGTCCTTCGTGATGGCGATGAACTCGTTGGTGAGCGGGGGCAGGACCCTGCGGATGCCCTGGGGGATGATCACCAGCCGCATCGCCTGCAGATGGGTCATCCCGACGCTGCGGGCCGCCTCCATCTGCCCCTTCTCGACGCTCTCGATCCCGGCGCGGAAGATCTCGGCGATGTAGGCGGTCGAGATCAGCCCGAGCGCGAGGACCGCGTAGGCCTGACGGTTGCGCCCGAAGATGCCAAGCCCGGCCTGCGGCAGGCCGTTGCCGACCACGGCGATCGTCAGGATCGCCGGCAGGCCGCGGAAGATGTCGATGTAGACCTTGACCGGCAGCCGCAGCAGCGGGTTGCGGGAGAGACCGAGGAGCGCGAGCAGCAGGCCGGCCACCAGGCCGATCACGATCGCCCCGACCGCGAGGATCAACGTGTTGGCCAGACCCTCCCGGAGAAGAACCGGGAGGGTGCGGCCGATGAGCTCTAGGTCGAAGTACTGCTGGAGGAAGCGCTCCACGGCCCTGACGCTCTAGTTCTGACGGAACTGCTCGGGGACGTCGCCCTCGAACCAGGTGCTGTAGATCTCCTCGTAGGTGCCGTCGGAGATGATCTCCGCCAGCACCCCGTTAATCGCCTCGGCAAGGGCGGTGTTGCCCTCCTGGACGCCGATGCCGTACTGCTCGTCGGTGTCGACCTCGGCCGCCATCACGACGTTGTCGCTGCTCTCGGCGCGCTCGCCGACCACCGGGAGGTCGATGAAGACGGCGTCGATCTGCCCGGACTCGAGCGCCGCGAAGGCGGCCTCGGAGGTCGGGAAGGCGACGATCGAGCTGTCGGTGAAGGTCGCGTTCGCGTACTCCTCACCGGTGGTGCCGCTCTGAACGCCGACGTCGAGCCCGGCGAGGTCGTCGACCCCGGCGATGTCGGAGTCGGCGGTCACAGCGATCGCCTGGTTGGCCGCGAAGTACGGGTCCGAGAAGTCGATTCGCTCGTCGCGCTCATCGGTGATCGTGATCGCCGAGATGATCGCGTCGAACTGACCGCCGGCCAGCTGGTCGAAGATCGTGTCGAACGAGGTGTTGACGAACTCGACCTCAACCCCCAGGCGGCTTGCGATCTCGTTCATGAGGTCGATGTCGAAGCCGGCGTTCTCGCCGTTCTCGTCTACGAACTCGAAGGGCTCGAAGGCGATGTCCGAGCCGACGACGATCGTGCCCTCATCCATCAGCCCGAGGTCGCCCGCGGCGGGCTCATCC
This sequence comes from uncultured Actinomycetota bacterium, assembly GCA_964629825.1. Classification (GTDB taxonomy): domain Bacteria; phylum Actinomycetota; class Nitriliruptoria; order Euzebyales; family Egibacteraceae; genus CAZVUW01. The sequence continues at coordinate 11,130 of CAZVUW010000048.1, forward strand.
TCGGTGGCAGTGGAATCCTCGGCGGTGGCGTCCTCGGTCGCGTCGCCGCCATCCTCGCCGTCGTCGCTACAGGCGGCGAGCCCCAGTGCCAAGGCCAGCAACAGCACCAGCAGCATGCGCAGTCGAGTGTGCAAGGGCTTCTCCCTCTTCCGATGATCCCGACGGGCGCGCACCCCGACGCCCAGCGACGGAAAGTGCTACGACAGTCGTCGTAGCGGGCGCGTCACCGCATCGTAACGGATTGAACCCCTGCTCGGGGGCAACTCCGCCCCCTCAACTGGTGGGGATGCGTCGTTTCTCAGTCGCCGGTGTAGCGCTCGATCACCTGCTCGGCGATGGCCCGCATCGTCACCCGCTGCTCCATAGCGGTCTTCTGAAGCCAGCGGAAGGCGGCGGGCTCGGCCATGCCCTCGTGCTCCTGGAGCAGTCCCTTCGCGCGCTCGACGACCTTGCGCGCCTCGAGGCGATCGGACAGCGTGCCGACCTGGTCCTCGAGCCCCTGGAGGTCCTTGAAGCGACCCGCCGCGATCTCGATCGCCGGCAGCAGGTCGTGCTTCTGGAACGGCTTGACCAGGTAGGCCATCGCACCTGCCCGCCGGGCCTTCTCGATCAGGTCCCGCTGCGAGAAGGCGGTCAGGATCAGCACCGCCGACAGCCTCTCGGAGGTGATCGCCTCGGCGGCCTGAATGCCGTCCATAACCGGCATCTTCAGGTCGAGGATGCACAGGTCGGGCCGCAGCTCGCGGGCGAGGCGGACCGCGGTCGCGCCGTCGGACACCTCGGCCACGACGTCGAAGCCCTCCTCGAGCAGCATCTCCTTCAGGTCGAGGCGGATGAGCGCCTCGTCCTCGGCGATCAGCACGCGGATCGGATGCTCGCGCGTGGTGCCGCTCGCGGCCTCGTTCTTCGTGGTCGCCTGGGTCACCACAGCTCCTCGTCTACTCGTCGGGTCTCGGTCAGCGCTCACCCGGCGCGCGGCTGCAGGCCCGCCATGCGGTCCAGCAGCGAGTCCTGCTCGGCGGTCAGCGCGGCGATGCGCGCTGCGGTCTCCTCCCGTTCGCGGCGGATGCGCCGCAGGTCGTCCTCGACGCGGCGGCGCTCGCGGTCGGCCAGGGGCGTGGCAGAGACGACGGCGCGCACCGCGGCCTCGTCGGCGAGCCCGGCCACATAGGCCTGCTGCTCGTCGAGGATGCGCAGGGTCTCGCGCAGACGGCGGATCTCATCCCGCACGTCGGCGAGGCGCTTGGTGAGGCTGCCTCGCGGTCGCACGGTTGGCTCCTGCTGCTCGCTGTCGGGTCTCTCGCCGCCGGGGTGGGGCCCAAGTCTAGAGCCGCCCTGCGGCGGGAGCGGTGCCCCGCGAGGGATTCGAACCCTCACTCCCGAAGGAACACCCTTTTGAGGGGTGCGTGTCTGCCAGCTCCACCAGCGGGGCGTGCGTCAAAGAGTACTTTGCCCGCATGACCGAACGGCAGGGTTCAGGGGACCGGGAACACGTCGACGACGTCGAGGAGCTGCTGCGGCAGCGGCGCAGCGAGAACCCGAGGCACAGCCCCGGTCGCGAGCCGCTGGGCACCGCCACCACCCGCCGCGTGGCCCTGATGACGGCGATCGTCCTCGCGGTCGCGACGGCCCTCCTGGCTGGCCTGTTCCTGATCGGTCCCGGCGCCTAGCAGCGCCGGCAGCCCGCCGCCAGGGCGGCGACCAGCTCCCGGACGGCCTTCGGGCCGCCCTCGCCGGCGGCGCGGACCACCGCCGAGCCGACGATGACGCCGTCGGCGAACCCGGCCACCTCCGCGGCCTGATCGGGTGTGCTCACGCCGATCCCGACGCACACAGGCTTGTCGGTCACGGCCCTGATGCGGGCGACCAGGGGCGCGGCCATGTCCGACAGCGACCGCCGCTCCCCCGTGACGCCCAGGGTCGAGGTCGCGTACACGAAGCCCGTGGTCACCTCGGCGACGGCCGCTATGCGCTCGTCCGTCGAGGTGGGCGCAGCCAGGAAGATGGTGGCCAGGCCGTGCCGCCCGGCCACCTCGGCCCAGGGGCCGCCGGCCGCTGCGGGCAGGTCAGGCAGGATGGCGCCGGCCAGCCCGGACGCGGCGGCTGCCGCCGCGAAGTCGTCGAGCTTGTTGGTGCCGCGGTAGTGCCAGGCGAGGTTGTAGTAGGTCATGACCACGGCCGGCACGTCGACCCTGGCCGTGAGCCGCGAGCACAGCTCGAAGTCGTCCGCGGGGGTCAGCCCGGCCTCCAGCGCCACCTGGCTGGCGGCCTGGATGGTGGGACCGTCCATGAGCGGGTCCGAGTAGGGGAAGCCGACCTCCAGGAGGTCCGCACCACCCTCGACGGCCGCCTCCATGCACGCCAGCGAGTCATCCAGCGTCGGGTAGCCGGCCGGCAGATAGACGATCAGCGCGGCCCGCCCCTCGGAGCCCGCCGCCTCCACCGCCGCCGTGATGGGATTGCTGTCTGCTGTCATTCTCCCGCTCCAGCCGCGGGGGCCGACCCCCCGTCCGCCGCCAGCCGATCCCCGAGGATCCGCGCGACCTCGTCGACGTCCTTGTCGCCCCGCCCGGACAGGTTCAGCACCACCACGCCATCCGGGCCGAGCTCACGTGCCAGCCGCAGGGCCGGCAGCACGGCATGCGAGGGCTCGAGCGCCGGGATGATGCCCTCCAGCTCGCACAGCAGCCGGAAGCCCTCGAGCGCCTCCTCGTCCGTGGCCGCGATGTAGGTGGCGCGGCCGCTGTCGCGCAGATGCGCGTGCTCGGGGCCGACGCCCGGGTAGTCCAGACCTGCGGAGACCGAGTGCGTCGGCCGGACCTGCCCATACTCGTCCTGGAGGACGAAGGAGCGCGCTCCGTGGAGAATCCCCTCGCTGCCGCCGGTGAGCGTGGCCGAGTGCCGGGTGGTGTGGACGCCCTCTCCGCCCGCCTCGACGCCGACCAGCCGCACGTCGGGGTCGTCGACGAAGGCGTGGAAGGCGCCCTTGGCGTTCGAGCCGCCGCCGACGCAGGCGACCACGGCGTCGGGCAGCAGGCCCTCGCGCTCCAGCACCTGGGCACGGATCTCCTCACCGATGACCTTGACGAACTCGCGCACCATCAGCGGGAAGGGGTCGGGCCCGACCACCGATCCGATCAGGTAGTGGGTCGAGCTGACATTGGTCACCCAGGCCCGCATGGCCTCGTTGATGGCGTCCTTCAGGGTCCGGGTGCCGCTGGTCACCGGCACGACCTCGGCGCCCATCAGCTGCATGCGGACGACGTTGAGGCGCTGGCGGCGGGTGTCCTCCTCCCCCATGTACACGACGCACTCGAGGCCGAGCAGGGCGGCGATGGTCGCCGTGGCGACGCCGTGCTGGCCGGCACCGGTCTCGGCGATCACGCGCGGCTTGCCCATTCGCTGGGTGAGCAGGCCCTGGCCGAGGACGTTGACGAGCTTGTGGCTGCCGGTGTGGGCGAGATCCTCGCGCTTCAGGTAGATGCGCGCGCCCCCGGCGTGCTCGGTCAGCCGCTCCGCCAGGTACAGGCGGGTGGGGCGGCCGCCGTAGTCGGCGCGCAGGGCGTCCATGCGCGCGAGGAACTCCGGGTCGGCCATGGCCGCGCGGAACGCGGCGTCCAGCTCGTCGAGGGCCACCATGAGGGCCTCGGGCACGTAGCGACCGCCGAAGCGCCCGAACTGGGCCGCATCTTGGTCGAGGTCGACGGTGCTCATCTGCTGCCCTCCTGCACGAGGCCGCGCACGGCAGCCTCCGGATCGGCGCTGGTGACGGCGTGCTCGCCGACCAGCACGGCGTCGGCGCCCGCTGCGACGACCGCCCGTGCGTCTGCGGGTCCCGAGATCCCGCTCTCGGCCACGGCCACGGCGCCCTCGGGGAGCGCGTCGACGCAGGCGGCGAAGCGACCGGGGTCGACCGTGAGCGTCGCCAGGTCACGCGCGTTGACCCCCACGATCGGTGGCGGCCCGTCGGCGCCGACGGCCTGGTAGGCGTCCCCGGCGCGGCGGGCCTCGTCCTCGTCGTGGACCTCCACCAGGGCGTCCAGTCCGGCGGCGGCGGTCTGTGCCAGCAGCGCCGCGAGCGTCTCGTCGTCGAGACCCGCCACGATGAGCAGCACCGCAGCTGCCCCGGCGCGGCGCGCCTCCCAGACCTGGTAGGGATCCACCACGAAGTCCTTGCGGATCACCGGCACGCCCACAGCGGCGGCTACCACGGCCAGGTCGGCCAGGCTCCCGCGGAAGTGGGCGGGCTCGGTCAGGACGCTGACCGCGGCGGCACCCCCGCGCACGTAAGCCTCCGCCCGTGCGGCCGGGTCCGGCACCCAGGCGAGGTGGCCCTTCGAGGGACTTGCCCGCTTGATCTCGGCGATCACGGACAGGCCCGGCGCCCGCAGGGCGGCGTCGAGGGACGGCGGCTTGGGGACCTCTGCGGAGCGCAGCAGCCCGAGGGGCACCAGGCGGCTGGCCTCCTCCACCCGCTCGCGCGCCTCGCGGCAGGCCTGGTCAAGGAAACCGGTCATCATCGGCATCGTAGTCTGGGCGGCGATGGCCTGCCCGCGGGCCCCTGTTGCCGGGCGCTCAGACCTCGGGCGGATCCTCGCCGCTGGCGATGCGCCACTCCTCGTCCTCGTCGTCGCCCTCGAGCTCGTAGCGCGGCGGGAGGGCGGGGGCCGGCTGCGCCGCGCGGCGCAGAAGGGCCTCCACGCCGGCCGCCGTCACCGCAGCGGCGGCCACCGCGGCCACCACCGGGGCCGCGGCCATGTCGCCCTCCTCCGCAGTGGCTGCCGCGATTCCCCTGCCGACGACGACCAGGCCGGCGACGCCGAGCAGCAGCAGTGCGGCTCCCAGCACCCGCCGCAGCCGCGGGCGGCGCAGCACCAGACCGAAGGCGAGCAGCGCGGCCGCCAGCCCGATCGGCAGGGCGGCCCCGGCGAGCTCGGTGCCGAGCGTGACGGATTGCGACTCGAGCGGGACGCCCGCGACCTCATCGACGGTCACCAGCCGCACCCAGGCCGCCAACGTGGAGCCGGCCAGGCACAGGCCCCCGCCGATCCCCAGGATCAGGGCTAGGCCTGCCCGACTGCGGTTCACGGCACCGGCACCTGGGCCGACGCTGCGCTGCCGCGGCCGAGCGACTCCGCGGCGCGCACCGCCGCGAGCAGCGCCATCGCCTTGTTGCGCGTCTCCTCGAGCTCGCGCTCCGGGACGCTGTCCGCCACCACGCCGGCTCCGGCCTGGACGTGCGCCCAGCCGTCGGTGAAGACCAGGGTGCGGATGGCGATGCACAGGTCGAGGTTGCCCGCCAGGTCGATGTAGCCGATGCCACCGCCGTAGATGCCCCGCCGGGTCGGCTCGAGCTCGTCGATGATCTCCATGGCGCGCACCTTCGGCGCACCGGTGAGCGTCCCCGCCGGGAAGGTGGCGCGCAGGACGTCCACGGGTCCGAGCCCGGGCCGGACGCGGCCCTCGACCCGCGACTCCAGGTGCATGATGTGGGAGTAGCGGACCACGGTCATCAGCTCGGCGACGCGGACGCTCCCCACCTCGCACACCCGTCCCAGGTCGTTGCGGGCCAGGTCGACCAGCATCACGTGCTCGGCGCGCTCCTTGGCGTCGGCGCGCAGGTCCGCCTCGAGCGCGGCATCGGCGGCGTCGTCCTCGCCGCGCGGCCGCGAGCCGGCGATGGGCCAGATCTGCGCGACTCCGCCGCGCAGGGTCACGAGGGCCTCGGGCGAGGAGCCGACGACCTGAAGGTCGCCCCAGTCGAACAGGTACATGTACGGCGACGGGTTGATGATCCGCAGTACCCGGTACACCGCGAGCGGCTCGACGTCGGTCTTCAGCGAGAAGCGCTGCGACGGCACCACCTGGAAGCAGTCCCCCGCCGCGATGTGCTCCTTGCAGCGCTCCACCGCCGACTCGTAGTCCTCGGGCGCCATGTTCGACCTGGCGTCCTCGACCCGGGCGGCTCGGGGCGGGCTGACGGGTGCGGCCGCCGACGGGGTGCCCAGCCGGGCGACCAGCTCCTCGGTGCCGGCCACCGCCCGGTCGTAGTCGCCGTCGGGGTCCGAGCCGACCAGCACGTTCGCGATCACGAGCAGGCGCTGGCGCAGGTGGTCGAAGGCGACCAGGCGCCCGGGGAAGACCAGCCGGACGTCGTCGGTGCCGAGGTCGTCCTCGCCGGTGTCGGGAAGGCGCTCGACGAACCGGACCACGTCGTAGCCGAGGTAGCCGACCGCCCCCGCGAACAGCGGCGGCAGGCCCGGCAGGTCGGGGGTCGCCAGCGCGGCGGTGACGGCCTCGAGCGTAGCCAGGGGGTCGCCCGTGGCGGCGGCATCCCGTGCGCTCTCGGGCAGGACCTCGGCAGCCGGCCCGGACAGCTCGACCCGCCCGCCGCGGGCGGTCAGCTCCAGGATCGGGTCGAGGCCGATGAACGAGTAGCGACCCCAGCGCTCGCCTTGCTCGACCGACTCGAGCAGGAAGGTCGGCCCCGAGCCGCCGCTCAGCCGGTCGTACACGCCCAGCGGCGTGAGGAGGTCGGCCAGCACCTCGCGCCAGACGGGGACGATGGCGTGGTCGCGTGCCAGCGCGGCGAAGCGGTCTCGTCCGGGCGAATAGCCGGACTCGGGGGCGCTCACGCCGCCTCCACCGGGTTGTGGAAGCAGCTGCGAGCGCCGGTGTGGCAGGCCACGCCGTGACCACCCTGGTCGACCCGCACCAGCAGGACGTCGGCATCGCAGTCGGCGATCATCTCGATGACCCGCTGCGTGTTGCCGCTGGTCTCGCCCTTGTGCCAGGCCTCGCCGCGGCTGCGGGACCAGAAGACCGTCTCCCCCCTGGCCAGGGTCGCGCGGACCGTGTCCTCGTTCATCCACGCCATCATGAGCACCTCGCCGGTGTCGTGCTGCTGGACGATGGCCGGTATCAGTCCGCGGTCGTCATAGCCGAGTGCGCTGGGGTCCATGGCCGCGAAGGGTAGCGAACGCCGCGGCCGCCGCGCCCCGTTGGGCGCGATCGGCGGGCGACGGCCGGTCGGCTGCTACCGTCAGCGGGCCCGCACCGCGCCAGCCGACGGCCGAGTTGAGAAGGGAGCAGGCAGCGCATGCAAGCCGATGCGGCGGGGTCGCGTCGCAACTCGGCCCTGGTGTCGGCCGGGATACTGCTGTCGCGCCTGTTCGGCTTCGTGCGGCTGCGCGTGCTCGGCCACTACCTCGGCGCCGGCCCCGCCGTCGACGCGTTCAACGCCGCCTTCCGCATCCCCAACCTGCTGCAGAACCTGCTCGGCGAGGGCGTGCTGTCGGCCTCGTTCATCCCCGTGTACAGCCGCCTGCTGGCCGAGGGGCACGAGGAGGAGGCCGGCCGCGTCGCCGGCGCCATCGCCGGGTTGCTCACGGCGGTCTCGGGGCTGCTCGTCCTGGCAGGGGTGCTGGCCGCCGAGCCGCTCACCCGCCTGATCGCGCCCGGGTTCACCGGCGACACCCGCGATCTGACCGTCACGCTGATGCGGATCATCTTCCCGGGCATCGGGGCGCTGGTCCTGTCGGCGTGGTGCCTCGGCGTTCTGAACAGCCACCGACGCTTCTTCCTGTCCTATGTGGCGCCGGTGCTGTGGAACGTCGCGCAGATCGCCGCGCTGGTGGTGTTCGGCCTGGCCGGCCTGCGCGACGGCGACCTCGCGGTGGCGCTGGCGTGGGGCACGGTCGCGGGGGGTCTGCTCCAGCTCGCCGTGCAGGTGCCCAGCGTGCTGCGCCTCCTCGGCGGCCTGCGGCTGTCCGTCGACACGTCCCTGCCTGGTGTCCGCCGGGCGCTGCGGGCGTTCGTGCCGATCGTGGCCGGCCGCGGCGTAGTGCAGCTCATGACCTACGTCGAGCTCGCGCTGGCCAGCCTCCTCGCGGTCGGGGCGGTGTCGGTGCTCGGATACGCCCAGCCGCTGTACCTGCTGCCGATCAGCGTGTTCGGGATGGCCGTCGCCGCCGCGGAGCTGCCCGACCTGTCGAGCATGGACCTCGGCGTCGACCGTCTGAGCGCCCGCCTGGACGAGGACCTGGAGCGCATGTCGTTCTACGTCGCGTTCTGCGCGGTCGCCTACCTGGTGCTCGGCAAGCTCGTGGTGGGCGCCGTGTACCAGAGCGGCGAGTTCGGCGCGGTCGAGCGCCGCGCGGTGTGGCTGGTGCTGATCGGATTCAGCATCGGTCTGCTGAGCACCACGGCGTCGCGGCTGCTTCAGTCGGTGCTGTACGGCGTGGGCGACACGACCACGCCCGCGGTGATCGCGGTGGTGCGGGTCGTGCTGGCGGCGGCGATCGGCGCTGTGGCCATGCTGCAGCTCGACCGCATCGCCATCGACCCCTCCGGTGCGCTGCAGGTCGTCGGCACTTTGCCCGCCTGGCGACCGCTCCCAGAGGACGTCCGCAGCACCGTGGACGGGCTGCACCTGGGGGCGGTCGGCCTGTCCGCGGCCGCGGGCGTCTCAGCGTGGGTCGAGTACGAGCTGCTTCACCGCCAGGTGCGGCGCCGACTCGGGGCGCGCGTCCGGATCGGCGGCGGCTCGCTGGGACGTCAGGCGCTGGCCCTGCTGCCCGCCGCAGCACTGGGCGCCGGTGTGCAGTGGCTGGTCGGCGACCTGCATCCGCTGATAGCGGGGCCGCTGGCCGTCGGGCTGATGGGGCTGCTGTATGTGGCGCTCGCGGCGGCGATGGGCGTGCCCGAGGCGCGCCGGCTGGCGGACGTGGTCGCGCGGCGGCTGCCCGGTCGGGGCTGACGGATCAGGCCGGCGCGGCGACCGCCGGGCTGCCGGACAGGTCGAGGCCGGTCAGGACCTCGCACAGATCAGCGTCGATCCGAAGCGTCGCGTGGGGGTCGCCGCGCGTGATGCCGCGGTTGACGATCGCGATCGGCAGGCCCAGCCGCCGGGCCGCGGTCACGAACCGGAAGCCCGAGCCGACCATCAGCGAGGAGCCGAGCACCAGCAGGCCGCGCGAGCGCTCCAGGGCCGCGAGCGCCGCGGCGAAACGGGGTCGCGGCACGTGCTCGCCGAAGAACACGACGTCCGGCTTGAGGATCCCACCGCAGGTCCGGCAGCTGACGGTGCGGAAGCCCCGCACGACGTCTTCGGGCAGGACGACGTCGCCGTCCGGGCGGACCGTCACCTCGCCCGTGGACACGGCGGCGCGAAAGCCGGGGTTGACCGCCTCGAGGCGCAGACCCACCTCGATCCGCGATCGGCGCTGGCCGCAGCCCATGCAGACCACGCCGTCAAGGCGCCCGTGCAGGTCGATCACCCGGCGGCTGCCGGCCGCCTGGTGCAGCCCGTCCACGTTCTGGGTCACGACTGCGGTCACGAGACCGGCGCGCTCCAGGGCGGCCACGGCCCGGTGGGCGGCGTTCGGTCGTGCGCTCGCCACCCGGCCCCAGCCGAGGTGGCTGCGAGCCCAGTAGCGCTGCCGCTCCTCGGGGGTTGAGAGGAAGCGCTGGAGCGTCATCGGATCGGCGTGCCGTCGCCGCCCCGTGCGGTCGCGGTAGTCGGGTATCCCGGACGCGGTCGAGATGCCCGCGCCGGTGACGACCAGCAGCGGCGCGTTCTCGGCGACGAACGATGCCAGCCGCTGAGCATTCGGGGACCGATCCATGCGCCCAGGCTACGCGGGAGGGCGCAGACCCAGCGCGGATGTTGTTCTTGGCGCGAATTCGCGCCAAGAACAACATCTTGGCCGTGTGCGGCCCGGTCCTACAGGGTCTGCACCAGCAGGCCTCGGCCGGCCAGGCCGACCAGGCGGTCGAGCGTGCCGAGGTAGCGGTCACGCAGCGGCGGGATCCCGCGCAGCGTCCAGAGGGTCTCGGCGTGCACCCAGGCGGCGTCGCGCGCCCGCGCCACCGACCACATGCTGATCACGTCGTCGACGCGCCCCAGCGCGGCGTCGGCCACGCCGAGCAGCCCCTTCAGGAGCTCGCGGCGAACCCGATCCGACACGCGGGCGAGGACGTCGTTCATCGCCAGGTAGTCGCGGTGCTGCGGCGAGCCGACCTTGGGCTCGCAGTCGAGCTCCGTGCAGGCGGCGACCACCGCGACGCCGAGGTCGCGGTTGATGTGGGCGTTCATGCCCGCCAGCGCGAACTGGACCGCGGCGATGCGCGGGCGGGAGCGGGCCTCGAAGAGCGGCGCCCACGCCGGCGGCACCGGCGTGCCCGACCGGTCGGCGTCGTAGGCGTCGAGGTAGAGCCGCGCGAAGATCGCCGCCAGACGCGACAGGTACAGCGGGTCGTCGAAGCGGCCGCGGGCGAGCTCCTCGCGCACCGCCGCGGTCACCGCCAGGTACATGGCGTTGAAGCGGGCGACACCGTCGCTCTTGTCGAGCTCTTCGGCGATCTCCCGCATCCGGGCCAGCACCGCGTCGACCCCGCTCCAGTCGGCCGCGGGCAGGTCACGGCGCTCGCCCAGCTGGCGGGCCTCCTTCGGGTTCACGGTCGCCCCCCGTCGAGGCGCACGGCCAGGCCTGCGTCCGCCATCGCCTGCTTCACCTCCGCTATGCGCAGCTGACCGAAGTGGAAGATCGTCGCCGCCAGCACCGCGGACGCGCCGCCCTCGACCACGCCCTCGACCATGTGCTCGGCCGTGCCGGCGCCGCCCGAGGCGATCACGGGCAGGTTGACCGCCTCGTTGACGGCGCGGAGGAGCTCGATGTCGAAGCCCGCGCCGGTGCCGTCGCGGTCCATGGAGGTGAGCAGGATCTCGCCGGCGCCGCGGCGCTCGCACTCGGCCGCCCACTCGACGGCGTCGCGCCCGGTCGGGGTCCTGCCGCCGGATACGACGACCTCCCAGCCGCTGCCGTCGGGCCGTCGGCGGGCGTCGATGGCGGCGACGACGCACTGGGCGCCGAAGGCCTCGGCGCACTCGGAGATCAGATCCGGACGCTGAACAGCGGCGGTGTTGACCGACACCTTGTCTGCACCGGCCCGCAGCAGAGCGCGCATGTCGGCGACGCTCCGCACCCCGCCGCCGACGGTCAGCGGGATGAACACCTGCTCCGCCGTCGCGCTGACGACGTCCAGGAGGATCGCGCGCTCGTCGCTGGAGGCCGTGATGTCGAGGAAGACCAGCTCGTCGGCGCCCTCGGCGTCGTACAGCCGGGCGAGCTCCACCGGATCGCCGGCGTCGCGCAGGTCGACGAAGCGCACCCCCTTGACCACGCGGCCGGCGTGGACGTCGAGGCAGGGGATGACCCGGACCGCCAGGCTCATTCGACCGGTCCCGCGACGGCGGCCAGCGCCTCCGGCAGGGTGAAGCGCTCCGCGTACAGGGCCTTGCCGACGATCGCGGAGTCGACGCGCGCATGAGCGGTGGCCAGCGCACGAAGGTCATCCAGCGACGAGACGCCGCCGCTGGCGGTCACCTTCACGCTGGTCGCCTCGGCGACCTCGGCGAGACGTTCCAGGTTGGGTCCGCTGAGCATCCCGTCACGGGAGATGTCGGTGAACACGAAGCGCTGCACGCCCATGACCGTGAAGGTGCGGATGGCGTCGAAGAGGTCGCCGCCCTCGGTGGTCCAGCCGCGGGCCTTGAGGGTCGTGCCCTCGGCGTCGAGCCCGACCGCGATCCGGTCGCCGTGCTCGGCGACAGCGGCCGCCACGAAGGCCGGCTCCTCGAGCGCCATCGTGCCTATCACGACGCGCGAGGCCCCGTAGCCGATCGAGTCGTGGAGGTCCGCCATGGTGCGAACCCCGCCCGAGGCCTGCACCGGCACGCCGGTCGCGTCGACGATGTCGGCGATCAGGTGGCGGTTGCGCGGCTCGCCCTCGAAGGCCGCGTCCAGGTCGACCACGTGCAGCCACTGCGCGCCCTGCTCGGCGAAGCGGACCGCCACCGCCACGGGGTCGGCGTCGTAGACGGTCTCCGCGTCGGCTCTGCCCTGCGTCAGCCGCACGGCGCGACCTCCGCGGATGTCGATGGCCGGAAGCAGCGTGAACGGTCTAGCCCCGCTCATGACGCCTCCGCCAGCCCGTCGGTGCGGGGCAGGGTGGCGACCCAGCTCTCCAGCAGGCGCCGACCGGTCTCCGCGGACTTCTCGGGGTGGAACTGGACGCCCACGACGTTGCCGACGCGCACGACGCTCGGGAACTGCGGGCCGTAGGCCGTCGTGGCGATGACGTGGGCGTCCTCGGACGGGTCGGCGTAGTAGGAGTGGACGAAGTAGAAGCGCCGCCCGTCCAGGCCGTCGACCACGGGATCGGGACGCACCGCCTTCAGCTCGTTCCAGCCCATGTGCGGGACACGCGCCGACTCGGGCAGGCGCCGCACCTCCCCGGGCAGGAGGCCCAAGCCCGGCACCTCCGGGTCCTCCTCGGAGCGGCCGTACAGGATCTGCATCCCGACGCAGATGCCGAGCACCGGGGTGCCGCTGGCGACCGCCTCGCGGACGGCGTCCTCGAAGCCGGCGGCGCGCAGGCTCGAGGCGCACTGGCCGAAGTGGCCCACGCCTGGGACGACCAGCGCGGAGCTGCCCGCAAGGGCCTCCGGTGAGTCGGTCACGAAGGCATCCGCACCGGCGCGCTGAAGGGCCTTCTCGGCCGAGCGCAGGTTGCCCGCCCCGTAGTCGAGCACGGCCACGCGGGGGGCGCCGGCTGGCTGGCTCACTGCAGCACCCCCTTGGTTGACGGGATCCCGTGGCCCGTGACGGCGACCGCGCGTCGCAGAGCCACGGCGAAGGCCTTGAACACCGCCTCCTGGATGTGGTGGCTGCCCTCGCCTGCCAGCTTGGCGACGTGCAGCGTGATGCGCGCGTTGGCCACCAGCGCCTCGAAGAAGTGCTTGGTGAGGGTCGTCTCGTATGTGCCGACCAGCTCGACGGGCGTATCCGCCTCGTAGACCAGGTAGGGCCGGCCCGACAGGTCGATCGCGACCCGCACGAGGGCCTCGTCGATCGGCACCGTCGCGTCACCGAAGCGCTCCACACCGGCCTTGTCCCCCAGCGCCAGCGCCAGCGCCTGGCCGAGGGCGATGCCGGTGTCCTCGACCGTGTGGTGCGCGTCGACCTCGAGGTCGCCGACCGTCTTCACGGTCAGGCCGAGCCGCCCGTGGCGGCCCAGCTGGTCCAGCATGTGGTCGACGAAGGGCACGCCGGTGGAGAGGTCG
>CAZVUW010000049.1:0-7782 GCA_964629825.1 uncultured Actinomycetota bacterium
ACGACCTCGTCGACGATCTGGTCGGCGGTGCAGAAGATGTGGCTGTCGTCCTGGGTGAAGCCACGTGCGCGCATCAGGCCGTGGACGACGCCCGAGCGCTCGTAGCGGTAGACCGTCCCGAGCTCGGCCAGGCGCAGCGGCAGCTCGCGGTAGGAGCGCTGGCGCGAGGCGTAGACGAGCACGTGGAACGGGCAGTTCATCGGCTTCGGGTAGTAGGCGACGCCGCCGCCGTCGGAGTCGGGGTCGAGCTCCATCGGCGGGTACATGCCCTCGGCGTAGAAGTCGAGGTGGCCCGAGGTCTCGAACAGCTGCCCCTTGGTCAGGTGCGGCGTGTAGACCGGCAGGTAGCCGCGGCGTCGCACCTCGGCGCGGATGTAGTCCTCCATCTCCTGGCGGATGATCGCGCCGTGCGGGTGCCACACCGCCAGCCCGGGGCCCAGCTCGGTCGGGAAGCTGATCAGGTCCAGCTCGACGCCGAGCTTGCGGTGGTCGCGCTTGCGCGCCTCCTCGAGGCGCTCCAGGTGCGCGGTCAAGGCCTTGCGCGACTCCCAGGCGGTGCCGTAGATGCGCTGCAGCTGGGGCCGCTTCTCATCCCCGCGCCAGTACGCCCCCGCCACGCGCTGGAGCGCGAACGCCGGCACCCACTTGGTCGTGGGGATGTGCGGGCCGCGACAGAGGTCCGACCACACCGAGCCGTCGGGGCGGACGTTGTCGTACACGCTGATGACCGAGTCCGCCTCGGGGTCGATGTCGGCGGCCTCGTCCCCCGACACATCGCCGTCGGAGGTGGCGCGCTCGATGATCTCGAGCTTGTAGGGCTGGTCGGCGAAGAGCTCCAGCGCCTCGTCCTTGCTGACCTCGCGCCGGCGGAACTCCTGGTTCTCGCGGATGATCTCGTGCATCCGGTCGGTGATCCGCTCGAGGTCCTCGGGCGTGAAGGGCCGGTCCACGTCGAAGTCGTAGTAGAAGCCGTCCGTGATCGGGGGCCCGATCGCGAACCGGGCGCCCGGGAACAGATCCGTGACGGCTTGGGCCATGATGTGCGCGACCGAGTGGCGGAGGACGTGGCGGCCGTCGTCGGAGTCGGCGGGGACCGGTTCGACGGTCGCGCCCTCGTGGACCTGGGCGGCCAGGTCGACCAGCTTGCCGTCGACGCGCGCGGCGACGACCTGGCCCCGAACGGCGCCCAGCGCCTTAAGGGCCTCCTGGGCGGTGGCCCCCTCCGGGACCTCGGCTCCGGACCCTTCGGGGCCGCGGACGGTGATCGTGGACACGTGAAAGCTCCTTGCGCTCAGGGATCGGAGGATACCGAGGCGGCGGGTCAGTCCTCGGCTTCGATCTCGGCGAGCAGCGCCTCGGCCCTGGCCACGTCACTGCGCCGCACATACAGCCGCGTCGCGAAGGGCCCCACCTCCACGCCGTAGACCGCACCGAGGCCGGTGCGCAGGTCGGTGTCGATGCCCTCTGCCTCGAGGGCGCCGCGGACGATCTGGGCGATGGGCTGGGGCAGGCGCCGCAGCTCCACGAACGGGTCGGGCTCGGCCATGGCGCGCACGGTACCCCGGGCGCGCCCAGACCTCGGCGCAGGACGGTCATACTCGTGGCAGCGCAGCACCGTCCACCGGCCGGCGCCGACCCGGCGCCGCCGCAGCGAGGAGCACCCCGATGCCCGAGCCCGTCATCGTCGCCACCGCTCGCAGCCCCATCGGTCGGGCCTTCAAGGGATCGCTGATCGACCTGCGGCCAGACGACCTCGCGGCCGAGATCGTCAAGGCGGCCCTGGCAAAGGTGCCCGAGCTCGACCCGGCCGAGGTCGACGACCTCATGCTCGGCTGCGGCCTGCCCGGCGGCGAGCAGGGCTTCAACATGGGCCGCGTCGTGTCGATCCTGGCCGGCCTGCCCGACGTCCCCGGCTGCACTATCACCCGCTACTGCGCGTCGAGCCTGCAGACGATCCGCATGGCGGCCCACGCCATCCGCGCCGGCGAGGGCGACGTCTTCATCGCCGCGGGGGTCGAGACCGTCAGCCGCTTCACACGGGGCAACTCCGACAGCCACCCGGACACGCAGAACCCCCGCTTCGCCGAGGCGCGGGAGCGCACCCGTCGCCGCGCCGAGGGCGGGCAGGAGCCCTGGACCGAGGCCGAGGGCCTGCCCGACATCTACATCGCGATGGGCCAGACCGCCGAGAACGTCGCGGAGCTGGAGGGCATCACGCGCCAGGAGATGGACGAGTTCGCCTGCCTGTCCCAGCAGCGCGCCGTCGCCTCGCAGGCCAACGGCTTCTTCGAGCGCGAGACCACGCCCGTCACGACCCCCGACGGCACGACGGTCAGCGTGGACGACGGCCCCCGCCCCGGCACCACGGTGGAGGTCCTGTCGGGCCTGAAGCCCGTGTTCCGCCCCGACGGGCGCGTGACCGCCGGCAACGCCTGCCCCCTCAACGACGGTGCGGCCGCGGTCATCGTCATGAGCGACACCCGCGCAGCGGAGCTGGGCATCACCCCCCTGGCGCGGATCGTGTCAAGCGGCGTGTCCGCGCTGAACCCCGAGATCATGGGCCTTGGTCCGGTCGAGGCCAGCCGCCAGGCCCTCAAGCGTGCGGGCATGAGCATCGACGACATCGACCTCGTGGAGATCAACGAGGCGTTCGCGGCGCAGGTGATCCCGTCGGCGCGCCAGCTGGGGGTCGACTACGACCGGCTCAACGTCAACGGCGGCTCCATCGCAGTCGGGCACCCGTTCGGGATGACGGGAGCCCGCATCATGACGACCCTGCTGAACGGGCTGCAGACGGCGGACGCCACCCTCGGCCTGGAGACCATGTGCGTCGGCGGCGGCCAGGGCATGGCGATGATCGTGGAGCGCCTCTCCTAGGGCGCCGCGCGGGCGTTGCGCCCGCCCCTAGACTCCCGGGCCGTGAGCACCGCCTCCGGCCGATTCACCCCCGATCGCGGCGAGGATCGCGCCAGGTCGGCGCGCCTGGAGCGCGGGAACGCCCTCGCCTTCGCAGGGGTGATGGCGGCCGTGTGCGCCCTGGCGGTGGTCGCGATCATCGGGCCCCGACTGATCGGTGGCCGGCCCGCCGCGACCGACCGGGTGACCCTGCTGATCGACTCGGCGGCGATGGCCGTGGCGCTGGCCATCGCCGTTCTGTGCGTGGTGCGCTGGCGCGCCGGAGGGCAGTCCTGGATCCTCTGGATCGCCGGCTCCGGCTTCACCTACGCCCTCGTCACGATGTCCACCGGCTACGTGCTGCCGGACCTCCTCCAGCCCGAGGCGCGGCCGCCGGTCCTGCTGGAGATGCACCCCGCCAGCCGTCTGGTCGCCGTCGCGCTGCTCGCGCAGGCCCTGCGCGCCGGCAACCGCGAGTCGGTCGTCCGCCCCCTGCAGGTGACCGCCGCGGCGATCGCGGGGATCGGCGTGCTGACGGTGCTGTTCCAACTCGCGCCGCCGCTGGGCGTCTCGCTGTCCGGCATCGACGACCCCCTGGCCGCGAACCTCGACCTGGGCGTCGGCTCGATCATCCTGATCGTGGTCTACGTAGCGCTCGGCAGCGCCTTCCTGGTGCGGGGACGGCGTCCGGACTCCTCCCTCTTCGGCTGGTTCGGCGTGCTGCTCTGGGCGTTCGGCTTCGCCGAGGTGCACCGCATGACCGTCCCGGACGGCACGGCCTGGAGCGTGGGCGACAGCGCGCTGCGCCTCGCCGGCATGCTCGTCACCGCAGGCGGGCTGACGCGCGACCTGCTCGCAACAATCCGCGACCAGGGCGGGAAGCTGCTCGAGTCCGTCGCCATCGGAGCCGCCGCCGAGGCCCGGATCCGCGCGGCTCACGCCGCCAACGAGGAGCGCGCCCACGAGGCCCGCAACGCCCTGGCGGCCATCGAGGGGGCGACCCGCACGCTCGAGCACTACCGCGACCGGCTCGACCCCGACACGCGCGCCGCCCTGGCCCAGGCGATCACCGAGGAGATCGCCCGTCTTCAGGACCTGATCACGGGCATGCGCGAGCGCAGCACGCCGGCCCCCTTCGCGGTCGAGCGCGCGCTGCGCACAGTGCTGACGACCGCCCAGTCCGAGGGCATGGAGATCACCATCGACATCCCGACGGGGCTGAAGGCGTTCGGGCGGCCCGCCGAGACCGCCGAGGTGGTCCAGAACCTGCTGGTCAACGCCCGCCGCTACGCGCCCGGCTCGCCGGTGAACGTCCACGCTCGCGCCGAGCAGGGCGGCGTCGTGGTGCGTGTGGACGACCACGGCCCGGGGGTCGCCCCGGACGAGCGACGCCTGATCTTCAGCCGCGGCGTGCGCGGAGCGGAGGGTCAGCGCCGCGGCTCGGAGGGCAGCGGCCTGGGCCTGTACGTCTCCCTCGAGCTGATGCGCGACCAGGGCGGTGACCTGTGGGTCGACGACCGCGAGGGTGGCGGTGCGTCGTTCGCTCTGTGGCTGCCCGCCCACGAGCCGGCCGAGGGCGAGGGGACGACAGCCTGGCGGGCGGACTGGGCCTAGCGGCGGGGGGCGGCGCGGGGGCTAGCGGGTGACGCGGACGAGCGCCGCCTGGAGGGCGACCAGCAGCTGCTCGAAGACGCCCCCAACGCCGCCCGAAGCGGCCTCGGCGGAGACCTCCTCCGAGATGGGCACCTCGTCGGTGGGGCTCGGTCGCCCGGCCGCGTCGATGCGGATCACCTCTCCGGCGGCGACGTCCGCCGGCAGGGCCTCGGTGACGACGGCCACGGCGTAGCTGCGCGGTTCCGGCACGGTCGGCGGCTCGGCGTCGGGATAGCAGGTCACGGACAGGCCGTGTTCGCGTAGCGCGACCGTCAGGGCATCGCTCAGCAGCCGCGGCGCCACGCGGACCAGAATCTGCGGTGAGCTCTGCCCCATCGGGGAGACTATGCGGCAGTCTGTTGCCCGGATGCATCGTCTAAATTGATGATCGTCGCGCAGGAGGTGAGCGATCGAAAGCCCCTCGGACGAGCAGCAGGTGGGCGCGTCACCCGAGGTCCTGATCGTCGACGATCACGCCCTGCTCGCGCAGAGCCTCCTGATAGCTCTGCGGGCGGAGGGGATGTCCGCCGAGCGCTGCACGGACCTGCGCGCCGACGCGATCCTGGCCGAGGTCGAGCGCCTCGCGCCCAAGGTGGTGCTGCTGGACCTCGACGTGGGCGGCGACCTCGGGGACACGATCGAGCTGATCGAGCCGATCTCGCGCGCCGGCGCTCGGGTGGTGATGGTCACCGGCATCACCGACCGAGCACGGCTCGCCGCCTGCGTCGAGGCCGGGGCCATCGGTGTGATCGGCAAGGCCCGGCCCTTCGAGTCGCTGCTGGAGGGCGTCAAGGACGCGGTCCGGCTCGGGACGCTCCTCACCCAGCGTCAGCGCGATGAGCTGCTGGGCGAGCTGCGGCGCCAGCGTGCCGAGGACCGCGAGCGGATGTCGCCCTTCGACCAGCTCACGCGCCGCGAGGCCGACGTGCTGGCCGGCCTCATCGACGGGCAGTCCGCCGAGCAGATCGCGGCCAGCTCATACGTCTCGCTCACCACCGTTCGCAGCCAGATCCGCTCGGTCCTCCAGAAGCTGGGCGTCAAGTCCCAGCTCGCCGCTGTGGCGATGGCGCGCAAGGCCGGCTGGACCCCTCCCGACCGACGCTGACGGCGTGCGGAGGGCGGCCGCGCCTCGGCTACCCTCCCAGGCGGACCAATCCCCTCCCCGGCAGGAACCCACCCGATGCAGACCAAGATCGTGCCCTCAGTGCTGCCCGCTGACTTCGCCAACCTCGGGCGGGACTGCCAGGCGCTGGAGAAGGCCGGCGCCGACCGGATCCAGTGGGACGTGATGGACGGCAAGTTCGTGCCGAACATCACCTTCGGCCCGGACGTGATCGCCGCCTGCCGTCGGGTCTGCGAGGTGGGATTCGAGGCCCATCTGATGTGCGACCGGCCCGAGGAGCTGCTCCCGAGCTATGTCGAGGCGGGCTGCGAGCTGGTGATCCTGCATCCGGAGTCGCTCCGGCAGCCGCACTACACCTTCGCCGAGCTGCGGAAGCTGGGCATCCGCGGCGGTCTGGCCCTGTCCCCCGGCACCCCGCTGGCCATGGCGGAGCACCTGCTCGATCTGATCGACCTGCTGCTCGTCATGACCGTCAACCCCGGCTTCGGCGGTCAGGACTACATCGCGACGATGGAGCCGAAGATCGCCGCGGCACGACAGATGATCGACGCCAGCGGCTTCGCGATCGAGCTCGAGGTCGACGGCGGCATCGGCCCGGACACGATCGCGGGCGCAGCGGCGGCCGGCGCCGACGTGTTCATCTCCGGCAGCGCCCTGTGGCGCTACCCCTCCTTCGAGGAGGGCATCGCGGACCTGCGCCGCCGCGCCGACGAGGCTAGGGCCCGGCAGTAGCGACGATCACGGCCATGCGCTCGACGGCGCGCTGGTCGAGGACGCCCAGCGCCTCCAGGTGATCGCGGTGGGCGCTGGCGAGCGGCCCGAGCGGCCCCTCGTGCTCGGCCAGGCGGCGCACCGCCAGCCCCGCCGCCGACAGCTGCTCCTCGCTGCGCTCGAGGTTCGCCAGGGAGGAGTGCACCAGGGCGAACGAGCCGCCCGGGGCCAGCACGTCCCGAACCGCCCCGCACAGCCGATCCAGCAGCGCGCGACCGTCCCTCCCGCCGTCCCAGGCGAGCGCGGCTCCGCCCCGTCGACCCGGCGGCGCCGGCAGGTAGGGCGGGTTGGCGAGCACGAGGTCGAAGCGCTCCCGGGCGACCGGCGCGAGCAGGTCGCCGCGGCGCACGTCCACGGGCAGGCCCAGACGACGTGAGTTCCATCGGATCGTCAGCGCCGCCCGCCACCACGCATCGACCGCCGTGACCTCGGCTCCGGCGCGGGCGCAGCACAGCGCCAGCGCTCCGCTGCCCGAGCACACCTCGAGGACCCGCCCCTGCACCAACCCTGCGCTGGAGACCGCGCGCCACAGCAGCGCCGTGTCGCTGCGCGTGGGCGCGAAGACGCCGGGCAGGGTCGCAAGGCGCAGCCCCTCGAACTGGCTTAGGCCCACCTGCGGCACCCCCTGCTCCCGGTCGGCCATCCCTTCCCTGCTTGCGGGTGACCCAACCTGGGGAGCGTGGAAGGATGACCGACGTGCTGAACGACCTCGACGCCCTCCGCGCGGCCTTCGACCAGCCGGCCGAGGTGACGATCGGCGTCGAGGAGGAGTTCTTCGTGGTCGACCGGGCCAGCGGCGACGTCACCTGGGTCGCCCCGGCGCTGTGCTCCCACCTGGCCGACGCGCGCTTCAAGACCGAGCTGCCCGCCGCCCAGCTCGAGCACATGACCGTCCCGCACCGCACGCTCGACGGGCTCGCCGCCGCGCTGCGAACGGCCCGGAGCGCACTGGTGGCGGGCGCGGACGGCCTCGGCTTCGCCTCCGCGGGCACCCACCCCACCGCCCCGCTGATCGACTCGGTGCCGGATCAGCCGCACTACCGCGAGATGCTGGCGGAGCACCCGTGGTCGGCGCGTCAGCAGATGGTGGCCGCCCTGCAGGTCCACGTGGCGGTCGGGCCCGCGCCCGTCGCCGTGGCGGTCCATGACGCCCTGCGCAGCTACCTGCCCGACCTGCTGGCCCTGTCAGCAGCGTCCCCGTTCAGCAACGGCCGCGACACCGGTCTCGCCGCCGTCCGTCCGCTGATCGCGACCATGCTCCCCCGCCAGGGGGTGCCGCCCGCCTGGGGCTCCTGGGAGCGCTACGCGCAGACGCGCACGTGGTGGGAGCACGCCGGCGT
>CAZVUW010000049.1:7882-23603 GCA_964629825.1 uncultured Actinomycetota bacterium
TCAAACGGAGCCGACCAGCAACGTGCCGCCGCAGAGGGCCACGGGGCTCAGGGAGCGGCGCGCTGGCTCGCCGAGGTGTTCGCAAGCTGAGTGGTGGGCGATACAGGACTTGAACCTGTGACCTCTCGCGTGTGAAGCGAGCGCGCTCCCAGCTGCGCCAATCGCCCGGACGGGCAGCAGTCTACTTGGCGCCACCCGACGACGCACACCGCCGCGAGTCAGTCCGTCGACGTGGCGGAGCGCTCCTGAACGGACGGGATGGTCGCCTCGAACACCTGCGCGCCGTCGGGCTGGAGCGGCATCGGGCCGTCCACCGCCGTGACGATCAGGCGCTCCTCGGTTCCGGACAGCCGCAGCAGCGCCAGAGCCTTGCCGTCGCGTGCTTGCAAGGGGCGGCGCAGCACGGTCTGGCCGCTGCCGCCGTCGTCGTCCAGGAGGTAGACGCCGTAGACCTGGTCGTCCTCGCCGCCCTCGATCAGCAGCGCCACCCGCTCACCGTTCAGCTTCGCGGTCGCCGTGACGCCCGGGGCGCGCCACCGGACCGGCAGGGCGACGCCCAGCTCCATCGTCGCGATGGCGTCCAGGCGCTCGTCGAGCGCGTGCTGCAGGCGCTCCACGTTCCCGCGCAGGACGAAGCCGTAGGCGCCCAGCAGCACCACCGAGACGGAGAGGACGATCACCAGCCAGCGCGGCGCCAGGGCGGGGCGGGGCGGGAGGTCGCCGTCGTCATCGTCGGCGTCCTGCCTGCGCTTGGTCTCCACGGCGCGGGCGCTGAGCTCGCGCCGCTCCTCGCGCTCCACGCCCGCGAGATCCGATGCGATCGCCCTCAGCTCGCCGACGCGCGCGCGGCAGAGGTGGCACTCCAGGAGATGCGAGCGGAAGATGCGCCCCTGCTCGCTGTCGAGGCCACCCACGACGTGGGCGACCGCCATGTCCTCGAAGGCGCGATGCGCGTTGTGCCCCTCAGACGCGTTCATCTTCGGAGAATACCCACCTGGCGGAACCCGCGGGAGTGGGAGGAGCCTTCCGGGCAGCCATCCACTCCCCTCCTCGCAACACCCTACTCGGGTCGCTGGTGGGCCTCGGTCACCGGCACGACGACCTGCAGGATCCGGGCCGCCTCGCGCTCGACCTCATCGGGCTCCTCGGCCGAGTCGAGCAGCTCGACGACCCGGGCTGCGCGCTCCCCCGGCTCCACGACCCAGGCCTCGAAGCGCGCCAGGAGGAGCAGCAGGCCGAACAGGACCATGGGGACGCCCAGGGCCTGCAAGACGACCTCGATCAGCAACAGCGCATGCCCCCCTGGCCGGGTCCCGACATCCCAACCGGTGTTCCCCATGCCCCCGAGAGGGCAAACGCCCCCGAAGGGGCGGCGGTGAGCCGGTCGCACCGAGCGGCTACCGTGGCCGGCAGTCACGTCGCCGGACCGGGGCGGCGTCGCGTCCGCTGTCCTTCAGGAGCTCCAGTGACCGTCCTCGCGCCGCCCGCCTCACGGCTCGGCCGGGTCGAGCTGACCGCCCTCCTCGCGATGTCGATGGCCCTGGCGGCGCTCGGCATCGACCTCCTGCTGCCGGCCTTCCCCGCAGTTCGCACCGACCTCGGGCTGCCCGCCGACTCGACCGCTGTGGCAGGCCTCGTCACGGCCTACTTCGTCGGCCTTGCTCTCGGCCAGCTCGCCTACGGCCCGATCACCGACCGCTTCGGTCGGCGCGGGACCCTGCTGACCAGCTTTGCGATCTACGGCCTGGGCGCGCTGATGGCAGCGCTCGCCCCGACCCTGCCGCTCCTGTTCGCGGCGCGCTTCGTCTGGGGTCTGGGCGCCGCCGGGCCGCGCGTGGTCTGCATGGCGGTCATCCGCGACCTGTTCGAGGGCGAGGAGATGGCGCGGGCCATGTCGTTCGTCATGGCGGTGTTCATCCTCGTCCCCGTGGTCGCGCCGGCCCTGGGCGCCGCCGTGGTCGCCGCCGCCCCCTGGCGCTGGGTGTTCGGCGTGTGCGTGCTCGCCGTCCTCGTGATGCTGCCGTGGGGCCGGCGACTGCCCGAGACGCTGGCGGTGGAGAACCGCCGCCCGCTGCGGTTCGGCCCGATCACCAAGGCGGCGCGGCTAGTGCTGTCCAACCGCCGCACCGTCGCCTACGGGCTGGCGATGACCTCGCTGTACGGGGGCTTCAGCTCCTACCTCGCCTCCTCGGAGATCATCTTCGGCGAGGCCTTCGGCCAGCAGGACGCCTTTCCGGTGCTCTTCGGCGGTCTGGCGATCGTCATGGGTGCCGCGATGCTGCTCAACGCCCGGATCGTGGGCCGCTTCGGAACCCGTCGTCTGGCGCACGCCGTCCTGCTGGTGTACGTGACCGTCACGCTGCTGCTGCTCGGGGCGACCCTGGCCTTCGACGGCCGACCGCCGCTGGCCCTGTTCCTGGTCGCGATGGGCTCGCTGCTCGCCTGCCAGGCGCTGCTGATCCCGAACCTCAACACGATCGCCATGGCGCCGATGGCCCAGGTCGCCGGCACCGCCGCATCGCTGATCGGTGCGACCCAGGTGGCCGGCGGGGCGCTGCTCGGCGCGGTGCTCGACCGCACCTTCGACGGCACGATCCGCCCGCTGGCCACCGGCTTCGTCGCCTACGGGCTGGTCGCGCTCGCGCTCATCCTGTGGTGCGAGCGGGGCCGGCTGTTCGCCGGCGCCGGCCTGCCCGGGGCAGAGCCGGCCGGAGCGGCGGCCGATCCCGCCTAGCAGTCGGCGGCGGGGTTCGGCTGCGCCGGCTCGCTCTCCTGGGCCAGCAGCGCGTCGAAGCCGAGCGCGGCGACGCGCAGCCCACCGACCGCGGCGGCCTGACCCTCGTCCGCCTGCTGCGGCGGGTTGACGAAAACCGAGCCATCGCGGAAGGCCGCGAACAGCGGCGCCGCCTCGGCATCCTTGGGGACGAGAACGGCCGCGCCTCCGATCGTCTGCGGCGTGGCCGGCACCGTGTAGGAGGGCAGCGACCCGCCGGCGATCCCGCGCGCGCCGAGGCCCAGGCGCACCATGTCGATCGGACCGAAGTCCTCGTCGGCGATCAGCGCGTCCGCGACCGCGCCAGCGGTGCTGAAGAGCCGGAGCGGGTTGGCGATGGTCGACGGCGACGCAGCGGACTTGGCCAGCTGCTGGAGGAAGTACTGCTGACGCGAGATGCGGCCGAGGTCGTCGTCGATCTTGCGGACGCGCACGAACCCGAGCGCGTCGCGACCGTCCAGGTGGTTGCAGCCGGCCGGCAGGTCGATGTGAGCCGACGCGTCGGAGATCGGCTTCTCCAGATAGACGTTGACCCCGCCGACGGCGTCGACGATGTCGCGGAAGCCGAGGAAGCTGATCTCGAGGTAGTGGGTCAGCTCGATGCCGGACAGCTGCCGGATGGTCTGCACCAGGCAGGACGGCCCGTCACCGGTCGTGAAGGCCGCGTTGATCCGGCCGGAGCTGCCGTCGCAGCGGGTCACGTACAGGTCACGCGGGAACGACAGCATCGCGGCGCGCTGGCCCTGGACCGACAGCACGAAGATGGTGTCGGTGCGCTTCCCGCCGACGCTGCCCGTGCCGAGCTCGCGCTGCTCCTCGGGCGTCATGCCCTCACGGCTGTCCGAGCCGACCACCAGGATGTTCATCCGCCCCGGGCTGGACGTCAGCCCCTGGACGGGGATGCGCTCGATCCTGGACGAGGCGTACGCCATCAGGCCGAGACCGCTGACCAGCAGCAGCACCAGGGCGAGCACCAGGACCATCACCACGCGCCCAAGGGCGCTCCGGCGCCGTCGGGGCCGCCGCGCGCGGGCCGGCGCCGGATGTGGGGCACCCCGCCCGGCAGGGGCTCCGCGGGGCGCCCTCGGAGCGCCGCCGCGGCCACCCATGGCAGGGCCGAAGCCGTCGTCGGGGACCGCCCCCCCGCGGGGGCGGCTGGGGAGCGGCCGCACGGGGGAGGCACCGTCGCCTCGCCCGCCGCCGCGCTGAACTGGTCCGAAGCCGTCGTCGTTCATCCGTCACCGATTGTGACGCGGCGATCGCCCGGAGGGGCGCAGGCGGCCCTGGCCGGCCGGACCCGCCGTCGCCGCGGCTCTAGCCGAGGAAGTTGCGCGGGTTCTGGGGCGCGCCGTTGACCCGGACCTCGAAGTGCAGGTGGGGGCCGGTGCACGATCCCGTGCAGCCCACCCCGCCGAGCAGCTGGCCGGCGCTCACCGAGGCGCCGACGCCGACGGCGAAGGACGACAGGTGCGCGTAGGCGGTCACGATCCCGCCGCCGTGGTCAACGAGCACGAGGTTGCCGTAGCCGCCGTGGCGACCGGCGAAGATGACTCGGCCGGCGCGCGCGGCGACCACCGCACTGCCGGTCGGCGCTCCGATGTCGATCCCCGCGTGCAGACGGCCCCAGCGGCTGCCGTAGCCGCTGGTCAGCGAACCGCTCGCCGGCCAGGTCCAGCCTCCGCCGGTGGCCGCGGGCGGGGCTGCCATGGGGGCCGCTCCAGATGCCGCGCCGCCGGAGGTGGCGGCCGCGGTGCGGGCGCTGGCCTCGGCCCGGCTAGCCCTGCGTGCGAGGGCGGCGATCTCGCGGCTCTCCGCCTCGAGGTGGCGCTCCTGGGCCTCCAGCTCCGCCAGCTTCTGCTCGCTGCCGGCCAGCACCAGGGCGCGCTCGTCACGCAGCGCCCGCGCCTCGGCCACGATCGCCTGCTGCTGCTCGGCGACGCGCTGGAGGGTCTCCTCCTCGGCCTGCAAGGTCCGGCGCTGCGCGTCGACCGCGGTCTGCGCGATCTCGACGCTCTCGATCGCCGTCCGGTCGGCGCGGCTGAGGACCTCGATGTAGGTGGAGCGTTGGAGCGCCTCCTCGGTCGACTCCGCGGCCAGCACGGTCGCGATGCTCGCGCTGGTTCCCTGCCGGTAGAGCTCGACCGCGCGGTTGGCGATGATCTGCTGCTGGCGAGCCTCGGCGTCCTCGAGCCGCTCGAGCTCGGCACGCGCCTCGGCGACCTGCTGCTGCTGGCGCTGCACGGCCAGCTCGGCGGCGGCGAGGGCCTCCATGACGGTGGCCAGCTGCTGCTCGGCCTCGGCGAGGTCCTGGGCGCGGCCCGCGCGCTCGGACTTGGCGGCCTCGATCTGCTCGCGGACCGCGGCGATCTTGCGCCGCGTCTCCTCCAGCCGGCGCTCCTCGGGCGAGCCGGCGACGGCCGGTCCCAGCAGGGAGAAGAGCAGTCCGAGGGCCAGCAGCGGCGGCAGCGTGAAGCGCAGCCAGGCCGGCCGCGAGCCGCTTCGCCGGCGTGTGCGCGCCCGGGCGGGGGAACCCGCGGCGCTCGTTCGATCGGTGGACATGCAGCTCCGTAGCTGAAGCCCGGAAAGCCCGGGGATTGCCTACGGACGCACGCTGCTGGCACGGCAGCGTGAGCCCACTCTGACAGGTGGGGAAGCCTCGGCAAGGCTAGGCGGTTACGCCGCGCCAGGCAATGAGGCGGTGCGCGCCCCGCTCACAGGAGCGCGGTTGTGGGGTTCGAGCGAGGGTAGCGCCTGCGCCGTCGTGGGGCCGTGCGCTGATACCCTCATGGGCGACCTCGATGGAGACCACGTCCGCCGATTCCCTGCCGGTGGCGCACTCCCGGCGCCGCATCCCGCGCCTCCTCCTGATCCTCGGAGTGGTGCTGCTCGCCATGCTCGCGTTGGGGCTGATCACCTTCGCGGGACTGCGCTTCGCACGCGCGGGCGCCCTGCCCGGCGCGCGCGTCAACGGCGTTGAGGTCGGCGGGCTCCAAGGGGAGCGTCTGGTCGCGGCGGTGGCGGACGCTGGCACCGACGACCTCGTCATAACGGTGGTGCGCGGCCCCGCGCGCTGGCAGGCCACCGGTGCCGAGCTCGGCTATTCGATGGACGTCGAGGCCACGGTCGAGCAGGTGCTCCTCCACGGCCGCCAGCCCAACCCCTTAGAGGCCCTGCGCGATCATCTCCGGGCCTTCCGTGGCAAGACCGACGTCGAGCCGGTCCACTCGGTGGACGAGGACGTCCTCGCCGAGAAGCTCGCCGAGGCGGCCGAGGTGCTTGGCGCCGAGCCCGTCGAGGGCGACCTGGAGATCTCCGGCGTCGCCGTGACGCGGGTCGAGCCGGCCGCCGGCGCCGAGATCGACACCGAGGCCCTGGGTGCCGAGATCAGGGCGGCCCTGCTGGAACGCGGCCCGCACGCGATCGAGGCGCCGGCGCGCGAGCTGCCGCCGGAGACCACCCCTGAGGACGTCGACGAGGTCGAGGCGCTTGCGGTGCGCGCCGTGTCGGGTCCGGTCGAGCTCAGCCGCAACGGCGTCACCCTCACCTTCTCGCCCGAGCAGATCGGCGACCTGCTCGAGGTCGAGCGCGACGGCGGCGATCTGTCGCTGGTGATCCCGCCGGACCAGCTCGCCGCGCAGGTTCCGGACAGCACGATCGCCCAGCTCGCCAGCGAGCCGCAGGACGCCACGATCGAGCTGGTCAACGGAGTCGTCCGGATCACCGAGTCCGTCGACGGCTTCTCATTCGACGCCGAGGCCGCTGCGGCGCAGCTGCTCGAGGTGGCGACCGGGACCGGTGAGCGCAGCGCCGAGCTGGCCGGCGAGGTGATCGAGCCGGACCTCTCCACCGAGGACGCTGAGGCGCTCGGCATCAAGGAGCAGGTGTCGACCTTCACGACCAACCATCCCTGCTGCCAGAGCCGGGTCACGAACATCCACCGCATCGCCGACCTGGTGGACGGCGTGATCATCAAGCCGGGCGAGACCTTCTCGCTGAACGGCCACGTCGGCGAGCGCACCACCGAGAAGGGCTTCGTCGGCGGCGGGGCGATCCAGAACGGCCTGTTCGTGAACGAGGTGGGCGGCGGCGTCAGCCAGTTCACGACCACCATGTTCAACGCGGCCTTCTTCGGCGGCTACGAGATCACCGAGCACAAGCCGCACAGCTACTACATCAGCCGCTATCCGGAGGGCCGCGAGGCGACGCTGAACTGGCCGGACGTGGACCTGAAGATCCACAACAACTCCCCCTATGGGATCCTGGTCGACACGTCCTACACGGACACCTCGATCACGGTCTCGTTCTGGGGCACCACGTGGGTCGAGGTCGAGTCCACGACCGGGCCGCGGCACAACTTCACCACCGGCGGCACCCGAACGGTCGAGAACCCCAACCTCCCGCCGGGCACCGAACGCGTGACCCAGAACGCCGGCACCGGCTTCGATGTGGTCGTCACGCGCACCCTGCGCTTCCCGGACGGGCGGGTGGAGACCGAGGAGTTCTTCACCCGCTACCTGCCGGAGCCGCGGATCGTCGAGCGCAACTCCAAGCGCCCGCCCGCCGCGGCCACCCCCAAGCCGCCCGCCAGCCCGCCGGCGGACCAGGGCGGTGACGGCGGTGGCGATGACGGCGGTGGCGATGACGGCGGCGGCGATGACGGCGGCGATGGCGGCGGGGACGACGGCGACGGCTAGAGACTGCGCCAGCGCCCGTGGCGCGCGCTGGCCGTGGCAGACTGCGCGCGTGCAGCGACCACAACCTGATCGACACTGATGGACCTGATAGCCGGGTTCGCGGCGCTGGCGCTGCTGATCGCGGCCAACGGCTGGTTCGTCCTCGGCGAGTTCGCCTTCGTGGCCGCCCGCCGCCCGCAGGTAGAGGAGACGGCCTCGCGCGGCGATCCCCGGGCGGCAGCGGCCCTGGACGTGATCGACCGGCTGTCGTTCATGCTGTCGGGCGCACAGCTGGGGATAACCGTCACCTCCCTGGTCGTGGGGTTCCTGGTCGAGCCCGTCTTCAGCCGTGCGCTCAGCCCGCTGGTCGCCGCCCTCGGGCTGCCGGCGGAGCAGACCACGCCGATCGCCATCGCCACCGGGATCATCCTGTCGACCGCCGCCCAGATGGTGTTCGGCGAGCTGGCGCCGAAGAACCTCGGCATCGCGCGGCCGGAGGCCTTCGCGATCAGCGTGGCGCGCGGGGTCCGGTGGTACCTGGCGGTGGCGGGGCCCGTCATCAGGCTGTTCGACAGCGCCGCCGCACGCCTGCTGCGCCTGGTCGGCATCGAGCCCGTCGAGCAGCTGCCCGCCGGCGTCGGACCCGAGGAGCTCGGGATCATCATCGCCGAGTCCGGTCGCGGTGGCGTCCTGAGCGACGAGCAGGCGACGCTGCTCGAGCGCGCGCTCGAGTTCAGCACCCTGCGCGCGGCCGAGGTGATGGTCCCCCGCCCACAGGTCGTGCACATCTCCGGCACCGCGACCTGTGAGGACCTGCAGCGCCTGGCGGTCGAGACGGGGCGCTCGCGCTTCCCCGTGGTGCGCGACGAAGACCTCGACGACGTCCTCGGAGTCGTCGTGGCCAAGGACGTCCTGCGCCTGCCGCCCGCAGAGCGGGCGCGCCGCCCGGTCACCGACCTGGCCGTGGAGCCGCTGGTCGTGCCCGAGTCCACGCTGCTCGGGCCGCTGCTGGCCGAGCTCCGCCAGGCGCACACGGCGCTCGCGGTCGTCGTCGACGAGCACGGCGGCACGGCCGGCGTGCTGTCCCTGGAGGACCTGGTCGAGGAGCTCGTGGGCGCGATACGCGACGAGTACGACCCAGAGGAGCCGCAGGTCCAGCCGCTGGCCGGCGGGATCTTCCTGGCGCCCGCGTCGTGGCGCCCCGCCGAGATCAGCCGGGAGACCCGTCTGCACCTGCCGGAGGGCGACTATGAGACCGTGAGCGGGCTGGTGATGGAGCGGCTTGGCCGCGTGCCCTCGCCCGGAGACGTCGTCGAGCTCCCGGGGGTCTCCGTCAAGGTCGTCACGATGGACGGCTACGCCGTCGACCGTGTGCTGCTGGTCCCGCGCGAGGCCCCCGAGGGCGGGGAGGCGACGTCCTGAGCGCCCTGCCTGCCCTTCTGCTCGGTGTCGCCGCGGAGCCCCGCGGCGCCAGCCTGGGCGCCATCGCCATGGCGCTTGCGCTGCTGGCCGGCAACGGCTTCTTCGTCGCGGCGGAGTTCGCGCTGCTGGCGGCGCGCCGGTCGCGGATGGAGCAGCTGGCGGCGGCCGGCTCCAAGGCCGCAGTCAGCGCCGTGTCGGGTCTGCGGCAGCTGTCGCTCATGCTTGCCGGCGCCCAGCTCGGCATCACCGTCATGTCCTTCGGCCTGGGCGCAGTCGCCGAGCCCGCCGTGGCGGCGGCGCTCGAGGGCCTGCTCGGTCGCACCGACCTGCCGGCGACGCTGCGGCACACGATCGCGCTGATCATCGCGCTGGCGATCGTCGTCTTCCTGCACATGGTCGTCGGCGAGATGGCGCCCAAGTCGTGGGCGATCTCCGACCCGGAGGGCTCGGCGCTGCTGCTCGCTCGTCCCTTCCGCGGGTTCGTCATCGTGTTCAGGCCGATCATCCGGCTGCTCAACCAGATGGCGAACCAGGTGGTGCGCTGGTGCGGCGTGGAGCCGCAGGACGAGCGGGCGCTGGTGCACAGCCCCAGCGACCTGCTGCTGCTGGTCGAGGCCTCGGCCCGCACCGGCGACCTCGAGGCGGAGCACCGCGAGCTGCTGGCCCGAGCGCTGGTGCTGTCGCGGCTGGACGCCCAGTCGGCCATGGTCCCGCGCTCGGACGTCGTGGCCGTTCCGGCGGAGGCGACCGTGCCGGAGCTCGAGCGGATAGCGAGCAGCAGCGGCCGCTCCCGCATGCCGGTGTACGACGGCGACCTCGACCGGATCGTCGGCATCCTCCACGTGAAGGACCTGCTCGCGGTGGCACCCGGCCGCCGGGACACCACCACCGCGGCCGACCTGGCCCGACCGGCGATGATCACCCCCGAGTCCCGGCCCGTGCAGGACCTGATGGTGGAGATGCGGGCCGAGCGGGCCCACATCGCCGTCGTGGTCGACGAGTACGGCTCGCTGAGCGGCGTGGTCACGCTGGAGGATCTGGTCGAGGAGCTGATCGGCGACTTCGCCGACGAATCCGACCGCATCCTCAGGGTCGTCCGTCGCCGACCCGACGGATCGGTCCTGTTCCCGGCCACCCTGCGCCCCGACGAGCTGCGGGCCGCCGACATCGCCGACCTGCCCGAGGGGCCGTGGGAGACGGCCGCGGGCTACGTGATCGCCGAGCTGGACCGCATCCCGCGCGTGGGCGACCGGGTCGAATCACCCGACGGAGTGCTCACCGTGAGTCGCATGGACGGCCAGCGGGTGCTGGAGCTGATGCTGCAGCCCCGCCCGCCGTCAGACTCGGCCCAGGATCAGTAGGTCGGGATCGAGTCGTCGATCTGGCGCGCGTAGGCGTTGATGCCGCCGCGCAGGTGCTTCACCCGCCCGAAGCCGGCGCCGCGCATCAGCTCCAGCGCGTCGAGCGAGCGCACGCCGGTCTTGCAGTGCAGGACGATCTCGGCGTCGGTGTCGAGCTCGTTCAGCTTGCTCGGCAGCTCCCCCAGCGGGATCAGCTCGGCCCCGGGGATGCGGCTGATCTGGTACTCGTGCGGCTCACGGACGTCGATGACCTTGACCCGCTCGCGGATGGCCTCGAACTCGGCGGGGGTGAGCTCCAGGTCGCTGAGGTCCGCCGCGGTCGAGGACTCGCGGTCGTGCGCGGGAACGCCGCAGAACTCCTCGTAGTCGATCAGCTCGGTGACGGTCGGGTTCTTGCCGCAAACCGGGCACTCGGGGTCCTTGTTCACCCGGATCGTCTGCCAGCGGTTCTCGAGCGCGTCGTAGATCTGCATGCGCCCGATCAGCGGCTCGCCGATGCCGGTCAGCAGCTTGATCCCCTCGGTCGCCTGACCGGCGCCGATCGTGGCGCAGATGACGCCGAACACGCCGCCCTCGGCGCAGCTCGGGACCATCCCCGGCGGCGGTGGCTCGGGAAACATGCAGCGGTAGCAGGGGCCTTCCTTGGCGTAGAAGACCGCCAGCTGGCCGTCGAAGCGGAAGATCGAGCCGTACACGTTCGGCTTGCCGAGCAGCACGCAGGCGTCGTTGACCAGGTAGCGCGTCGGGAAGTTGTCGGTCCCGTCGATGACGATGTCGTAGTCGGCGATGATGTCCAGGGCGTTGGCGCTGGACAGCAGCGTCTCGTGCACCCGGACGTCCACGTACGGGTTGATATCGAGGATCGTCTCGCGGGCGGACTCGGTCTTGCGCTTGCCCAGGTCTGAGGTTCCGTGGATGACCTGGCGGTGCAGGTTGGACTCGTCGACGACGTCGTAGTCCACCAGGCCGATGGTCCCGACGCCCGCCGCGGCCAGGTACATCGCCAGCGGCGAGCCCAGGCCGCCGGTGCCGACCAGCAGGACCTTGGACGCCTTCAGCCTGCCCTGCCCCTCGACTCCGACGTTGGGCATGATCAGATGGCGGCTGTAGCGCCGGATCTCGTCCTTGGTCAGGGGCGCAGGTTCACGGATCAACGGTTCCATAGGGGGATCAACCGATCTGGACGCGATGACATTCCTGACGGCGAATGGTATGTCCGGCCCCCGAGCCGCTGACCGCCTCCGCAGTGCAAACGTTCGGTAGGAGCAGCTGATGAGCCTGAGCGACTTCCCACGCATCCCGCTGATGTTCGGCCCCTCGCCGATCCACCCGCTGCGGCGGCTGTCCGAGCACCTCGGCGGGCAGGTCGAGATCTGGGCCAAGCGCGAGGACTGCAACTCGGGCATCGCCTTCGGTGGCAACAAGGTCCGAAAGCTCGAGTACCTCGCCGCCGACGCGCTCGCCCAGGGCTGCGACACGCTCGTCTCCATCGGCGGTGTGCAGTCCAACCACACCCGCGCCGTCACCGGCGTGGCGGCGCACCTCGGCCTGAAGGCGGTGACGGTCCAGGAGCGCTGGGTCGACTGGCCGGCCACGTTCACCAACGAGGCGGGCGAGGACATCTACGAGAAGGTCGGCAACCTGCAGCTCACCCGGATTCTGGGCGGCGACGTCCGCATAGATCCGGCCGGCTTTGACATCGGGATCCGCGACAGCTGGCAGCGCGCCCTGGCCTCGGTCGAGGAGGCCGGCGGCAAGCCCTACGCCATCCCCGCGGGGGCCTCCGACCATCCGCTGGGCGGCCTGGGGTTCGCTCGCTGGGCAGCCGAGGTCGCAGAGCAGGAGGTCGAGCTCGGGCTGCACTTCGACACCATCGTCGTGTGCACGGTGACCGGCTCCACCCACGCCGGCATGATCGCCGGGTTCGCGCTGGAGGGCCGTGGCCGGAGGGTGATCGGCATCGACGCGTCCGCGACGATGGACAAGACGCGCGAGCAGCTCACCAGGATCGCCAGGCAGACGGCGGAGGCGATCGGCCTCGACCGCCCGCTGACCGACGAGGACATCGAGCTGGTCGACGGCTACTCGGCCGGCACCTACGGCATCCCGGACGAGACCACCCTGGACGCCATCCGAACGGTCGCGCGGCTGGAGGGGGTCATCACCGACCCGGTGTACGAGGGCAAGTCGATGGCGGGCCTCATCGGGATGGTGCGCTCCGGCGAGATCCCGCCCGGCTCGAAGGTCCTGTACGCCCACCTCGGCGGGCAGCCCGCCCTGTCCGCCTACGCCGGGGTCCTCTGAGCTGCCCGGGACGCTCGACCCCACCGCGGCGGGTCGAAAGTCCACGACATCGGGTATGCGCGTGCTGATAATGGCTCTGCCCGCTCGCCCGGTGGGCGCAGTGGGAGGGTCGCGGCGGCGACCTGCCGACCGCGGCCGCATCGAACCGCGCCGCAGCTAGCGGCAGGGAGGAGCACGCGCAGTGGTTGGCACCAAGGAAGCAGAGGTCGACACCATCCCAGGCGCCAAGATCAGCGGCTCGGGGACCAGCCCGACCGACCCGCAGGTGCGGGAGTTCCCGCCGCTGACAACCGAACAGCGTGTAGCCGTGCGCCACGCGCTCATCGACGAGGGCTTTGAGCGAATCGGCGCCACACCCGATCCAGGCGACGGAGCCTACGAGGAGCGCTGGTTCTCCTCCAGCCACGACGGCAGGACCTACGTGACCGTCCGCTGGGCGCCGAAGGTCTGACCGCAGGAAGTCCCAGGCGGCAGCCCCTTCAACCAGCGTCTCGCGCGCGGGGCTGCCGCAGCAGCACCCCCAGACGCCGTGGGCTCAGACGTTGAAGCCCATCGCGCGCAGCTCGTCAGCCGCCTCCGGTGAGATCATGTCCGTGCTCCACGGCGGCGAGAAGACGAAGTTCACATCCACCGCCTCGACGCCGGGCAGGGCGGTGAGGATCAGCGTGCACTGCTGATGGAGCAGCTCGGTGAGCGGGCAGCCCATCGAGGTCAGCGTCATCTCGATCGCGACCTTGTTCTGCTCCGGGTCCTTGGCGATGTCGTAGACCAGCCCCAGGTCGACGATGTTGATCCCGATCTCGGGGTCGATCACCGCCTTCAGGGCGTTGCGCAGATCCTCGAGCGACGGCATGCCGTCCTCGCCGACCTCGACGCCCCCGTAGCCGCCCGAGGGCTGACTCTCGCCCGTCGGCCAACCGGTCATGTGGCTCTGCTGCGTGTCGCTCATGTCTGGTCCAAGCCTCGTCAGTCGTGCGTCACGCGGTGCTCCGCACCGCCGCGCTGGTAGGTCTGGATCGAGTCCCGCAGCGCCATCCATCCCAGCAGGGCGCACTTGACGCGCACCGGGAACTTGGCGACGCCCTGGAACGCAATGCCGTCGAGCAGATCCTCCTCGCGCTTGATGCCCTCGCCGTGGAGCATCAGCCGGAAGGACTCGGCCAGGTCGTCCGCGTCGGCCAGGGTGCGGCCGGTGACCGCCTCGGTCATCACCGATGCGCTGGCCATCGAGATGGAGCAGCCGTCGCCGTCGTAGACGACCGCGTCGATGCGCGGGTGCTCCGGGTCGGAGGCGTCGACGCGCAGGCGCAGGTCCAGCTCGTCACCGCACAGCGGGTTCGAGTGGTGGACGTGCACGTCGTGCGGTTCGAGCTCGCTGGAGCGGTTCCTCGGCGCACGGTAGTGGTCGAGGATGATCTCCATGTAGAGGTCGTCGAGGCTCATGGAGTCCTTCGCTTGCTATACGCGGAAGAAGCGCTTGGCGACCTCGATGGCGGCGACCAGCGCGTCGATGTCGGCACGGCTGTTGTACAGGTAGAACGATGCCCGGGTGGTCGCGGCCGAACCAAGGCGGCGCACCAGCGGCTTGGCGCAGTGGTGGCCGGCGCGAACGGCCACGCCCTCGCGGTCGAGCAGCGTTCCGAGGTCGTGCGGGTGCAGCCCCTCCACCGAGAAGCTGATCGCCGCGCCGCGAGCCTCGGGGTCGTGCGGCCCGTGGACGCGCACGCCCTCGATGGCCTCGAGCGCCGGGATGGCCGCCGCGACGATGTCACGCTCGTGCTCGCGGATGGCGTCCATGCCGAGGGCGCTGAGGTAGTCCACCGCGGCGCCCAGGCCGATCGCCTCGGCGAAGGCGGGGGTTCCGGCCTCGAACTTGTAGGGGATCTCGTTGAACGTGGTCCCCTCGAGGGTCACGTTGCTGATCATCTCGCCACCGCCCATGAAGGGCGGCATGGCCTCGAGCAGCTCCGGCTTGGCGGCCAGGGCGCCGATCCCGGTCGGGCCGAGCATCTTGTGGCCGGAGAAGGCCAGGAAGTCGGCGTCCAGCGCCAGCATGTCCGTGGGCAGATGCGGGACGCTCTGCGCGGCGTCGACCACCACGACGGCCTCGGAGTTGGCGGCGCGGACCTTGGCGGCCATCTCGGCGACCGGGTTGATGGTGCCGAGCACGTTCGACATGGCCGAGACCGCGAACAGCTTGACGCGCCCGGTGGCGACGATGCGCTCGAACTCCTCTTGGTCGAGGGTCCCCTCGTCCGTCACCGGCACGAACCGGAGGTCGAAGCCGGCCTCGGCCTGGACGAGCTGCCACGGCACGATGTTGGCGTGGTGCTCCATCTCGGTGGAGAGCAGGATGTCGCCCTCCCCCAGCCGCTTGCGCGCCCACGAGTAGGCCACGAGGTTCAGCGCCTCGGTGGCGTTGCGGGTGAAGACCAGGCCGCGCGGGTCGACGCCGACGAAGCGCGCGATCCGGCCGCGCGCTGACTCGAAGCGCTCCGTCGTCTCCTCGGCGAGGGCGTACACCCCCCGGTGGACGTTGGCGTTGCACTCCTCGTAGACGCGCGCGATGCACTCGATCACCGAGCGCGGCTTCTGAGAGGTCGCCGCCGAGTCCAGGTAGACGAGCGGGCGCCCGTGGACCTGCCGGTCGAGGACCGGGAAGTCCTTGCGGATCGTCGTCGGGTCGAACATCGCGGCTCCCAGGCCTAGGCGGTGGCGCGCAGGTGCTCGTAGCCGCTGGACTCGAGCTCCTCTGCCAGCTCGGAACCACCGGACTGGGCGATGCGGCCGTCCAGCATGACGTGAACGTAGTCGGGCTTGATGTAGCGCAGGATGCGCGTGTAGTGCGTGATGATCAGCACGCCGAGGTCCGGCCCGCGCAGCCGGTTGACGCCGTCGGAGACGACCCTCAGCGCGTCGACGTCCAGGCCCGAGTCGGTCTCGTCCAGGATGGCGAACTCAGGCGCGAGCATCGCCATCTGCAGGATCTCGAAGCGCTTCTTCTCACCACCGGAGAAGCCCTCGTTGACGTTGCGCTGGAGGAAGCGCTCGTCCATCTCGAGCTGGGCCATCTTCTCGCGCAGCTCGGCCATGAACTGGCGCACCGGCACGTCGTTGCCGCGCAGCGCGTTCACGGACGTGCGCAGGAAGTTGGTGAGGCTGACGCCCGGCACCTCGGTCGGGTACTG
>CAZVUW010000050.1:0-12347 GCA_964629825.1 uncultured Actinomycetota bacterium
GGGTTTTCTCGTCGACTTGCTTGATGATGACGGCGCAGTAGAGGCTGTGGGTGCCGTCTTTTGCCGGGAGGTTGCCGGGGACGACGACGGCGCCGGGGGGGACGCGGCCGTAGTGGATTTCGCCGGTGTTGCGGTCGTAGATCTTGGTGCTCTGGCCGATGTAGACGCCCATCGAGATGACGGCGCCGTCGCCGACGACGACGCCCTCGACGATCTCCGAGCGCGCGCCGATGAAGCAGTTGTCCTCGATGATCGTGGGCGCGGCCTGCAGCGGTTCGAGCACCCCGCCGATCCCGACGCCGCCCGACAGGTGGACGTTGCGCCCGATCTGGGCGCACGACCCTACGGTCGCCCAGGTGTCGACCATCGTCCCCGAGCCCACCCACGCGCCGATGTTCACGTAGCTGGGCATCAGCACCGCACCGCGCTCTACGAACGCGCCGTGACGCACGACCGCCGGCGGGACCACACGCACACCGGCGGCGGCGTAGCCGCGCTTCAGCGGTATGCGGTCGTGGTACTCATACGGCCCGACCTCCACCGTGGCCATCTCGCGCTGGCGGAAGGAGAGCAGGATCGCCTGCTTCAGCCACTGGTGGACGATCCACTCGCCGTCCACCTTCTCGGCGATGCGGGCCTCCCCGCGGTCGAGCAGGTCGAGCGCTGCCTCCACGGCCTCACGGGCCTCGGCTGTGTCGTGCGCGCCCTGCTCGTAGGCCGCCGTGATCGTCTGCTCCAGCTGCGCCGTGTCCACTGACCCTCCCTGCTGCTCGCTGCCTGATGCAGCCACCCTAGTGACCGCGGGCGCCCAGTCCGAAACCGGCGCTAGTGACCGGGCAGCGACCCGTCCGCGATGGCGGCGCGCCAGGTCTCGACGGCATCGCGGCACCCTTCGACGCTCGGCACGAGGGCCATGCGCAGCCAGCCCTTGCCCTCCGGGCCGAAGGCCCGACCCGGCGAGACGACGATGCGGTGGCGCAGCAGCGCCTCCGCGTATGCGGCGTCGTCGCCTCCGGGGGCCGCGAACCAGATGTAGAAGGTCGCCTCGCTGCCACCGACCTGGATCCCGGCCTCGCGGAGAAACGACAGCACGACCTCGCGCTTGGCGTTGAACAGCCTCCTGCGCTCCGCCGCATGGGCGTCGTCGGACCACGCGGCGACGGCGGCGCGCTGGACGAACTCGGGGCTGGCGGTGCCGATGTTGGGCCGCAGGACGCGCTGGGCTGCGATCAGCTCCGGATCGCCGACCAGCGCCCCGCAGCGGTAGCCGGTCATGCCGGAGCGCTTGGACAGGCTGAATGCCACGATCAGCCCGGTCAGATCTGGCTCGCCGCCACCGGCGGCCGCCGCCTGTAGGGCGCTGGGCGGTGGCGTGGCGTCCTCGTCGTGGATGTCGGCGTAGCACTCGTCGCTGCCGAGGATGAAGCCGTGCCTCCTCGCCGTCGCGAGCGCGGACTCGTAGTAGTCGAGGTCGACGGCGGCGCCGGTCGGGTTGTGCGGGTAGTTGACCCAGGCGATGCAGGCCCGCTCGAGCCGCTCGGTCTCGAGGACGTCAAGGTCAAGGCGCCAGTCGTTCTCCGCGGCAAGGGCGACGGGGTCGCTCTCCCCGCCCGCGAAGAGCAGGCCGCGCTCGTACACCGGATAGCCCGGGGCGCCCCAGATGCCCCAGCGGCGTGGGCCGTCCGGGTCCAGGAACCCGAGCGGCAGGTGGAAGATGGCCTCCTTGCTGCCGGCCGTCGGGAGCACGTGGGCGTCGGGGTCGACGGCGACGCCGAAGCGACGCCGGACCCAGTCCGCGATTGCGGCGCGCAGCTCGGGCAGCCCGGCCGCGGTCGGGTACTGGCTGACGGGGCTGACGCCATCGACGAGAGCCTGGCGGATGAACTCCGGGGTGGGCTCGACCGGGTCCCCGATCGAGAAGTCGTGCAGCGGGCGGCCGTCCGCGGCCATCTCCAGCTTGAGGTCCTGGAAGCGGGCCAGCGGATAGCCGCCGAGGCGGGTAAGCAGTGGGTTCATCGGCGCAGCGTAGTCCGATCGACCGCTCCTGTGGATCTCGTCCGCGGGGCTGTCACGCCCGCGTGGCATCTTGAACGGGTGACCGCTCCCGCCGCCGACCTGACCCTCCTCGCCGCCGATGAGCACCCCGGCGACTGGGATGTCGCGGCGACGGTGGTGACGGACCGACCGGGACGAGGCGCGGTCGCCGTGCGGGTCCGCCCGGGGCTGGCGCGGCGGCTCGAGCCGACCGCCAGCGGACCCGCTCTGCTTCAGGCCCGCAGCGACGGCCGTCGGATCCGCTGCGAGGTCTGGGGCACGCCCGACCTCACCGCGGACGAGGTCGAACACCTGCTGGCCGCGGCGCGGGGCTGGGCCGGCTGCGACGACCGCCTGGACGGCTATGACCAGGTCGCCGCGCGCCATCCCGTTGTCGCGGAGATCTCGCGCCGACTCGGTCCGGTGCGGCTGTCGACCATGCCGCGCGTCTGCGAGGCCCTGGGGCGCTCGGTGCTCGGCCAGCTGGTCCAGTCCGTCGAGGCGCGCCGCAGCACGGTTCAGGTGGCCGCGCTCGCCGGGCATGCCGGGCCCGCCGGCCTTTGGACCTGGCCCGAGGCCGCCCGGATCGGCGCAACCGACGCCTGGGCCCTGCGCCGCTGCGGTGTGTCGCTGCGATCGGCCAAGGCTCTGCACGCTGCGGCCGTTGACGACCGGCGCCTCGAGGCGGTGCGCGGGAGCTGGGAGCGGCTGGACGCCCGGCTGCGCGCCCTGCCGGGGGTCGGCGCGTGGACCTCGGCCGAGACGCGCCTGGCGCTGGGTGATCCCGACGCGGTCAGCGTCGGCGACTACCACATCCCCGCGATCGTCGGGACCGCCCTCACCGGCCGGCACCGGCCGCGCCAGGAGTGGACCGACGACGAACTGGTCGAGCTGCTGGCGCCGTTCGAGGGCCACCGTGGTCGCGTGCAGCAGCTCCTGGTTCGGGCCGCCGCCATGCGGATGGTCCCCCGCCCGGAGCGCCGCGCTCCTCGGGCGGCCCTGTCCGCCCACCGCTACTGGTAGCGCTCGACGTACAGTGTTCGCCGTGCAGCCCGACCACTACCTGGCGCTCGGCATCCAGCCGGAGGCCTCGCTCGCCGAGGTCCGTGCCGCCTACCTGCGGGTCATGCGCGAATCCCACCCCGACGTCAGGCCGGGCGATGAGCAGGCCGCCCTCAGGGCCCGTGAGGCCAACGCCGCCTGGGAGGTCCTGAGCGACGCCGCGCGCCGGGGCGCCTACGACCGGCTGCGGCGGCGCAGGCAGGACGGCTCCACGACCACCAGCGTCGTCGTCGTCCGCAGCGCCGCGGAGGAGGCGCGCCTGTCGGCCTACCGCGAGCAGATGGACGCGCTCGGCCGCCGCTTCAGGGCCTCTGCGCTCAAGGTCGGAGCGGCGATCTGCCTGGTGGGGCTCGGACTCCTCGCGGGCGCCGCCAGCGTCGCCGCCTGAGGGCCGAAGCACCCGCGGTCGGCCGAGCAGACGCCGAGGACCTCCGGACGAGTACGACCGGTCAGGGTGCGGCCGTTTGCCCTCTCGGGACCGCTGGGCACCCTTGCGTCCAGATGTCACGAACCGTAACCACACCCGCCCAGACACCACAGCAGAGGGCTCCGCGACGGCCGCAGCAGCGGGCGCCTCGGCGTCGCCGCGGCCCGCTCCGGCGCGTCCTTCAGCTCCTCGGCCTGCTCGTCGTCGCAGGCGTCGCCGCGGCGACGGTCGCGAGCCTCGTCGGCGCCAACGTGCTCGCCTTCCTCGTATCGCTGCTGCCGGTGGACAGCTCCCCGCCCGCGGACGTCGAGTTCGGCGCGCTCGATCAGCGCTCGGTGGTGCTGGCGGCCGACGGCAGCGTCCTGGCTCACCTCGGGCAGCCGGAGTCGCGTGATCCGGTCGCGCTGGAGGACGTCTCCGAGCACATGATCAACGCCGTCATCACGGCCGAGGACCGCAGGTTCTTCGAGCACGGCGGGTACGACGCGGCTGGCATCCTGCGCGCGGCGATCAGGAACGTCCGCGCCGGTGAGATCGCGCAGGGCGGCTCCTCGATCACCCAGCAGCTCGCCAAGATGAACTTCGTCGGTGGCGAGCAGACGATCGAGCGCAAGGCCAAGGAGCTGACCACCGCGGTCGCGCTCGAGAAGCGCTACAGCAAGGAGGAGCTGCTCGAGCGCTACCTCAACCAGGTGTACTTCGGCGCCCAGGCATACGGGATCGCCGCAGCGGCCGAGGAGTTCTTCCGCGTCACCCCGGCCGAGCTGACGGTCGAGCAGGCGGCGCTGCTGGCGGGCGTCATCCGCGCTCCCAGCGCCCTGGACCCGCGCTCCAACCCGGAGGGCGCCCTGCAGCGGCGCAACCAGGTGCTGTCCGGGATGGCCGACGAGGGCTACATCTCCGAGGAGGAGGCTGCCCGCCTGTCGCAGAAGCCGCTCGCAGTGGCCGACCCGCGACCCCGCGGCCCGAGCGGACGCGTTCCATACATCGTCGAGTACGTCGAGCGCGTGCTGCGCCAGGACAGCCGGCTGGGCGCCACCGAGCAGGAGCGCGAGACCCTTCTGCTCACGGGCGGCCTGGAGATCACGACCACCATCGACCCGGGCGTCCAGGAGCTCGCGCAGGAGGTCATCGCGAACCGGACGGCCGAGCTTGAGGGGCCGGCCGCCGCCATCGCCTCGGTCGAGCCCGGCACCGGTCGCATCATCGCGCTGCACGGCGGCTCGGACTTCGCCCAGACCCAGTTCGACCTGGCGACGCAGGGGCGCCGCCAGCCCGGCAGCGCCTTCAAGCCCTTTGTCCTGGCCGCTGCGCTCGAGCAGGGCGTCCCCCTGTCGCAGCCGCTCGAGGGCAACAGCCCCGCCTACTTCCCCGACGTGCGCGGCTGGACCCGCGAGGACGGCGGCGTCCGCAACTTCGGCGACCGCGACTACGGCACCGTCGACCTGCGCGAGGCGCTGGTCCGCAGCGTCAACACCGCCTTCGCCGAGCTGGTCCTGCTGACCGGCCACGAGAACGTCATCGCGCTGACCGAGCGGCTCGGGATCGACCGCGAGGCGGCGTATGCCGAGGGCGACGGACCGGCGATCGCACTCGGTGGCCTGGGCCGTGGTGTCACCCCGCTGGAGATGGCCGCCGCCTACGCCACCTTCGCCGCAGGCGGGCGCTACGCCGACCCGTGGATCGTCCAGCGCGTGGTAGACCGCGAGGGCGCCGTCCTGTTCGAGGCCGAGCCCGAGGCCACGACCGCACTGCCGCCAGAGGTCAACGCGGCGATGGTCGACGTGATGCGTGATGTCGTCGAGCGGGGCACCGGCACCGGCGCCCAGATCCCCGGCTGGGAGATCGCGGGCAAGACCGGCACCACGCAGAACAGCGCCGACGCCTGGTTCGTGGGCTACGCACCGGTGCTCTCGACGGCTGTGTGGCTCGGTCACCCCGAGGGGCAGGTGCCCATGGACGGCCTGACCGGGGGTTCGATCCCGGCGGGCATCTGGCACGACTTCATGAGCGTGGTGCTCGGCAACATCGACCCGGTCCCGTTCCCGGAGGTCGACTTCTCCAGCCTTGACGGCAAGCGCCGGGAGCGCCCCGACGTCGAGGCGGAGGACGACGACCGGGAGAAGCGGGCCGCGCCGGAGGAGCCGACCGCGAGCGAGCCCGAGCCGCCTCAGACCCCCGAGCCGCAGCCCACCACCGAGCCGGAGCCCGAGCCGACCGCCACACCCGAGCCGGAGCCCACGAACCCGCCGAGCACCGCTCCGCCCACCGACCCCGGGCCGCCCAAGGGTGGCCCCGGCAACGGCCCTCCGGGTGGCGGACCGGGTGGCGGCGGCCCCGGCTCCGGCGACGGCGGCGGAGGCGGCGACGGCGGCGGAGATGGTGGCGGCGGGGCCGCCGGGGGAGACGGCGCCGGCAGCGGCTAGCCCTGGCCGAACATGACGTCCGGCGGCCGGGCGGAGTCGACCGCCCGCTGCAGCGGAGCCAGGAACGGCATCGCGGCAGGCGCCAACGGCTCCGGCTCGGCGAAGGGCCCGACGCCATCGGGGCCGAGCTCGGCCGCCGTCACCCAGGGGTGATGCCCGCGCGCGCCGTAGACCACGACCACGACCTCGATCACCCCGGTCCCGTCCTCGGCAGCGGCCAGCCCCTCTGCCACGAACCCGTAGGCCGGGGCGTTGGCCGGTCGCAGCTCGTCGTCGGCCAGCCGCTCCAGAAGCCGCTCACGCCCCTGGTCCTCGTCCGGGAAGTCCGGCAGCCCGATCACCCGCGTGATCGAGGGCAGCGGCAGCACGACCGTTGCGGGGAGGGGTCGCTCACCGCGGGCGACGATCTGCTGAGCCGCCTCCTGGCAGACCAGCTGCAGCTCGTCGATGCGCACTCAGCGACCGTCCCCGGCGGACGGCAGCTCGGCCTCGAGCTCGTCGATCGCCGCGTGGAACGCCAGCGTCCACTCGTTGTCCGCCGCGGGCTCGGGCACGCGCTCGGTGACGATGCGCTCGCGCAGGCCGCGCGTCACGACGAAGCGGTCCCCCGCCGTGACGCCGAAGTGCCGTCGGCGACCCTCGTCGGTGCTGGTCAGATCACCCGGCGCGGCCACGACCACCAGCGCCACGTCGGCATCCCACTCGTCCAGGACGAGCTTCCCACCCCGGTCGGCCTGGCCGCGGCTGGCCTGCTCGTCCTCGAACGCGACCGCGATGACGTCCAGACCGGAGCCCTCCGAGACCTCGCGCAGCCGTTCCTCCACCGCCGCGTCTAGCACCCCGACCGTGTCGAGGACGTGCTGATCGGGCCCTCGGGTGGGCACCTCCAGGGACACCTCGGGGTCGCCGCACGCCGCCAGCGCCATCGCCAGGGCGAGGATCAGCACACCGACTCGGACCCTAGGCCGCATTCAGCGCCTCCCTCAGGCGGTTGATCGGACCGTCCAGCGCGTGCTCGGCCGCCAGGGCGTCGAGCGCCGCGTCGTCGCGCTCGGTGCGCGTCCAGTCCAGCTCCACCGAGCGCTCGACCGGGACGATCTGGAGCATCGCGCCGATGTAGTCGACCGCCGCGCGCAGGTTGCGGGCCATGGCCGGCGGCAGCTCGTCCACGTGGGTCAGGAGCTCGCGGACGCTGCCGTAGCGCTGGATCAGCTGCCGCGCGGTCTTCTCACCGATGCCGCGAACCCCCGGCAGGCCGTCGGACGAGTCGCCCCTCAGGATCGCGAAGTCGACGTAGCGCTCCGCGGGGATCCCATAGCGCTCCAGCACGCCAGCCTCGTCGAACACCCCGAGCTCGGAGACCCCACGAAGGGTGAACAGCACCCGGACGGTCGGGGCCTGGTCGCGCACGAGCTGGAGCAGATCGCGGTCACCCGTGACGACGTCGATGCGCTCGTCGGCCCCGGCCTGGGCGCACAGGGTGCCGATCGCGTCGTCGGCCTCCCAGCCGGGGGCCTCCACCATCGGCAGGCCGAAGGCTGCCAGGACGCGCCGGAGCAGCCCGAACTGCGGCGTGAGGTCCTCGGGCTCGTCGGCGCGCTGCGCCTTGTAGCCCTCGTAGGCCGCAACCCGCGGAGCGGGGCGCCAGTCGTGGTCGAAGACGTGCACGACCTCGTCCGGCCGGTGGTCGGTCATCAGGCGGGCGTGCATGTCGAGCACGCCGCGGACCGCGTTGACCGGCTGGCCCTGCGGGTCGCGGATCGACGTGGGCAGCGCGAAGTAGGCGCGGTAGGTGAGGCTCGACGTGTCGAGCAGCATCCGATGCATGGGTCCGACGCTACCGCCGACGCCGCCGGGGCGTCACATCGGCTGGTGACGCCTCAGACGGGCTGCTCCTGGTTGATCTGCACGTCCAGGGCGCGGTCGAAGGTCCCGGCCGCCCAGTCAACCGAGGCCAGGTACAGCTCCAGCAGGCGCTCGTCGCCCATGCCGAGCCGCTCGAGCGCCGCACCGAGCGCTGGCCAGTCCGCCTCCTCATAGGCGATGACGGCGTCCAGCACCAGGCGCAGCGGGTTCTGCCGCCCGAGGAGGGCGTCCTGCACGAGCTCGGACAGGGGCAGCTCCCCGAGGGCCTCCTCCATGCGGCGGCCGGAGAGCACGTCGATGAGAGAGAACATGCCAAGCGTGAACAGCTCCAGCGGCTGCGCCTCGACGCGCGCC
The DNA here is from genome assembly GCA_964629825.1 of uncultured Actinomycetota bacterium. Lineage (GTDB taxonomy): Bacteria > Actinomycetota > Nitriliruptoria > Euzebyales > Egibacteraceae > CAZVUW01. The sequence continues at coordinate 8,170 of CAZVUW010000050.1, forward strand.
TCCGCGCCGAGCAGCTCGCAGAAGCGCGCCCGGAGGGCGGAGGTGACGGCCAGCTGCTGCGGCTGGTCGGCGGCGAGGTCCGCCATCACCACCAGGGTCGCCCAGCTGCGCACCGACTGCTCACCCAGCAGCACGAACGCGTGTCGCAGCGACTGCAGCCGCCCGCGCCAGCCGAAGTAGGCCGAGTTGACATAGCGCAGGAAGGCGTGGGTCAGCTGGATGTCCTGCTTGACCAGGCGCTCGAGCTCGATGAAGTCGAGGTCGCTGCGCTGCACGGCCTTCAGCACGGCCAGGTGAACCGGCCGGAAGCCGAGCGGCCCGCTGCGCTCGATCACAGCAGACCCCACGAAGGCCCTGCCCTCGTACCAGGAGCAGCCGACGTCGCGGGCCCGGTGGAAGCGCGCCAGGTCGTCGATCCCCTCGCCCAGGATGGGGAGGCGCGTCTCGTGCGGGCGTGGCAGCTCGGAGGGCGGAAGGCCGAGGTCGATGCTCATCGCGTCCGCGTGTGCCAGCAGCGGCCGCCGATCGTCGCCGCGCCGGTAGCGCGCGAGCAGCACCACCGATCCGGTGGCGCGCAGGTCGTCGAGCACCGTGGCGAGCTCGGGCGACCAGGCGGTCCGGGGCGGCAGCTTGACGACGGCGTCGCCGCCGCGGATCAGGGTGCCGAGACCGCCCAGGAGCAGGTCGGCGGACACCTCGACGAAGACCTTTCGGCCCCGCGTGAGCCCGTCGAGGGCGCCGGACAGGACGCCCTGGACCAGGGTGCGGGCCGCGTCGCTGCGCGGGGCCGCGCCGTCGGCGCTGTGGCTGTGGGCCGGCCCGCCGACGAGGGCATAGCCGTACACCTCGCCGCGGTTGTCATACACCGGTCGGCGCGTGATCAGGGTGGGGGCTGAGCTTCGCACCTCTGTGGTGTCGGCAGGACCGGGCCGAGACTTCAGCCGGACCTGGTCGGCAGCCCGACTATGTTGTTGCGCATGACCGACACCATCATCTGGATCACGGGTGCCTCCTCGGGGATCGGGGCCGCTCTCGTCGAGACCGTGCCCTTCGACGACGCCGAGGTCGTGGACATCTCCCGCTCGGGTGGTGCGAAGGACGCCGAGCACCTGCCCGCCGACCTGTCCGACCCCGCCTCGTGGTCCGCCGTCGAGGCGCACCTGCTGGCGCGGCTGGGTGCCTTCGAGGGCCGCCGGGCGGTGTTCATCCACAACGCCGGCACGCTGGATCCGATGGGGTTCGCCGGCGTGGTCGACTCAGAGGCATACCGCCGAAACGTGCTGCTGAACTCGGCCGCCCCGCAGGCGCTGGGGCAGGCGTTCCTGCGGGCCGCGCGGGACTTCGCGGGCGAGGCGCACCTGCTGATGCTGAGCTCCGGGGCGGCCAAGCGGCCCTACGAGGGCTGGTCGAGCTACTGCGCCGGCAAGGCCGCCGTGGAGCAGTGGATCCGCACCGTGGGTCTCGAGCAGGCGCGCAGGCCCTCCGGGGTCCGCTGCGTCGCCGTCGCACCGGGCGTCGTGGCGACGCCGATGCAGGAACGGATCCGGGCGATGTCCGAGGAGGAGTTCCCAGCCGTGGAGAGGTTCCGGGCCCTGCACCGCGACGGCGGGCTGGTGGACCCGCTGGACGCCGCCCGCGGCATCTGGTCGCTGCTGGAGCGCGATCTGGACAACGGCGCCGTGGTCGACCTGCGGGAGCTCTAGGAGCGATGGCCGCGCCCTTCTCCCCTCCCCTGTCCCCCATGGAGGCGCGGGTCCGCGACGCGATCCCCGTCGGCCCCTACGCCTACGAGCCGAAATGGGACGGCTTCCGCTGCCTTGCCTGGTCCGACGAGCGTCGACTCGACAGCCGCAGCGCCAAGCCGCTGCTGCGCTACTTCCCCGAGCTGGAGGCGGCCCTGGATCAGCTGCCGCCTGGCACCGTTGTGGACGGCGAGGTTGTGGTTGTGCTGGACGGCAAGCTGGAGTTCGACGTCCTCCAGCAGCGCATCCACCCCGCCGCCAGCCGCATCGCCCGGCTGTCCGCCGAGACACCCGCGGAGCTCGTCGCCTTCGACCTCCTGGCCCTCGAGGGCGAGGATCTGCGTGCGCGCCCGTTCCGGGAGCGCCGCCAGCGCCTCGAGGAGCTCGCTGCGAACCTGCGCAGGCCGTGGCACCTGAGCCTGTCCACGACCGATCCCGCCGAGGGCGAGCGCTGGTTCAGCGCCTTCGAGTCGGCCGGCTGCGATGGCCTCGTCGTCAAGGGGCTGGACACGCCCTACGTCGAGGGCAAGCGCGAGATGATCAAGATCAAGCACCGGCGCACCGTCGACTGCGTCGTCGGCGGCTACCGCCTCCACAAGGAGGGCGACCGCGTCGGATCGCTGCTGCTCGGCCTGTACGACGAGGACGGCCAGCTGCACTTCATCGGCCACTGCTCCGGCTTCGGCGACGCCGACCGGGTGAGCCTGCTGGAACGCGTTCGCGAGCTCGAGACCGACGACTCCTTCGGCGATGAGGCCCGCCGCCCGGGCTCGCCCAGCCGCTGGACCGGCGACAAGGACCTGTCGTGGGTGCCGCTGGAGCCGCGGCTGGTCGCCGAGGTGAGCTACGACCAGCTGACCGGCGGGCGCTTCCGTCACGCCACCCGCTTCCACCGCTGGCGGTCGGACAAGGACTCGGCCGACTGCACGTTCGACCAGCTCGAGCGCCCGGAGGGGCCGCGGTTCGAGGACATCGTCTCGACCTAGGCGCAGCGTCAGCGAGCGCGCCTGCGACCGCGCGGCGACCGTCCGGAGCGGCGACCGCGCGCAGGGCGCGCTGCACGGCTCGACAGCGCGGATGGATTCGGGCAAACGGCCAGCACCGGACGCGCCCCATCCACTAATGTGTGGGCGCTGCGGCTCCCGCTATGGGGGCCAACGACTCCGCCCAGAGGCGCCCCATGACCTCCATCGTGCGCGCACGTGCCCTGCCCGCGGCTCTCGTCCTCCTCGTCTGCGCCGGTCTCCTCGCCCTGGCCGCACCCGCCAGCGCGGCTCCGCGCGCCGGCCAGGCCGTGCCAGGCCGCTTCATCGTGCTGCTCGACCAGGGGGTCGATGCCGAGAGCACGGCTCGCCAGTATGCGCAGGACGGGGCCGAGATCCTCCACGTCTTCCGCTCGCTCCGCGGGTTCGTCGGCCGCATGTCCGACCCCGCGCTGCGTCGGGCTCTGCGGGACGGGCGCGTGCGGCACATCGAGCAGGACCGCATCGTCAGCGTGGCGCAGACGACTCAGTCGCCCGTCACGTGGGGGCTCGACCGCATCGACCAGGACGATCGCCCGCTGAACAACGCCTACACCTACACGGCGACGGGGGCGGGCGTGCGCGCATACGTCATCGACAGCGGCGTGCGGGCCACCCACACGGAGTTCACCGGCCGCATGCTGCCCGGCGTCACCGCGATCAACGACGGGCGCGGCAGCGACGACTGCCACGGCCACGGGACCCACGTCGCGGGGACGATTGGAGGCACGACCTACGGGGTCGCCAAGGGCGTGCAGATCGTGCCGGTCCGCGTGCTCGGCTGCGATGGCACCGGCCCGGTGTCCGGCGTCATCGCCGGCGTGGACTGGGTGGCGGCGCAGTCGCACCGCCCGGCGGTCGCAAACATGAGCCTCGGCGGCGGAGCCTCCAAGGCGCTTGACGACGCGGTCCGCCGGGCGATCGCGGCCGGCGTCACGGTCGTGGTCGCGGCCGGCAACGACAACAAGGACGCCTGCACGACCTCACCCGCGCGCACGCCCGAGGCGCTGACCGTCGGAGCGACCACGAGCAGCGACGCGCGCTCGTCGTTCTCCAACTACGGGACCTGCGTGGACCTCTTCGCGCCAGGCTCGTCCATCACCAGCGCCGGCCACACGACCAACACCGCGTCGCGGATCTCCTCCGGCACCTCCATGGCGGCACCGCACGTCGCGGGGGTTGCCGCGCTGCTGCTCCAGGCGGGCCACGTGAGCCCGGCGGGGATCGCCGACGCGATCCTCGGGGCGGCGGGGGTCGGCAAGCTGACCGGGATCGGCACGGGTTCGCCCAACCGGCTGCTGCGCGTCCCGGTGGCGCCGGACCCGGATCCTGACCCCGACCCTGACCCAGATCCCGACCCTGACCCGGATCCCGACCCAGATCCAGACCCAGACCCTGACCCGGACCCCGACCC
>CAZVUW010000050.1:12447-23394 GCA_964629825.1 uncultured Actinomycetota bacterium
GACCCGGACCCCGACCCTGACCCCGACCCGGGCCCGGCCGCGTTCACCTCCGCCTGCAACGGCGCCAAGTGCACCTTCACCGCCAGCCACCAGGCGCTGTCCTACGCCTGGGACCTGGGCAACGGGAAGACCGGCTCCAAGCGCGAGGTCACGGTGCAGTACCGCAGGGGCACGTTCACGGTGACCCTCACCGTCAAGACCGCCACGGGGTCGGCGCAGTCCTCGGCCACGGTCACCTGCACCGGCAAGAACGACACGGCCAAGAACGTCACCTGCGTGCCCGACTAGGGCGAGGCGAGGCCGATCCGGTCGGCGCACCACTTCGGCCTGCAGCCATTAGGGTGCAGGGGCGATGACGGTTGCCGACCAGCCCTCCCTGTTCCCCGCCGGCGCGGCCCAGCTCGGCTTCACCCGCGCGAGCCCGCCCGACGGCCTGCCCGCACCGACCGTGGTCGCCCTGCACGGCGGCCTGGCCAGCGGGCGCCTGACCTTCGGCCCCGTCCTGGCGTCGTGGTCACGGCGGCTCGACGTGTGGGTGCCCGACCGGCGGGGCTACGAGCGCACGCCCGAGCCCGCACGCGGCAGCATCCTCGAGCAGGCCGGCGACCTGCTGGCCTTCCTGGACGTGCACACCGGCGGTCGCGCCCACGTGGTGGCGGCCTCGTTCGGTGGCGTGGTCGCCCTTACGGCCATGCAGGAGCGGCCGTCGGCATTCCGCTCGCTGACGGTGCTCGAGCCGCCGGCCCTGACGCTCGTGAGCGACGACCCCGAGGTGGAGCGCTGGAGGGCGGATCTGCAGCGCACCTGGGAGCGCATCGATGACGACCCCGAGGCGGTGCTGCGCCGCTCGCTCGCCCGTTCCGACCCGGGCTCACTCGAGCGGATGCTGCGGCTGCTGAAGCAGGGCGACCCCGGCGTGACCGCGGTCCGCGAGGAGATGCGGACCTGGCTCACACCGCTGACGGTCGAGGGCGTGCGCGACCTCGGCGTGCCGTGCCTGGTGGTCAGCGGCGGCCGCAGCGTGCCGATCTTCCGCCGCATCGCCGAGCACGTCGCCGCGGCCCTCGACGCCCCCCACCTGGTCATCGAGGGCGCGGGGCACGCGGTTCACCTCTCAGGCCGCCGCCTGCTCGACCCGCTGCGCGCCCACATCGCAGCGGCCGAGGCCCGGGCGGCGAGCAGCGAGCCCGTCCGGCTGCTCCCGCACGACCCGGGCTGGGCGCGCGTATACGAGCTGGAGCGCGGCGCCATCGCGCGGGCGCTCGGCAGCCGCGCCACGGCCATCGAGCACATCGGCTCCACGGCCGTCCCGGGTCTGGCGGCCAAGCCGATCGTCGACATCCTGGTCGGTCTGGAGGGCATGGACGAAGCCGACGAGGTGGTCGAGCGGCTCGAGGCCATCGGCTACGCCTGCTGGCGCGAGGAGCCCCCATCCGGTCGGGCCGGCGGGGCGGCCGCTAGCCCTCCGGACCCCGCCCAGCGGCGCTTCCTGCTGCGGGCCGCCGACGGGCGCCGACGCTTCCACGTGCACGTGGTCGCGCGAGGCGGACCCCTCTGGCGCGAGCGGATCGCCTTCCGCGATGCCCTGCGGGCGGACCCCGCTCTGCGCTCCCGCTACGAGGCGCACAAGCGCGCGCTGGCCGAGCAGCACTCGGCCGACCGCGAGGCCTACTCGGCGGCCAAGGGCCCGGTGGTCGCCGAGCTGCTCGCCGCGCTCGACCGCGGCTAGCCCTCGGGCTCCTCCAGCCGGAAGCCGACCTTCAGGCCGACCTGGAAGTGGGCGACCTCGCCGTCGGACAGGTGCCCGCGGATCTCCGTCACCTCGAACCAGTCAAGGTGCCGCAGCGACCGGTTGGCGGTGGCGATGCCGTTGCGGATGGCCTGCGAGACGCTCTCGCTGGACGTCCCGACGATCTCGGTGACCTTGTAGGTGCGGTCTGACATGGGCTGCGCCTCCTCCTTCGATGGGGGGCGCAGCCTAACGCGAGCGGGGCTACCGCTTGCGCTGGCGCTCCTCCTTGCGCTTGGCCCGCCGCTCGGCCTGCTCGGCGCGCGCCATGGCCAGGGACTCCTCGACCGTCGGTGCCGTGCCGCCCATGTGCGCCGGCAGCCACCAGGTGTCCTCCGGGCCGGCGGGGGCCTGCGGGTAGCTCTCCTGCAGCTCGACGACCAAGGCCTCGATGGCCTTCATCAGACGGTCGGTGACCGCGACCGGGTCCTCGCCCGGCTCGTAGGCGATCGGCTCACCGTAGGTGACGGAGATCGCAACGCCGCGCTGCCAGTTCCGCGGCCTGCCCTTGGTCAGGATGCGCTGGCTGCCCCACACCGCGGCGGGGATCAGCGGCACCTCGGCCATCATGGCCATGCGCGCCGCGCCGCTCTTGCCTTCGGCGGGCACGAACGAGCGGCTGATGGTCCCCTCCGGGAACATGCCGATCAGCTCGCCCTTGCTGAGGGTGGCGACGCCGGCGCGGAGGGCGTCGCCAGCGCGCCCGAACCGGTCCACGGGGACGTGGCGCATCCCGCGCATCAGGGGCCCGGCCACGGGGTGGTCGAAGACCTCCTTCTTGGCCATGAAGCGGATCAGCCGACGACGCCGCAGCGCCCCGTAACCGAGGAACGTGAAGTCCAGATAGCCGATGTGGTTGCTGGCGATGACGCCGCCGCCCGAGGTCGGGATGTGCTCGACCCCTGTGATCTGGATCTTCCAGCCCATGACGCGGTACAGCGAGACGATCGCCGCGATGACGGGCGGGTAGACGAGCTCCATCTGGCCTCCGGTGCACGCTCTTCAGGACCGACTCAGGCTACTGGCCGCGCATTCCGGACGCGGACGTCGGCGACGGCACCAGCCGCTGCGGGGACGCGACGGACGTGCCCTGGATCACTCCGAGTACGAGATGCTCTCGAGGTCGGCCAAGGCGGCCGTGCGACCCTCCAGCGCCGTGCTGAGGATGCCCCTGGCAACCTCGAGCAGATCGAAGACCCTGGGATCGACGACGCTGTAGATCAGCTGCGAGCCCTCCCGCTGTGCAGTGACGACCCCGGCGCGCCGCAGCGTGGCGAGGTGCTGGGAGAGCGTCGAGCCACCGATCTCCACCGCGGCCGAGATGTCCGCGACGCTGGCTGGTCCGCCCGCCAGAGCCGCCAGGACGCGGATGCGCACCGGGTGCCCCAGCGCCTTGAACAGCTCCGCCTTGAGCTCGTATCCCGGACGCGACATCGGACCGACCTCTCATCACTGCTTCACGTTTCTGCGAAATAGTGTAGCAGTGATACCGTGGCTGGTGAGGCCGCCCGCCGGGGGTGGCCATCCGTGCGTCTAGGGGTGTCGGTGTCCTGGTTGAAGCGCTTCCTGCCCCGCCGTCGCGACTTTGACCTGTCGGCCTGGCGCAGCGATCTGCTCGCCGGGATCACGGTCGCCGTCGTCGCGCTGCCGCTGGCGCTCGGGTTCGGCATCACATCCGGCGCCGGAGCCGCCGCGGGTCTTTACACGGCCATCGTCGCGGGTGTGCTCGCGGCTGTGTTCGGCGGCTCGAACCTGCAGGTGTCCGGGCCCACCGGGGCGATGACCGTGGTCCTGCTGCCGCTGGTCGCCCGGCACGGCGTCGCCGCGCTCGCACCGGTCGGGCTGCTGGCCGGTCTGATCCTGCTGCTGCTCGCGGTCAGCCGCGTAGGCCGGTTCATCCGTTACATCCCCTATCCGGTGGTCACCGGCTTCACCAGCGGCATCGCCATCATCATCTTCCTGCAGCAGCTCCCCGGCTTCCTGGGGCTGCCTGCCGCCGAGGCCGACCACGTCCTTCAGGCCGCCGCCGAGACCGTTCGGCGCTTCGCGGCGGCACCCTCGCTCGCGGCGCCTGTGCTTGGGCTGGTGACCGCGGCGATCATGATCGGCTGGTCGCGGAGCCCCCGCCTGCGGTCCGTCCCGGCGAGCATGGCGGCCCTGCTGGGCGGAACCGCCCTGTCGCTTCTGCCCGCATTCGATCAGCTGGCCCGCATCCCTGCCCTGCCGACCGGGCTGCCAGCTCCGACCGTGCCCACCCTGGCCGGGTTGGAGCTCACCGAGCTGGTGCGCGCGGCCCTGGTCATCGCGGTGCTCGCGGCCCTGGAGAGCCTGCTCTCCGCCGTGGTGGCCGACGGCATGACCATCGACGAGCGCCACGACCCGGACCGCGAGCTGTTCGGGCAGGGCATCGCGAACCTCGGCAGCGCCCTGGTCGGCGGGATCCCGGCGACGGCGGCGCTCGCGCGCACCGCCGTGAACGTGCGCTCGGGGGCCAGGACCAGGCTCGCCGCGCTGCTGCACGGGGTGGTGATCGCGGCCATCGTGGTGGCCGCGGCTCCGCTGGCCGCTCGCATCCCCCTGGTCGTGCTGGCCGCGATCCTCATGGTGGTCGCCGCTCGGATGGTCGAGAAGGACGAGATCCGCGAGGTCCTGCGCGCCACCAAGTCCGACGCGGCCACGATGCTCCTGACGCTGGGGGTCACGGTCCTCTTCGACCTCATCCTCGCCATCGAGGTGGGTCTCGTCGCCGCCGGTGCGCTGTTCATCACCCGCATGTCGAGGCTGCTCCAGGTCGACCCGGTGGCGCTGGCCGACGGACCGGCGAGCACGCCTCGGGGCACTGCCGAGGAGCACCTGCACGAGGACGAGCTGGTGGTGTTCCGCATCGAGGGCCCCCTGTTCTTCGGCGCCTCGGACCGCTTCTTCGAGCGGCTGCTGCGAGTGGACCGCTCGATCCGCGTCGTCATCCTGCGGATGCGACAGGTGCCGGTGATGGACGTCACGGGTGCGTCGGCGATGCGCGCCCTCGTGGAGCGGCTGTCGCGCCGTGGGATCGTGACGATGCTGTCCGCGCTCCAGGACCAGCCTCGCGAGGTGCTCGAGCGCACCGGAGTGCTGGATCTGGTCACCCGCGATGGCTACCACCTGTTCGACGACACCCGCGAGGCGATCGCGCACGCTCGCGAGCACCTCGCCAACCGCGACCACACGCACGCGGTCCGGGCCCCGCAGCGCGACCGCCTGGAGGCCCTCGACAGATCGTGACCTCGCCGGCCGTTTGAGTCGCCCTGCCTAAGGGATCCTGTTCAGGCTGCGGTAGTCATCGAGCTCTGGAATCACATGCTGGAAGCGGTACTGCCGGCGGAGCCCGCGAGCGCGCGGGCGGCGCGCCGGTTCGTGGTTGATGCGCTTCTTCGGCTGCGCTGGGATGCCGCGGCTCAGGTCGCCGAGCTACTGGTCAGCGAGCTGGTGGCGAACGCGGTTCTGCACGCCCACTCGCCGGTCCGCGTCCGCGTCGGCGTCGACGAGGGGACCGCGCGGGTCGAGGTGCATGACCGCTCGCAGCACCCTGCTGCGCGACGCGACCACAGCCCCGAGTCCACCACCGGCCGTGGGCTGCGGCTCGTGGCCGAGCTGGCCGACCGCTGGGGTGCGGAGCCCGTGCGCGGCGGGAAGGTGGTGTGGTTCGAGCTCGAGGGACCCCTGGAGTCGGGGCTGTGACCGGCGACGACAGCGCGCTGATCGAGGTGCGGCTGCTGGGGCTGCCGGTGCAGGTTCTCCAGCGCTCGCGCGAGCGCTTCGAGGAGCTGACCCGCGAGCTGGCGCTGGTCGCCGCGCCGGCCGGTTCCGACCGCGGCGACGCCGACCCGGAGCTGGCCCACCTCGCCGAGGTGCTGGAGCGTCACGCCGACGCGCACATCCGCACGGCCCAGATCGACATCGATGCGGCTCTCGCGAGCGGAGTCGAGCACATCGACGCGCACGTGAAGGTGCCTGCGTCCGCGGCGCAGGAGGCCGCCGAGCTGCTGGAGGCGCTCGAGCGCGCGGACGCGCAATGCCGCGGCGGGCGGCTGCTGCTCCTGGCCGCCGACGACGACCTCAGGCGATTCCGGCGCTGGTACCTGCGCCAGCACATCGACCAGGCGCGCGGCGCTCCGGCCGTCTCCTGGTTCGACTTCACCGGCTGAGCCGACCCGACCTGACCGCGACCTTGCCGTCCGCGCGCCGCGGACGCTCGGGGTAGCGTGCAGCTCATGAAGGAACGTCGGATGTCGGCCAGCGAGCGCAGGAGCCAGCTCGTGGGGGTCGGCAAGGAGGTGTTCGCCGAGCTCGGCTATGACGCCGCCAGCGTCGAGGAGATCGCCGCACGGGCGCGGGTGTCCAAGCCGATCGTCTACGAGCACTTCGGGGGCAAAGAGGGCCTGTACGCGGTCGTCGTCGATCGCGAGACCGCGCGCCTGCTCGAGATGATCACAAGCAGGCTCGGACCGGACATCGGCGCCCGCGATCAGGTCCATGCCAGCGCGATGGCGTTCCTCGACTACATCGAGGAGGACCCCGCCGGCTTCCGCGTCCTGATCAGGGACTCCCCAAGCGGCTTCAGCGGCGGCGGGATGGCCGGGCTGCTGAGCGACGTCGCGGCCAAGGCGGAGGAGGTCCTCGCCGGCTTCTTCGCCGAGTCCGGTCTGGATCAGAGCAACGCGATGATCTACGCCCAGGCGCTGGTCGGGATGGTCGTGCGTGTGGGCGCCTGGTGGGCCGAGGAGCGAACCCCGGACAAGGAAACGGTGGCGGAGCACCTGACCGCGCTGGCCTACGTCGGGCTGTCACGTCTGCCTCGAGATCCACTGAAGGTGCGGCGGGCACGGCGACACGCGCCGTCCGGGGCGGTCCAGACCGACGACGCGCGAGAGGATTCGGAGAGGGTTCGACCCCGACCGGACGAGGCCGGATCAGCGCTGGACGAGGCGCAGACCTAGAGCGCCCCGTCCAGCAGCGCGGACGCCGACACCTCGGTCAGCGAGCCGACCAGGACGTGCGCGGCTGCCGTGTCGAGGTCGGCGGCGCGGTCGGACGGGCAGCCGATCACCCACAGGCCCGCGCTGCGAGCCGAGCGCATCCCCACCGGGGAGTCCTCCAGCGCGACGCTGCGCTCAGGCGGTGCCCCGAGCAGCTCGCAGGCGCGCAGGTACGGGTCGGGAGCGGGCTTTGTGCGCTGCACGTCCTCGGCTGTGACGACCGCCTCAAAGGCCCCGTCCAGGCCGCTGTAGGTCAGCGCCCGCTCCGCCAGCGGCCGCTCGGAGCTGGTCGCGACCGCCAGCGGGACGCGGCCGCGCAGGTCGCCCACGAGCTCGGCGGCTCCGGGCCTGGCCGGGACCCCGCGCTCGAAGGCGCGCAGGGCCTCGGCCTGAAGCCTCCGTCCGACCTCGGCGGTGTCGTCCACACCTAGGTGGGAGGCGAGCAGCGCGGCCGCCTCGCGCGGCCCGCGTCCGAGCAGCTCGGCTCGGACGGACTCGTCCCAGGGGCGGCCGAAGGAGGCGACCACCGCGCGCTCGGCCTCACCCCAGCGGCCCTCGGAGTCGACCAGCAGGCCGTCGAGGTCGAAGACGACGGCAGCGCAGCGAAAGGGTGGCAACGCTACGGCGACGGCGGCTCAGCTCGGCTGGCGCCCGCGAGCGAGCAGCCGCTCCGCACGCGCCGCCCGCTTCTCCTCGAAGCGGCGCGCGTTGGCGTCCAGCTCGTCGAGGTGCTGGCGCAGCCGCTCCAGCGCCTTCTTGCCGTCGTCGTCCAGGCCCTCGACCTCGAAGACGTTCCAGTGCCGCAGCAGCGGCCACACCACGTCGTCATGGTGGATGCGCAGGTCGTAGATGCCGGCGGCGGCGATCTCCACGGCCTTGCGCTGGAAGCCCGGGATGCCGGTGCCCGGCATCTCGAAGTTGATGACCTCCTCCGTGATGGCCTCGACCGTGCGCGACGGGTCGATCTGAAGCGCGGCCTCGAGCATGTCGCGGTAGAAGACCATGTGCAGGTTCTCGTCGGCCGAGATGCGCTGCATGATCCGGTCCGCCACGGGGTCGGTGGAGTAGCGCCCGGTGTTCCGGTGGCTGATGCGGGTCGCCAGCTCCTGGAAGGAGACGTAGGCCATGCCGCGCAGCGCGTCCTTGTCGCCGCGGTCGTAGCCGACCTCCATCGTGGCCATGCGGTTGTCTTCGAGCTTCACCGGGTCGATCGCGCGCGTGACGGTGAGGTAGTCACGCAGGACGATGGAGTGACGACCCTCCTCGGCGGTCCAGCGGTGAACCCAGTTGATCCAGGCGCCGTCGCCACCGGCGAACATGTCGTAGATCTCGCGGTGGTAGCTCGGCAGGTTGTCCTCGGTGAGGAGGTTCACCTCGAACGCGGTCTGTGCGACCCCGGTGAGCCGGGAGTGATCCGGCGTCCAGGGCTCGGCGTCGGGGAACCACGGCCCGAAGTTGCGGCCGTCGCTGTACGGGACGTAGTCGTGCGGGTGCCAGGGCTTGGCCGCTTTGAGATGGCGATCCAGCAGGGCTGCCGCGGTCGGCTCGAGCTCGCGTAGCAGAGCGGCGTCGTCGGTCCTGGCCATCGGGTTCCCTCCGAGAGGCGGTACTTTAGGTTACGGCCCCGTAACCTACGCTGGCGTAGCCATCGATGCAACGAGGTTCGGCGACACCCGTCAGAATCCCCGGGGTGGGCGGCTGCTAGCCTTCGCGCGCCGCCATCAGCGCCTGTAGGAGATGCCCTGCGATGAGCACCCTCATACTTGTCCGCCACGGCCAATCGGTCTGGAACGCGGAGAACCGCTTCACCGGCTGGGTCAACTCCCCGCTGTCCGAGCTGGGCCGGGAGGAGGCCAGGCGGGCCGGTGAGCGCCTCGCGCGCGAGAACCTGCGCGTGGACAAGGCCTTCACCTCCGAGCTCGTGCGCGCCCAGGAGACGGGCCGGATCATCCTCGAGGCGCTCGGCCAGCCGGACCTCGAGCAGGTGGAGGCCTGGCAGCTGAACGAGCGCTTCTATGGTGCGCTGACGGGGCGGAACAAGCAGCAGACCGCGGAGGAGTTCGGCGCCGAGCAGGTTCACATCTGGCGCCGCTCCTACGACATCGCTCCGCCCGGCGGTGAGAGCCTGGCCGACACGGCGCGTCGCGCCCTGCCCTACTTCAACGAGGTGGTCATCCCGGCGACACGCGAGCACGACGTCGTGCTGGTCAGCGCGCACGGCAACTCGCTGCGCGCGATCGTCAAGGAGCTGGACGGCCTGGACGACGAGGCGATCACCCGCCTTGAGATCCCGACCGGCGAGCCGATCGTCTACGAGCTGCAGGACGGCCGGCCCGTAGACAAGCGGATCCTCGACTAGCGGCTCCGGAGGGCGCCATGGCCAGCTCGGAGCTGCAACGCTCGGCACCGGCCCTCAGGGCCGCCTCTGACGACCCGGTCGCCGTGCCGTGCGACCTGCTGGTCGTGCCGGTGTTCAAGGGCGGCATCGAGGGCCCCGGCGCCACGCCGGTGCTGCAGGCCCTCGGGCTGGAGAGCTTCCCGGTCACGCCGGACTTCCGCGGCGACGTCGGGCAGTCCCTGCTGCTGGCGGGAACGGGGGTGGCGGCGAGGGCGGTGCTCCTGGTCGGCCTAGGCAGAATGGACGCCGTCGGGCCTGCACTGCTCCGACGGGCGGCGGCGGTCGCGGGGGTGCAGGCGCGGCGCTCCCCCGTCGTGGCGACGACGCTCGCGGCGGTCCACCCCACCGATTCGGTGGTCCAGGCCGTCGCCGAGGGGTTGGCACTCGGCGCGGCCACGGATGACCGCTTCCGCTCCGCCCGCAGCCCGGCCTCATCCCAGCTGCGCGAGGTCGTCGTTCTCGTGCCCTCCGCCCGGCGGTCCGCCGCGAGCCTGTCGCTGCGCCGGGCGGAGCGTTACATCGCCGCCACCCTGGCAGCGCGCCGTCTGGTGGACACGCCGCCCGGCGCCAAGCGCCCGCAGCAGCTGGCCGAGCAGATCCGGGCGCTGACCGAGGACACCTGCGAGGTCGTGATCCACGACGAGGAGGCGCTGGCCGAGCTCGGCTGCGGCGGGATCCTGGGTGTCGGCCGCGGATCCACGTCGCCCCCGCGCCTGGTCGAGCTGCGCTACCGCCCGGCCAGCCCACTGAGCCACGTCGCCCTGGTGGGCAAGGGCATCACGTTCGACACCGGCGGCCTGTCGCTCAAGCCGACCGCGGGCATGGCCGCGATGAAGTCAGACATGGCGGGAGCGGCCGCCATCGCGGGCGCCTGCAGCGTCCTCGGTGACCTGGGTGTCCGACTGGCGGTGACGGCCCTGCTCCCCCTGGCCGAGAACATGCCCGGCGGCGACGCGCAGCGGCCGCAGGACATCATCACGACCGCCTCCGGCCTGACGGTCGAGGTGCTCGACACCGACGCCGAGGGACGGCTGATCCTCGCCGACGCGCTGGCCCTGGCCGCCTCGCACGGGGTGGACGCCATCGTCGACCTGGCGACTCTCACGGGTTCTGCCATCACCGCCCTGGGCCGCTACGGGGCGGCCGTGATGGGCTCCGACGAGGACCTGCGCGGGGCGCTGTGCCAGGCCGCCGAGATCGCGGGGGAGCCGCTGTGGCCGCTGCCCCTGCCGGTCGAGGACCTCGGGCCGTTCCTGCACTCGGACGTCGCCGACCTGCGCAACATCGCCGACTCTAAGACGGTTGACCCCGGCGGTGGGGCTCTGACGGCGGGGCTGTTCCTGCACCGTTTCGTCGGCGACGTCGCCTGGGCGCACCTGGACATCGCCGGTCCCGCCTTCATGCCCGAGGAGCTGGCGCGGCCCTGGCTGCCCGCCGGCGCGACCGGCTTCGGCACGCGGACCCTGCTGGCCTGGCTCGAGCGGCGCTCCGAGTAGACCTCAGCGCTGGCAGGAGTCGCAGGCGTGCATCATCCGGGCGCCCAGCTCCCAGCGGCGCACGGGCGCGTTGCAGCGGCGGCACGGCTGCCCTCCACGTCGATAGACGTACAGACGCTCCTCATCCGGGATGCGCCCGGGGCCGGACGCGCCAACCTCGGCCGGGTCGCGCGTGACGATGCGACCCAGGCGCACGCCGGTGCGCAGGTGCCTGGAGAGGGTGTCCCACAGGCAGTCCCACTCCGC
>CAZVUW010000051.1:0-21945 GCA_964629825.1 uncultured Actinomycetota bacterium
CATGCTGCCGCCGGGGTTGCCGATGGCGGAGAACAGATAGGTCGTGTCCAGCGCCGGATGCTTGCGCCCGACGCCCTCGATGTTGTATTGGCCGCAAATGTCCGTCGAGAACAACATCGAGCGGGAGAGGGGTCAGGCGGCGCCGCCCGCAGCGCCCCGGAACTGCGTTCGCGACAGCTCGGCGTACAGGCCTTCGGCGGCGGAGAGCTCGGCGTGGGTGCCGCGCTGGACGATCCGACCGCCCTGGACGACCAGGATGAGGTCGGCCTCGACGATGGTGGACAGCCGGTGGGCGATCACCAGCGAGGTGCGGCCCGCCAGCGCCCGGCGCAGGGCCTGCTGGACCAGGGCCTCGGACTCGGAGTCGAGGTGGCTGGTGGCCTCGTCGAGCAGCACGATCGCGGGGTCCTTCAGCAGCATCCGCGCGATCGCCAGGCGCTGCTTCTCGCCGCCGGACATGCGGTAGCCCCGCTCCCCCACGACCGTGTCGTAGCCGTCCGGCAGCCCGGCGATGACGTCGTGGATCTGGGCGGCGCGGCAGGCCTCCTCGAGCTCGGCGTCGCTGGCCGACGGCCGCGCGTAGCGCAGGTTGGCCCGGACGGTGTCGTGGAACAGGTGCGGGTCCTGCGTGACCACGCCGACGGCCGCCGACAGCGACGCCAGGGTGAGGTCGCGCACGTCGTGACCGTCGATGCGCACGGCGCCGCCGGTGACGTCATAGAGGCGCGGCACGAGGTTCAGTATGGTTGTCTTGCCGGCACCGGAGGGCCCGACCAGGGCGACGGTCTGGCCGGGCTCGGCGACGAAGGACACGCCGTGCAGCACCTCGTCGGTGCGCTCTGAGCGCGCGACCGCGTCGCGCTCCTCGAGCGAGGCGAGGGTCGCCTCGTCGGGGGCGGGATAGGAGAAGCGCACGTCGTCGAACTCGAGCCGACCGCGCGGCGCGACCAGCTCGACGGCGTCGGGGCGCTCGGCGATCGGATGGGCGAGGTCGAGCACCTCGAACACGCGCTCGAAGCTGACGAAGGCGCTCATGATCTCGACGCGTGCGTTCGTCAGGGCCGCAAGGGGTGTGTAGGCGGTCGTCACCAGGCCCGCGAAGGTGACGATGTTCCCGGGTGAGAAGCCGGGGTTGGTGATGGCGAGCCGCCCGCCGACCCAGTAGACGACGGCGACGCCCACGGCGCCGACCAGGGCCAGGGTGACGAAGAAGATGCGCCCGATAAGCGCCGTCCGGACGCCGATGCGGGCGACCCGCTCGGCCTTGTCGGCGAACTCGGAGGCCTCGTCGTCGAAGCGGCCGAAGAGCTTGACCACCATGGCGCCGGCGACGTTGAAGCGCTCGGTCATGCGGCTGTTCATGCTCGCGTTGAGCTGCATGGCCTCCCGGGTGAGGCCCTGAAGCCGCCGCCCGACCCGCCGGGCCGGGATCACGAAGGCCGGCAGCACGGCGAGCACGAGTAGGGTCAGCCGCCACTCGATGGACACCATCACGACGAGCGCCGCGATCAGCTGGACGACGTTGGCGGCGACGGAGCCGAAGGTCCCCGTCACGGCCTGCTGGGCGCCGACGACGTCGTTGTTGAGGCGGGAGATCAGCGCGCCCGTCTGGGTGCGGGTGAAGAAGGCCAGCGGCATCCGCTGCACGTGATCGAACAGGCGCCGGCGCAGGTCGAGGATGAGGTCCTCGCCGATCAGGGCCGACAGCCAGCGCTGGAGCAGCGAGATCAGGGCCGTCGCCGTGGCGACGGCGACCGCGGCGAGGGCGAGCAGGTTGACCATCCCGAGGTCGCGCTCGAGCACCGCCCGGTCGATCAGCAGGCCGAACAGCACCGGCGGCAGGACGCCGAGCCCGGATGAGGCGACGATCGCCAGCAGCAGGGCGGCCAGGCGCCCGCGCAGGGGCCGGGCGAACTGGTCCCACACCCGGCGCACCAGGCCGGGCGCCAGCCTTGTCTCCGCCGTGATCTCCGGTGCGCCGCGCCGCACCATCCCGGTGCCGGGGCCCACGCGCATGCTCACGCGTTCGCTGCCTCGGTCGCCGCCTCGAGCTCCAGCGTCAGCCGCTCCCACTCGTCGGTGAGCTGGGCGGCGCGGTCCTTGGCGGCGTTGTGCCGCGCGACCAGCTCCTTCACCCGCTCCCCGTCCGCGTAGATGCTGGGATCGGCGAGCATCCGCGTGAGCTCAGCGACCTCGGCCTCGGCCTCCATCAGGGCGGTCTCGACCTTCTCGACCTGGGCGCGCAGGTGCTTGGTCTCGCGGTAGATGCGGTTGCGGCGCTCCGCCTCGGCGCGCTTGATGGCCTCCTGGCGCCGGGCCTCCGCGCGCTCGGCGGCGCGGGCGCCGTCCGGCGTGGCGGCGCTGGCCTCCCCGCCGGTGCGCTCCAGGTAGTAGGCGTAGTCGCCGTGGTGGACGATCGCCTGCCCGTCGCGCACCTCGATGATCGTGTCGGCCACGGACCGGATCAGGTGCTTGTCGTGGGTGATCAGCACCACCGTGCCGGGGTACTCGACCAGCGCGTCCTCGAGCACGTCGCGCGAGGTGATGTCGAGGTGGTTGGTCGGCTCGTCCATGCACAGCAGGTTTGCCGGGTTGGCCAGCATCTTGGCCAGGGCCAGGCGGCTGCGCTCACCCCCGGACAGGACCCGGACGTGCTTGTCGACGTCCTGGCCCGAAAACAGGAACGCTCCGAGCATGGTGCGCGGGTTCACCTTCGAGGTGTCCACGGCCCCCGACAGCTCCGCCAGCACGGTCTTGTCGAGGTCGAGCGCCTCGACCTGGTGCTGGGCGAAGTAGGCGACGGTGACGTTGTGGCCGAGGATCCGCTGGCCCGCGTCCGGCTCGAGCACGCCGGCGAGCATCTTCAGCAGCGTCGACTTGCCCGCGCCGTTGGGCCCGACCAGCGCGACCTTCTGGCCGCGCTCGAGGACCAGGTCGAGGTCGCGGTAGACGACGTTGTCGCCGTAGGCCTTCGCCACCGCCTCCAGCCGGATGACGTCGCGCCCGGAGCGCGGCGGCGGCGGAAAACGGAAGCGCATGGCCTTGACCGTGTCCGGGTCGACCTGGACGCGCTCGAGCCGGTTGAGGGCCTTGATGCGGCTCTGGACCTGGCGGGCCTTGGACGCCTTGTAGCGGAAGCGCTCGATGAAGCGCTCGGTGTCGGCGATCTTGCGCTGCTGGTTGCGGGCGGCGGCGCGCTGCTGCTCCAGGCGCTGGTTGCGCTGCTGCACGAAGGACTCGTAGTTGCCGACGTACTCCGTCAGCCGCCCCCAGGCGAGCTCGGCGACCCTGGTCGCGATCGCGTTGATGAAGTCGCGGTCGTGGCTGACCAGCACGATCGCGCCCTCGTAGGTGGACAGGAACTCCTGCAGCCACTCCACGCTGGCGAGGTCGAGGTGGTTGGTCGGCTCGTCCAGGAGCAGCACATCCGGCCGCGCCAGGAGGAGGCGCGCCAGCGCCACGCGCATCATCCAGCCGCCGGACAGCTCGCCGACGTCGCCGTCGATGCGCCGGTCGTCGAAGCCGAGGCCGCCGAGCACCCGCCGCGCCTCGGCCTCGATCCCGTAGCCGCCGAGGTGCTCGAAGCGCGCCTGGACCTCCGCGTAGGTCTGGAGCAGAGCCTCCTGCTCGGCGCCGCTCGTGGCCGCGACCTTCGCCTCCAGCTCGCGCAGCCGGGCCTCCAGCTCGCCGACGCCCCCCGCGTCGGACAGGACCTCCTCGAGGACGCTGCGCCCGCGCGACTCGGCGACCTCCTGGCGCAGGAAGCCGATGCGCGTGTCGCGCGCGACTGAGACCTCGCCCTCGTCCGGCACCTGGTCGCCGGCGATGATGTCGAGCAGGGTGGTCTTGCCCGCCCCGTTCGCGCCGACCAGCGCGATGCGGTCCCCGCGATCGACGCGCAGGGACACGCCCGAGAACAGGGTCCGGGCGCCGTGCGAGCGGCCTACGGCGTTCAGCGAGAGCATCGGCACAACCTTAGCCGCGGGGTCATATAGCCTGAGGCCCCATGAGCTTCGTCGGGGTGCACGGATATGTGGTCGGGTTCGCGATCCCGGCCGCCTGGTTGATCATCTGCCTGTGGGCGCTGTTCCTGCGCCTGCGCAAGGCCGAGGAGGCGCCGCTGTTCTGGCGCGTCGTCTCGGTCGCGCAGGTGCTGCTGGCGCTCCAGTTCTTCCTGGGGTTGGCACTGTTGACCCTGTACTCGCTCGGCCGGGGCGGCCTGCCTGGCAGCGGCAGCACCTTCGACGTGACCTTCCACCTGCTGTACGGCGCCGGCTTCCCCCTGGCGGTGCTCGTCGTCGCCCACCGCGGCGCGCGCGACGGCCGCTTCGACGCCTACGCGGCCTTCGCCGTGGTCGGCCTGGTCATCTTCGGCCTGACGGCGCGGGCCTGGATGGTCGGGGCGGGGCTGTAGGTCCCACGTCCCCGCAAGGCGTGGGCGCCCGTACCAACAGCCCTGGGGCCTCCCCGCGCACATAGCCTGGGCGGTGTACGGTCGGGGTTCAGGGCAGTCCCGAAAAACCTCGGACCTGTCAGGGGCCGACACCGAGGAAGGCAGATGCACCGTTCGCTTCGACCCCCGCTCGGGGAGGCCTGAGGGAGATGGCCATCTCCTGGCGCGGTCCCGCCTGGCTCGGGCGGGCTGTGGCGCTGCTGCTCGCCGTCGTCGGCGTGCCGCTGGTCCTGTCGGTGTCAGCGATCGTCATGGACGCGCCGATCCGGCTGGGCGAGCCGTCCCCGCGCACGGTTGTGGCCCCGGATCTCATCCGCGTCGAGGACGAGGAGGCGACCGAGCGGGCCCGGCGCGACGCGATGGCCTCGGTCAACGACGTCACCATCGAGGACGATGATGCGCGCGCCGCCATCGTCTCTGACGTCCGCGACGCGTTCGCGCACGTGCAGGCGGTGCGCGGCGAGGGCGAGGACGCCCGGCCGCAGACCAGGACGGAGCAGATCGCCGACCTCTCCGAGCGGCTGCCGATGCTGTCCCAGGAGGGCCTGCGCCTGGTCACCGGCCTGACCGACGAGCAGCTCCAGCAGGTCGCCGCGACGGCGGAGAGCGTCGCCCTGCAGCTCGTGCGCCAGCCGATCCGCGAGGACCGCCTCGACGAGGTCCGCACGCGCTCGCTGCGATCGGAGATCGCGGTTCGCTCCTTCCCCGACGGCGTCGGCGATCAGGTCATCGAGCCGATCATCTCCGCGGCCCTGCGCCCGACCGTCCGCGTCGACGCCGAGGAGACCGAGCGGCGCCGGCAGGAGGCCGCCGCCCGCGTCGAGCCTGTCGAGCAGCGCTACACCGCCGGCGCGGTGATCGTCAGCGCCGGCGAGGAAGTCTCGCCGGTCCAGTTCGCCGCCCTCCGGGCGCGCGGCCTTGAAGGCGCCGAGCCGTGGCGCTTCGCCCTGCGCGCCTTCGCGCTCGTGCTGCTCGTGACGCTGGTGGTCGCCGCCTACCTGCGCGCCTACCGCCGGGACATCTGGGCATCGCTGCGGCGCCTGGTGCTGCTGTCCACCCTGTTCCTGCTGTTCGCGGTTGCGGTCGAGGTGCTGGTCCTGCTGCCGCTGGAGGGCTCGACCTGGCTGTTCCTGCTGCCGGCCGGTGCCCTGGCGATGCTGGCGACCATCCTGCTAGACCCGCCCATCGGCGTGCTGGTGACGATTCCGAGCACCGCGCTGGTCGCCTTCGCCCTCCCCGGCGACCCCGGCGTGCTGGTGTTCACGGCCGCCTCCTCGCTCGGCAGCGTGCCCCTGGTCAGCCGCCTCTCCGCCCGCGGCGACCTCCGGCGCGCGACCGGCTACGCCACCATCGGCTACACGGTGCTGGCGGCGCTGTGCGCTGCGATCTTCTCCGACCTCGAGGTCGTGCCGCTGGCCGCCCTGGTCGGACTGCTGAACGGCGTCCTCACCGGCATCGTGCTGATGGGCACCCTGCCGTTCCTCGAGAGCGTCTTCGGGATCCTGACCGCGACCAGCCTGCTAGACCTGGCCGACCGCAACCACCCGCTGCTGCGCGAGCTCGAGCAGAAGGCCCTGGGCAGCTACAACCACTCGGTCATGGTCTCGAACATGGTCGAGCGGGCCTGCCGCGCCGTGGGGGCGGATGCGCTGCTCGGCAGCGTGATGGCGCTCTACCACGACATCGGCAAGGTACGCCGGCCCTACTTCTTCGTGGAGAACCAGTTCGCCATCCCGAACCCCCACGACGAGCTGGAGCCGCGCGTATCGGCCGTGATCATCCAGGAGCACGTCACCGACGGCATCCAGATGGCGACGTCCTACCGCCTGCCGCCCGAGGTGGTCGACGGGATCGCGACGCACCACGGCACCACGCTGGTGAGCTACTTCTACCGCCAGGCGGTGAAGGAGGCGGGCGGAGACCCGGCGGCGGTTGACGAGACCCACTACCGCTACAAGGGCCGCAAGCCGTCCACCAAGGAGACGGCGATCCTGATGCTCGCCGACTGCTGCGAGGGCGCCAGCCGGGCGGCGGCGCTGAACAACCGCAACCTGTCGCGCGAGGATCTCGAGGAGATCGTCACCGGTCTGTTCACCGACCGCATCGAGGACGGGCAGCTGGACGAGGCCGACCTGACCTTCCGCGAGCTGCGGATCGTGCAGGAGTCCTTCCTGGAGGCGCTGGTCGGCGTCTACCACCCGCGGATCGCCTATCCGTCCGACCCCCGCAAGGACGTCGAGGAGCTGGTCGCGCGGACCAATGCAGCGATCGGTGACGGTGCCGGGAACCAGCGGGACGGCCGGCCGGCGGACGGGGTGGACGGGCGCCGGCAGGACGAGCCCGCGCCGGCGCCGCACAACCCGGCAACGATCGAGCGCTAGCCGGGCCGGCTCCCTCGGCTCGCTAGCTCGCGCCGCCCTCCGGAGCGGGCGGACTCGGAGGCTCCGGGGTGGGCGAGCTCGCGGGCTCGGCGTCCCCTCCACCGGCCGAGGCCGACGCCGAAGCGGCCGGCGCCGCCGCGGCCGGCGAGGACAGCCCCAGCTTGGAGCGCATCTCGGACAGCCGCGCGGCCGCCTGGTTGGAGGCCACCGCCTGCTGCACCTCGAGCATCCGGCCCTCGACGGACTCGGACTGCAGCTCGGTGACGCCCTTGGCCTTGGCCAGCCTCGTCTCGATCTTGTCGCGGACCTGCTCCAGGGTCGGTACGTCCTCGCCGACCTGGGCGTTCATGGTCTCCATGGCCGAGGACAGCTGCTCGGCCATCTTGGCCTGGTCGAGCTGGCTAAGGAGCTTCTGGCGCTCGGCGAGGTGGCGCTGGAGCTGGGCAGCGTTCTGGGCCACCGCGTTCTTGGCCTGGTCGGAGGCCTGCGTCGCGGACAGCACCAGGGCCTTCAGGCTCTCGACGTCCTGCTCCTTGGCGATCAGCTGGTTGGCGAACGCCTCGGCCGTGCGCGTCAGCTCAGCGGCGCGCTCGGCATCCCCCGCCGCCTCTGCCTCCGAGGCCATGATGAGCGCCTGCTGCGTGGACGCGTTCAGCTTCTCGAGCTCGTCCATGGCGCGCTCGAGATCCATCTCCGCCTTCTTCTGGTTGGCGATGACGTTGGCCGCGGTCTCGCGCAGGCGCGAGTGCTGCTCGCGCGCCTCGGCGATCGCCTGCTCGATCTGGATCTTGGGGTCGGCGACCTCCTCGAAGCGTCCGCCGAGCGCGGCGGTCAGGTAGCGCCAGATCCGTCGGAACAGCTTGCCCATGTCCTTCTCCTGTTCGTCTTGCCGTCGGACGACTGCCGACGCTGCCTCGTCGTCGTGCGCTGCCCCGGCTACGCGGCAGCCTCCTCGAGGCCGCGCCGGAGGGCCTCCATCTCACCTACCACCGCCTGGACGTCCGCGTGGAGCCCGCCGAGCTCGCCGCTGTCGGCGGTCTGCAGGGACAGCTCGACGGCGCGGGCGACAGCCTCGTCGAGGCGCGCCTCGAGGATCTCGAGCCGCTGACGGGCGTCTGCGGCGGTGGCGGCGATGCGCCGATAGCTGTCGGCCTGGCTCTGGAGCGCCTCGACCAGGCCCTCGGTCGATGGCGACGGCGGGCGGGAGCGCAGCTCGGCGATGCGCTGCTGCACCTGGTCAACGGGTACCAGCTCGCGCAGGGCGCGCTCAAGCTCCTGTCCCCGCAGGGCGATGCGCCAGCACTCCCGCACGCCGTCGTCGATGCGCTGGCCGATGTCGGCGAGCCGGTCGCGGATCGGCCCCTGATCGGTGCCGGCGACAGCCCGCAGGTATCGGGTCTGCGCGTCCAGGGCTTCCTGCACGTAGTGGCGCCAGGGGTCGCGCAGCCGCCCGAGGTCGATCTCACTGCGCGCCGGGGCCGGCCGCACCGAGGCCGGCAGGCGGCGGTAGACCCAGGCGGCGTAGGCGGCGGCCCCTGCGGCCGCGGCCGCCACGATCGGGGCGCCGACCGCGATGCCAACCGCGGCGATCGCACCACCGGTCAGGATCGCCGAGGGCGCCATCAGCGCCTCGGCGCCGCGTCGGGTGAGCAGCCGATCCTTGAGCGCCATCAGAAGTTCGAGATCACGGCCGTGAAGACCTGCTCGATGCTGCGCGGGTCACTGGAGTCGTACGCGGCCGCGTCGGTGGCCTCGGCGATGCGGCGCAGGGCGGCCGGGTCCGCGTCGCGCCCGTAGGCGATCGGGAAGATGCGCACGGGTGACTGCTGCCCCTCCAGGCCCTGCGTCAGGGTGGAGAGCAGCCCCTCCAGGTCGTCGTTGCGCGGGTCCTCGTTGCGCCCGTCGGTGAGCAGCACGATCGCGTTGATCCGCTCGGGGTCGGCGGTTTCGCGCATGTGCACGAAGCTGTCCGCGGTCGCGGTGTACAGCGGCGTCCCCGCGACCGGGAACAGGCTCTCCAGGCGCTCGATCAGCTCGTCGCGCTGCTGGCCGATCGGGCCGACCGGCACGAGGTCGAGGAAGTCCTGGCTCCCGTCCGGCCCGAGGTCGGTCGAGAAGATCCGCAGGCCGACCTCATCGTCGTCGCGGAACTGGTCGAGGGCGGTGGTCGCCGCGCGCACGGCGAGGTCGAGCTTGGTCTCGTCCTCCTCGCCGGCGAAGTCCGCCATCGAGCCGGACACGTCCAAGACCAGCAGCACGCGGGCGGCCTTCCGCTGCTCCTCCCAGCGACGCAGGATCTGCACCATCACCGGCGGGCTCGGGGTCTCCAGCGTGGTCTGCGGCTGGTTCGGGTCGACGCCGAGCTCGGGTGTGAGCGGCGGGCCGAGCGGAACCTCGGGGTTGCCGGGGCGGAAGCCGAACTCGAGCACCCGCTCCTGGTTCTCGGGGCGCTGGACGAACTCCTCGAACGCCCTCGCGGCCGCGCGCTGCTCGTCCGACACCCACTCTGCATCAAGCAGGATGAAGGGGTTGTCGCTGAAGACCGTCCCCTCCTCCGGGTAGATGCCGACCAGCGGGATGCGCGGCTCCTGGACGGTCTCGCCGGGCTCCAGCACGCCGTCGGGGTTGCCGCGGTTGTAGTTGATGAGGCTGACCTCCTCGACGGCCACGGCCGAGGCGTAGGTCAGGGCGGTCCCGCGGGCGTCGTTGCGGGCCAGGTTGTTCAGGAAGGTCAGGGTGGTGTCGCCGTAGTGCACGACCGCCGACTCGACGCCGCGGGCGAACTCCGCGACCTCGGGGCGCCCCAGGTCCTCGGTGGTGAGATCCGAGACCTTGCCGGTCGCCGCGTAGTACTGGGCGATGAGGGCGGACAGGCCGGAGGTCGAGAAGTTCGGGTTGGTCTTGCCGAGGCGGAACGGGCCCCACTCGGGGTGGCCGACCGCGCCCCAGCCGTCCTCCTCGCCGGCCAGCTCGAGGATGTCCGCCCAGCCGATCGGCTCGTCGGGGTAGCCGAGGGCCTCCGCCATGGGCTCGGGCATGGCGATGACCAGCGGGGTCAGCATGAACGGGCGCGAGTCCTCCGGCGCCATCGGCGGCTCGCCGCGGTCGGCCAGGAGCTGGTTGAGGATCGCACCCCAGGTGCTGGCCGCCGGCGACCAGATGACCGGTCGCGGGCCGTCCGCCTCGGGGTTGGGCCAGCCCTCGCTGAGCAGGGTCATCGCCTCGCCGGACGACTTGCGGTAGGGCCGCACGAACGCGCAGCCGTCGTCCGTCCGGGCCTCGTCCGACTCGTTGAAGATGCGGGCGAGGTCGGTCAGGAGGTCGATCTTCTCCGGGCTGACCGCCATGTCCACGGTGGCGCAGTCGCCGGGGTCACCCAGATCGCCGGCGAGGTCCTCGCCGCCGTCGTCGTCCCCGTCACCTCCGCCGAGGTCGACGCAGGCGGTCAGCAGCGCAAGCGCCATCAGGACGGCCAGCCAGCGAACGCTCCAGCGTGGGGTCACTACAGCTCCTCCTCGGCCTGTCGCAGCGCCTGAAGCGTCCCGGCCGACGGCAGGCCGTTGCGCCCGGGCAGGCTCAGGCCCTGCACCCCAGCCTGCGCGAGCTCGTCGCTGGGGGGACGGCCCTCCACGTGCCACCCCTCCACCGCGAACAGCCCGGGAGCGCGCTCCCGGATCGCGGCGACCAGCTCTGTCACCTCCTCATCCTGCCCCACCGGGACGACCACCGCGTCGGCGGTCACCACCGGCTCGATCGCGTGGAGCCTCAGCCCGGGGGCGCGGGCGGCCGCCGCAACCAGTATCTCGACCGCGTCCGCCTCGGCCACCGCCAGGACGTCGATGCCTCCGCCTGCACCCGTCGCTGCCATGCGCTGCAGCGGGTCCCCGGCGGAGCTGGGCGGCGTCGCATCCAGCAGGCGCGCGAACCAGGAGTAGAAGCCGATGTCGTCGAGGACCTGCTGGCGGCTCACCTGGTCGCTGCCGAAGTAGCCGGCGGCGACCTGGCCCAGGGCCAGCAGCCCCACCTCGGAGCGCCCGGGATCCGGCAGGAACGGGCGGATCACGCCCCAGGCGCCGTCGCCGCCGATGTCGGCCCAGCGCCCGCTCTCGACCGCGTCGCCGACGCAGCGCCAGGACAGCGCCCCGCCGCAGTGGGCCTCCAGCACCTCCGCGCGCTGGTCATACATCGCGGCGACCAGCGGCGTGCGCGCCAGCACCGCGGGCTCGCTCGCGGGCGTCTGCTGACCGGTCGGGCTCGAACCTGCGGCGAGCTCGTGCAGGGGCGCCAGCGTGATCAGCGCACCGGGCTCCGCCTGCCCCCCCGCCGTGCTCGGGACCGCCGCGGGCTGGGTGGCGACGTCGTGCCCGTCATCGCGCAGCTGCAGCGCCAGCTCGCCGCACAGCTCCATCAAGACGTCCGCGCAGGTCAGCGTGAGCGTCCCTGCGATGTCCTCACCCGAGGCTCGGCGCGCCTGCTCCTCGCGGGCGGTGCGCAGGTACCAGGCTCCGCCGATCATCGCGATCGCGAGCAGGAGCGCCAGAACCCGCCTGAGCGCCACTGCAACCCCCTCGTGATCCCGAGCCTGCCGACAGCCTAACGGGCGTCAGGCGGCGGCCACGTCCTGAGCCGTGATCGTGACCAGGTCCTCGTCGGAGGGCCCGTCCTCCCCATCCGCGGCGGCCGACGCGACGACCCTGCTCGCGTGCCGGGCGACCGCGGCCTCGAACAGGTTGCGGGCCACTCGGGCGTTGCCGAAGCCGCGGTCGCGCGGCATGGCGTCGAGGATCTCGGCGAAGCGGCTTCTGGCCTCGTCGGTGATGCGGTAGTGGTAGCGCTCGGCGAAGGAGGCCAGGATCTCCAGCAGCTCCGGCGTGGTGTAGTCCTCGAAGTAGATCGTCTTGGGGAAGCGCGAGCGCAGGCCGGGGTTGGACTCGATGAAGGTCGCCATCTCCTCCGGGTAGCCGGCCACGATCACGACTAGGCGGTCGCGGCGGTCCTCCATCAGCTTCACGAGCGTGTCGATCGCCTCGGCGCCGAAGTCGCGCTCGCCGCCGCGGGCCAGCGCATAGGCCTCGTCGATCAGGAGCACGCCGCCGTCGGCGGCGTCGATCACCTCGGCCACGCGGATGGCGGTCTGGCCGACGAACCCGGCGACCAGGCCGGAGCGGTCCGTCTCGACCAGGTGGCCGCGCTCGACCACGCCGAGGGCCCGGTAGATCTGCGCGAGCAGCCGCGCCACGGTGGTCTTGCCCGTGCCGGGGTTGCCGGTGAAGACCAGGTGGCGGCTGGCCGACACCGCCGGCAGGCCGCGCTCGCGTCGCAGCGCCTCCACGCGCAGGAGGTCGGTGACCAGCCGGACCTCGGCCTTGACGCCCTCCAGGCCGATCAGCGAGTCGAGCTCCTCGAGCAGCTCGTCCAGGGTTCGCTCGGGCTCGTGCAGGTTCTCGACCGTGGCGACCTGGCGCGCAGCGGTCGCCGCCGCACCATCGGAGGCCGTCGGCGCGGCAGGCCGTGGCGGCCCACCGCGGTAGCCCTCCGGCGGCAGCAGGCCGAGCAGCATCTCGCGGAAGCGCTCGACTGCCGCGAGCTCGAAGCGGTCGGTGTAGCCGTCCAGCGCGACGACGGCGTGGGCCAGCGACAACGCCCGCTCGTAGTAGGTGCGCGCGTTGGCCGTGCCGTCGCGCAGGTCGGCGTCCCGGAGGAGGCTGAACAGGGTCGAGGGCGCCCCCAGCCAGCGCTCGGCGCCGGCCAGCAGGCCCTGGCGGCGCACCTCGTCCGGCGTGGCCCGCTCGATGGGGATGGAGACCTGCCCGGCGAAGGCGGTGATCAGCGCCCGCACCTCGGCGTCGGTGATCCGGCCGTCCACCGCCACGAGCGCCGACGCAAGCGCGTAGGCGTCCATGGCCACGTCGGAGCGGGCGCGGCCGGTCTCCATCCCGGCCCGGCGCGCCAGGTTCTCGAGCGGACCGGCCAGCGCGTCGATGAAGTAGGCGACCTCGGCCCTCAGCCGGTCAGCGACGTGCATGCGGATCCCCCGGAGTCACGCGGCCGTGGCGTCACGACGCGGAAGGACCTCCGCGCGCAGCCAGCGCTCGAACAGGGATCGGCCGGCCGCGACCAGATCGCTCTCACGGGCCTGCGCCTGCGCGATCAGCTCCGCAGCGTCGCACGCGGCCGCCGCCAGCAGGGCATCAAGACCGGGCATCCGCGTCCACTCGCCCACCTGCTCCGCGGTCACCTCGGGGTGGGGCTGGAGCGCGACGGCGCTGCCGAGCCGCCAGGCCGGGGTGCAGTCGGCACCCTCGAGCAGCGGCACCGCGCCGGGCGGCAGCGGGTTGACGTCGTCCTCGTGCATCAGCAGCGGGGCCGAGCCGTCGACCCAGCCGGCGAGCACTGGGTCGCCGCGCCCGGCGGCGGTGCGTGTGAGCGGCAGGAAGCCCACCTCGGGACGGGGGCGCCGGACCACGCCGCCGCCGAGCGCACGGCCGAGCAGCTGCGCCCCCAGGCAGATGCCCATGGTGGGCACGCCGCTGCGGACGGCGCGCCGCAGCCAGTCCAGCTCGCCCGACATCCACGGCAGCGCCTCCGGCGCTGTGGCCGACTGCGGTCCCCCTAGCACCAGCACGCCCGCTGCCTGCTCAGCCGGCTCGGGCAGGTCCGCGCCGGCGGCCACCTCCACCTGCCGCCAGAGCAGATCCGGCGGCAGGGACTCCAGCACCGAGGTGAACGCGGAGGGGCCGCAGTGCTCGTCGTGGTTCAGGACGATCAGGTCAGCCATCTGGTCGCTCTATCCAGCTCACTCGTAGGGATGCGGTCGCCACCCAGTGTGGCCTGAGGGAGCGGCGGCGACCCGATGGACCCTTGCCGGCCGGGCCCATGGTCCCTGCCGACCAGAGTCGTCGGACCGGTGCCGCGAATTTGCAGGACAGCGACCCTGCAAAGCATCAAGCCGCCGCACCCAGGGAGACCACCATGAGCACGCTACTCCAGGACCAGCGCCAGGAGCCTCCGCCCACCAAGCCGACCGCAAAGGCCGCTCCGAGGAAGGAGCAGCCGGAGCGCGACCTGTGGACCCGTCGCCTGGCGATCGGGCTTCCCGTGCTCGTGCTCGTCCTGCTCCTCGTCGCGGCGAACCAGATCGGCGGGATCCTGCTCGCGCGCGACCTCCGGGATGACTACCAGGACCTCGTCGCCGAGGGTGAGGAGGTCCTCGGACGGCTGAGCGAGGCGGCGCCCGCCGCCGACGCACCGGCGGCTGCCGCACCCGCCACCGCGCCGGACGTCCGGCCCGAGGTGACGGTCGACGTCACCCTCACCGAGTTCGCGGTCACCGCCGACGTGACCGAGATCCCCGCCTGGGCGACCGTCACGCTGAACGTCACAAACGACGGGAGCATCCCCCACGACGTCGAGATCAACGGCGAGGTCAAGACGGCCATGCTCGACGCCGGGCAGAGCGAGACGATCACCTATGACGCGCCCGGAAGCGGCGTGCTGAGCCTGGTGTGCACCGTGGCCGGCCACTCCGCCGCCGGCATGACCCTCGAGCTGCCGATCGTCGGGGGCGAGGACGCCGCCGACGAGGGCGCCACCACGACCGGCCAGGCCGCCGCAGCCGCACCGGCCGTCGAGTACGCGACGCCGGAGAACGCCGACGCCTACCAGGGCGAGAAGCCGCCGCTGGAGGTGCGCGACCCCGCCGCTCCCCCGCTGCCCGGCGGCACCGTCCACGACGTGACCTTCACGGTCGAGGAGAAGGTCATGCAGATCGCCGAGGGCGTCTACCAGGAGGTGTGGACCTTCGACGGCCAGGTGCCCGGTCCGGTGCTGCGGGTGAAGGTCGGCGACACCGTGAACCTGACGCTGCGCATCCCCGAAGCGGCGCAGCTCGGCCACTCGATCGACTTCCACGCCAGCCAGGTCGCCTGGAACGACGAGATGCGAACCATCAGCCCCGGTGAGGAGCTCTTCTACAGCTTCACCGCCACCCACGCGGGCGTGTTCATGTACCACTGCGGCACGGCGCCCACGCTGCACCACATCGGCAACGGCATGTACGGGATGATCATCGTCGAGCCGGAGGGCGGCCTGCCCGAGGTCGACCACGAGTACACCTTCGTCCAGGGCGAGTACTACACGGGTCCGCAGGGCGAGCCTGGTGACCTGACCAAGATGTCCGAGGGCGCCGCCTCCCCCGACTACGTGGTCTGGAACGGCGTCGCCAACCAGTACGCGGACCAGCCGATCGAGGTCGGCGTCGGCGAGCGGATCCGCGCCTTCGTCCTGAACGCGGGCCCATCGGTCGACTCGAGCTTCCACGTCGTCGGCACGATCTTCGACACGGTGGCCAAGGAGGGGGTCCTCCTCACCGCTGACAACCCTGGCCGCTGGGGCAGCCAGGCCGTCGATCTGGCTCCGGCCCAGGGCGGCTACGTCGAGTTCTCGCTCGCCGAGGACGGGCTGTACCCGATCGTGACCCACGCCTTCAACCACACCGGGAAGGGTGCGCTCGGCCTGTTCCAGGCCGGCACCGGCGGTGAGATGCCGGCCGGCGGTCACTGACCCCGCCGCCGACCGGACGGCGCCCCGCCCGGCGGGCGGGGCGCTCCCTCGATCAGACCTCCTGGAGGTGCAGTCATGGACGCGGCGAAGCCGGATGAGGCGTCGGTTCACCGGGTGCTGGCGGACCCGAGCCGCCGCCACCTGCTCGAGCTGCTGCGCGCGGCGGGAGCGCCGTGCCGTGTGAAGCGGCTCGCCGAGGAGACCGGGCTGCACCCGACCACCGTGCGGACACACCTCCAGCAGCTGGTGGAGGTGGGGCTGGTCGCCGTCGAGCGGGCGGCGCGCAGCACCGGGCGGGGGCGGCCGCCGCTCCAGTACCGGGCGCTGCCCGATGTCGGCCAGGCCGAGGGCTACCGCGACCTGGCGAGCGCCCTCGTCTCCGCCGTCGGCGCGACGGACGACGACGGCCGGCTCGCCGCCTCGGCCGGGCGTGCGTGGGCCGACCTGGTTGCCGCCGAGCTGCCCCCCGGCACGGCGGAGGGCGGCCCGGAGGAGATCGCTGCCGAGCTGGTCCCGGCTCTGGACCGCCTCGGCTTCGCGCCGGCGGCGACCGAGGGCGGCCGGGTCCTGCTGCGCAGCTGCCCGCTGCTCGACCTCGCCCGGTCCAACCCGCGGGTCGTCTGCGAGGTCCACCGCGGGATGGTCCAAGGACTCGCCGACCACCTCGGCGGGCTACCGGTGCAGGCCGAGCTGCGTCCGTTCGACGCCCCCGAGGGCTGCGTCATCGCCCTGCGCAGCGCGGCCGCCTAGCCCCGCCCAAACCCCAGCGGCCGCAAGCGACCAGGCCAAGCCCCAGCCAGATGTTGTTCTTGGCGTACATGTCCGCCAAGAACAACATCGAGGCCGGGGTCGCGGCCGTGGTCCTCACGGTTCAGCGTTGAGGTGCGGATCAGAGGCGGAACGACAGGTCCGCGGGCAGCTCCACGATGTCCATCTGGGCCTTCTGGAGCTTGCCGGCGTAGTCCCAGTTGAGCGACTGCCAGCGCGTGAACTGGTCGAGCACCCACATGCCGGACTGGCGCGAGCCGTTGCCCGACTTGCCGTTGCCGCCGAAGGGCAGGTGCGCCTCGGCGCCCGACGTGGAGTTGTTGACGCTGACCATCCCGGCGCTGACGCGTTCGCGGAAGCGGAACGCGTTGCGGGGGTCGGTGGTGTAGATGGCCGAGGACAGGCCGTAGCCGTGCCCGTTGGCGAGCTCGATCGCCTCGTCGAAGGTCGAGAAGGAGGCCACCGACACGATCGGGCCGAAGGTCTCGTTGCGGTACAGCTCGTCCTTGGCGGTGACGCCGTCGACGATCGTGGGATGGCAGTAGATGCCCGCGTCCGGGTCTCCGATGAAGCCCTCGCGCGGGTTGTCCGACGTGATCCGCCCGGTCCGGCCACCCGACCCGTGGAGGGTGTGGTGGCCCTCGACCATGTCGAGCCAGGACTCGAAGCGCTGGGCGAAGCGCTCGTTCATCATCGGGCCGAACAGCACGCCCTCGGCCATCGGGTCGCCGACGGCGGCGGCCTCGGTTGCGGCCGCGAAGCGGCTCAGGAACTCGTCGTGGATCGACTCGTGCACGATGGCAACGCCGAGGGACGTGCAGCGCTGGCCGGCCGTGCCGAAGCCCGAGAACAGCGCGCCCTCGACGGCGAGGTCCAGGTCGGCGTCGGGCATTACGACCAGCGGGTTCTTGCCGCCCAGCTCCAGGCACGGGTTCTGAAGGTGCCGCCCGCACAGCTCGCCGATCCGCCGGCCGACCTCGGATGAGCCGGTGAAGCCCACCTTGTCGACCAGCCCGGCCTCGAGCGCCTGCTCGAGGCCCGTGAAGCTCGTCGGCCCGTCGGTCAGCACCAGGTTGAGGACGCCGGCGGGCACGCCTCCGGCGAGGAACAGGCGGGTCAGCGCCGACGCCGTCGCGGCGGCGTACTCGGCCGGCTTCCACACGACCGAGTTCCCGCACAGCAGCGCCGGGACCAGGTACCAGCTGGGCACGGCCACCGGGAAGTTGCCGGCGGTGATGATCGCCGCGGTGCCGACCGGGACGCGGAACGTGAACAGCTGCTTGTCGGGCATCTCGCTCGGCACGGTCTGGCCGTACAGACGCCGGCCCTCGCCGAGGAAGAAGTCACAGGTGTCGATGATCTCCTGGACCTCGCCCAGGGCCTCCGGGTAGGGCTTGCCGATCTCCTGGGTGACCAGGCGGGCGAGCGCCTCCTTGTTCGCCTCGACCAGACGGCCCACCTGCGATATGACGCGGCCACGGGCCGGCGCAGGGATCGCCGCCCATCCGGGCTGGGCCTCCTTGGCCGCGCGGCAGGCCGCGGTGAAGGTCGACTCGTCGCCGAGGGCGACCTCGGCCACGACCTCAGAGGTGCGCGCCGGGTTGGTGATGGTGAGCGTGCCGCCGGGGGCGTCGGTGGTGGCCTGCCCTCCGACGAGCGAAGACAGCGACTGGGACATCCTCAAGCCTCCTTCGCGGTGCGGTCGAGCACGCGCTCCAGGGCGGCGCAGGCCGCGTCAAGATCCTCGGTGCTGACGTTGAGCGCCGGGCGGAAGCGAACGGACCGCTCCCCCGAGCCGAGGATCAGCACGTTCTCATCCTCCCTCAGCCGCCGGACGACCTCATCGCGCTGGGCGGCGTCGGGCAGGTCGATGGCGCACATCAGACCACGACCGCGCGCGTTGCTCACCTGCTGGGGGCGGTCAGCCGCTAGTGCCTCGAGGCGCTCCAGCAGGTGGGCGCCCTGCCGGGCAGCCGCGTCGATCAGCCCCTCGGACTCGATGATCTCGAGGATCCGGCGGGAGCGCACGACGTCCGTCAGGTTGCCGCCCCAGGTCGAGTTGATCCGCCCCGACACGGTGAAGACGTTGTCCTCGACCTCTGCCAGGCGACCGCCGCCCATCACGCCGCACACCTGGAACTTCTTGCCGAAGGCGACCAGGTCCGGCTGCACGCCGAGCTGCTGATACGCCCAGGCCGTGCCCGTGAGGCCGCCGCCGGTCTGCACCTCGTCGAGCACGAACAGGGCGTCGTTGTCGTGGCACAGCTGCTGCATGCGCTGCAGGAACTCGGGACGCAGGTGGTTGTCACCGCCCTCGCCCTGGATCGGCTCGGCGATGAAGCATGCGATGTCGTGGGGGTTGGCGGCGAAGGCGGCGCGCGCCTGCTCGATCGCGCGCTCCTCCGCGGCCTCGACGTCGGCGCGGTGCAGCTCGAACGCGTGGCGCACCGCGGGGGTGTCGATGCGCGGCCAGTCGAACTTGGGGAAGCGCGCGACCTTGTTCGGGTCGGTGTTGGTCAGCGACAGCGTGTAACCGCTGCGGCCATGGAACGCCTGGCGCAGATGCAACACCTTGGTGCCCAGGCCCGGGTCACGACCGGCCGCCTCGTTTCGACGCGACTTCCAGTCGAACGCCGCCTTGAGCGCGTTCTCCACCGCCAGCGCGCCGCCTTCGACCAGGAACAGCCACGGCAACGCCGGATCGCCTACCACGCGCTCGAAGGTCTCGACGAAGCGCGCCAGCTCGACGGTGTAGACGTCGGAGTTGGAGGGCTTGTTGCGCGCCACCGCCAGCAGCGTCGCGGTGAACTCCTCGTCGTCGGTCAGACCCGGGTGGTTCATCCCCAGCGCCGAGGAGGCGAAGAAGGTGAACATGTCTAGATACCGACGACCATCCCGCGCGTCGACCAGGACCGATCCGCGGCTGGCCTCGAGGTCGAGCACGAGGTCTAACCCATCTACGAGCAGATGCCGGCGTAGGACGTCGTGCACGTCTTGAGGCTTGATCACAGTGGCTCCTATCTCCGGGGTCACCTCCCATTGTGGTGGCCCCGCTCCCCTGCAGGTTGCTGCAAAGCGTCGAGCCGACTTTGCGCCGAGGAACGAAGCGTGCGACAGTGCCGACGGATCGTCAGTGCGCTCAACCCTGTGCCCGCCCGGAGATGTAGTTGGACGACCTTGATCGCAAGCTGCTGCGCGAGCTCGAGGCCGATGCGCGTCTGACGATGGCGGAGCTCGGGCGACGCGTCGGGCTGTCGCGCACGGCGGCTCTGGCGCGGGTGCGCAGGCTCGAGCGCGACGGCGCGATCCTCGGCTACCGGGCGGAGGTCCGACCGGAGCACAGCGAGCGCTCACACGTCGCCCGCGTGGCAATCGTCCTCCGCACACCCGACGTCGCCGGCTACGTCCGCCGGCTAGCGGCCTTCCCCGAGCTCCAGAGCGCGGAGAGCCTCGCCGGGGAGTACGACCTCATGATCCGCCTGGCCGCAGAGAGCGCCGAGCGCCTCGACGCCATCCTTGATCGCATCAACGGCTGGCGGGAGACCGTGCGCACAACCACCTGGATGGTTCTTCGCACCTATGATGTAGGTCAAGCACGCGAAGGCTAGTGCCATTCTGCCCCTGTCCAAGTGGCCATTACCTTGGTCTAAGGGCACACTGGGAGTGACCTACAGTTTACTTTCATCAGTGCTGCCGTCAGTGAACCCAACCGGGAACCGTGCCCGTTTCTGGACTTTCGGCAGAGCTTTGTCGTACTTTCAGGGAGTTGGAAGAGCCTAGTTGCTCACAGACGAAGAGGAACACACCCACATGGCAGCAGCTACCACCGCTGAGAAGGCCGTCCGCGACTACTTGACTTACCTGCGCGATCCGGACTCCATGCGCCCGGACACGGCCGAGATCGATGCCAAGCTCGAGGCCAGCAACGATCCTTTGGAGCGACTGTCGCTGCACGCGCAGAAGGCGCGCATGCAGGACCCCGAGCCGTCCTTGCGTGCGGCTTTCATCACTCACGCCAAGGCGTGGGCCGAGGCCAACGACGTGCCCGCCGAGGCCTTCCGCGCCGAGGGCGTCCGACCCGACGTCCTGCGTGAGGCCGGTCTTGACGGTGCCCGCCGCCAGACCCGTGGTGGCCGCGGCAGCGGCGGTGCCCGCCGCAGCCGCGTGACCACAGAGCAGGTTCGTGCGGCCCTGCCCGCCAAGGGCAAGACCTTCACGCTGCGCGAGCTCCAGTCCAGCTCCGGCGCATCGGCCGCGACCGTGCGCAAGGTCCTCGGCGATCTCATCAGCGAGGGCTATGTCACGGACGAGGGTCCGGACCCCGACGCCACCGGTCCGGGTCGTGCCCCCACCCTTTACCGGGTGGCCAAGAAGGTCGCCTAACCCCCGTAGACGAGCAGTGGAAAAGCCCCGGCGATCGCCGGGGCTTTCTTCTGCCCTGCCGCGGTGCAGGCGCCGCTAGCCCTCGCCATCCACGAAGGGGCTCTCGTCGCGCGCGGCGGCCTCGCGCTCCTCGATGGAGGCCGCCGCCTCCGCGTCACCGCCGGTGCTGCGGCTTCGGCGGGTCTCCTCCTGCTGGTCCGGATCCTCCTGCTCGCGCCGCTGCTGGTGGTCGGGGTCGCTCATGTCGCACCTCTCGCGCTGTGGGTGTGCGCAACCCTCCCCTCCTCGGCGGCGTCCACACCCTCCGGGGCGTAGCTCCAGTCCCCCCGCTTGCGCAGGTAGTCGGGATCCAGCACGAAGCCGTCATCGGTGCAGTCGATGATCTTCGGGACTGCGACCGCCACCTCGGGCGGCGACGGGCTGCCGATGCGGGCCTCGAACGCGTCGGGGAACTCCTCCAGAGCGCTGCGGATCAGCAGCGCCGAACCGACCGGCAGATAGCAGCGGTTGGCATCGGTGACCGTGGTGGTGGCCTTGCGGATCTCCTCGATGTCGGTGGCCGTCCCCTCCCCCCGCACCAGCCGGTCCAGGCGGTCGAACATCACGCCGTTGCCGAGCTTGCAGGCGATGCACTGGCCGCATGACTCCACGGCGAGGAAGCGCGCGAGCACAGACACGACCTGGACGATGTCGCGCTGCGGTCCGTAGACCATGAACCCGCCGCTGCCCAGCCCGGCGCCGGCCTCCGACAGCGAGTCGAAGTCCATGGGCAGATCGAGCAGCTCCGGCGTGATGATCGGGTTGGAGGTCCCGGAGATGATCGCCTGGACCTCCTCGGCCCCGGCGAGGTCTTGGATGAGCGTGCGCAGCGGCGTGCCGAGCGGCAGCTCGAAGAAGCCCTCGGTGGCGACGTCGCCGAGGACCGAGAAGACCATCGTCCCCGGCGCCTCCTCCGTTCCGACCGAGCGGAACGACTCGCCGTCGTCGGCCAGGATCCGCGCGACATGCGACAGCGTCTCGACGTTGTTGACGATGGTCGGGTTGGACGCGCCGGGCCCCGCGAACAGGCCCTGCTGATAGGGCGGCAGGATCCGCGGCAGCGGCAGCTTGCCCTCCACGACCTCGAGCAGCGCCGACTCCTCGCCGAACAGGTACTCGTCCGGCCCGAGCACGAGGTCGATGCGGTCGGCGCCCTCCCAGCCCGCGGCGCGGAGCTCCGACAGCGCCCCGGCCAGGCGCTCGACCTCGGTCGTGAAGCGCTGCTTGGTGGCGACGTAGGCGCGCTCGGCGCCGGTGGCGTGCAGCGCGATCAGGACGCCCTCGAGCAGCTGGTGCGGCGCGCGGGCCATCAGCGGTCGGTCCTTGTAGGTGCCCGGCTCGCCCTCGGCGCCGTTGCAG
>CAZVUW010000052.1:0-21865 GCA_964629825.1 uncultured Actinomycetota bacterium
TGACCTGGCCGACCTCGGTGTCGTTGTTGGCCGAGATCGCGGCGACGTGAGCGATCTCCTCCTGGGTCTCGATGTCGCGGGCCATGTCGGCGATGCGCTCGACGACGCGCTCGACGGCCTCGTCGATGCCGCGCTTCAGCAGCATCGGGTTGGCGCCGGCGGCGACGTTGCGCAGGCCCTCCTTGACCATCGCCTGGGCCAGGACCGTCGCCGTGGTGGTGCCGTCACCAGCCACGTCGTTGGTCTTGGTGGCGACCTCCTTGGCGAGCTGGGCGCCCATGTTCTCGTAGGGGTCCTCGAGCTCGATCTCACGGGCGACGGTGACGCCGTCCTTGGTGATCGTGGGCGAGCCCCACTTCTTCTCGATCACGACGTTGCGGCCCTTGGGGCCGAGGGTGACCTTGACCGCGTCGGCGAGCTTGTTGACGCCGATCTCGAGCTTCTTGCGAGCGTCCTCGTGGAACGTCAGCTGCTTTGCCATGTGGGCGTGCTCCTTCTGTGGCGCTGTCGACCTGCTGGACTACTTCTCGACGACGGCGAGGATGTCGCGGGCGGACAGGATCAGGTACTCCTCGCCCCCGATCTTGATCTCGGTGCCGCCGTACTTGGAGTAGACGACCGTGTCGCCCTCCTTGACGTCCAGGGCGATGCGCTCACCCTGGTCGGAGATGCGGCCGGGACCCACGGCGATGACCGTGCCCTGCTGAGGCTTCTCCTGAGCGGTGTCGGGGATCACCAGACCGCTGGCGGTCTGGGTCTCCGCCTCGCTGGACTGGACCACGACGCGGTCCTCGAGCGGCTTGAGGTTGACCTTGGTGGCGGTCGCCATGCCGTTCCTCCTAGTGACGTGCGAAGTTGA
Organism: uncultured Actinomycetota bacterium; assembly: GCA_964629825.1. GTDB lineage: Bacteria > Actinomycetota > Nitriliruptoria > Euzebyales > Egibacteraceae > CAZVUW01. The sequence goes on from CAZVUW010000052.1 coordinate 860, forward strand.
AGGGGGTTGCCCGCGGAGCGGGCGTGGAGTGGGGTTGTGCGGCGGCTCGCGGCCGGCCAGCGGCGATGCGCTGGCACTCCGGCAAGGCGAGTGCCAGAGCGACAGTAGCACTCACCCTCTGCGAGTGCAAAGCACTCCTCGCAAACTTGCGCGTCTAAGACTCAACTATTGGCCCCGGGGGTCCCGTGCGCCGAAGCCACATCCCAGACGTCTGCGAGCTTTGGGGCGAACGGACCGGTCATCGCTCCGATCGGGGGATCGGGTTGCCCCCTAGACGAGGCGAAATCGTTCACTGTGCGTTATTTCCTGCTATCGTCTGTGTTCAACGCCGGGTGGGGACCGTGCGCAAGCCATCGGGTGGGACCGAGCAGGAGGGTCGGATGACGGAGTACCAGCGGAGACTGGGCAGCCGCCTGCGGGCAATCCGTCAGCAGCAGGGCCTCACCCTGCAGCAGGTCGAGGAGCTGTCCCAGGGCAAGTGGAAGGCCGTGGTTGTCGGCTCCTACGAGCGCGGCGACCGGGCGGTGAGCGTTGCCAAGCTGGCCGAGCTGGGTGAGTTCTACAACGTGCCCGTGTCGGAGCTGCTTCCCAAGGACGACGTCGTGCCCACGCAGCACTCCGGGACGACCAGCCGGGTGATGCTGGACCTGCGCCGCCTGTCGCGCAGCGACCTGGACCCCGAGCTGCGTCCCGTGTCGCGCTTCGCACACACCATCCAGCTGCAGCGCGGCGACTACAACGGCAACGTCCTCACCATCCGCGGCGAGGACCTCCGGGCGCTGTCGGTGATCTACGGAACCGACCCCGACGACCTGGTCGTGCGCCTCGAGGACGAGGGCATCCTGGCCGAGCTGTAGCGCCTAGGCGGCCGTAGCGGGCGCCGCCGGCTCGTCGGCCTGCCCGCTGACACCATCCGCACAGACCGAAGTGGTCGCTCCCAAGGCAGCCACCGGCTGGCGGACGCCCAGCAGCGCCACCGCGACCGCGGCCAGCAGCACTCCCCCGGCGTAGAACGGCGCCCGCAGACCGAAGGCGGTCGCCACCGCCCCAGCGATCACCCCACCCAGCGCCGCCCCACCCCAGCTGATCAGCTGATGAACGCCGATCACGCGCCCGAGCAGCGGGTCCGGGGTCATCCGCTGACGCAGCGTGGCCGTCACCACCGACCAGACGGTGCCCGCCGCGCCGACCAGCGCCACGGCTCCGGCCGCCAGCCACGGGTTCGAGGTCAGACCGATCGCGGTCACCGCGAAGGCTGCCAGGGCGGCGACTCCGAACAGCAGCCAGGGCAGGGCCAAGCGGTTGGAGACCCGCCCCACGAACGCCGCTCCCCCGAAGCCGCCGATCGCCGCCGCGGCCAGCAGCAGGGCGTACCCGACCTCGCCGACGTGGAGAATCTCCAGGGCGTAGAGGACCAGCACGGCGGCGTGCGCCACGATCGCGACGTTGATGAACCCGGCGGCCAGCGTGATCCGCCGCAGGGTCGGCTCGTTCCACAACCAGCGCGCCCCGAAGGCCATCTCGGCGCGCAGGCCGATGCGCAGCGAGCCGCCGTCAGAGGCCGCAGCTTCGGCGCGTCGACGCCCCCCCGCCGCCTGCGGGAGCAGCAGGACCAGGACCGAGGCCAGCGCCAGGCCAGCGGCATCAACCGCCAGCGCGAGGGGCGCGGCGATCGTGAACAGCGCCGCACCGAGCAGCGGCCCGACCAGGTCCTGGCCGCCCACCACCGCCAGAGCCTGGCGGCTGTTCGCCTCCTCCAGCCGGTCTGCGCTGACCAGCTGCGGCACCAGGGCCTGAGCGGCGTTGTCGAAGATCGTCTCCGCGGCTCCCAGCAGCAGCGCCGCGGCGTAGACCGTGGCCAGCCCACCGATCCCGGTGATGGTCGAGACCATCAGCAGGATCACGACTAGAGTGCGGCCCATGTGCGCGGCTGCAAGCAGGCGCCGTCGGTCATAGCGATCAACCACCGCGCCGGCGATCAGGCCGAGCAGGAGCCAGGGCGCCTGCGAGGCCACGGCCACGCCCGCGACCAGTGCCGGGTTGTCGGTGAGCGTGGCCGCCAGCAGCGGCAGCACCGCCAGCCGAAGCCCGTCGCTGAGGTTCGAGGCAGCGGTCGCCGCCCACAGCCGGCTGAAGGGCCGGCTGAGGCCGGCAGCCGCGCGGGCCCGAACGAGTTCGCTCAAGTGAGGTCCTGCTGTGTCGACTGGGACTGTCAAGCCCGGACGCGTCGATCTGCCACCGCCGTCCGAGCGGGCCGAGAACCTGGACCGGCCCCGAGCGCAGGACGCCGGGGCCGGTTCCCAAACCTCGGTACAACTAGCTCCACTTGCGCGTGCGCACCGGACCTCACCCCCCTCGAACCCGTCGATCTGCCGAGTCCGAGAGTGCGCTCCGCAACCATGCGACCACAACGAGTGAGGACGGGTTTCGGAAGAAGTTCGTCCTCCACGCACGCTATGTAGTTCTTCAATCACTATCGGTTGAAATCTCGCCACGTTGAACCCGATTCTCAACTCCTCTGAGTAACTGCCGACGGACGAAGAGTGAGCAGGCCCACGGCACCGCCGCCGGCAGCACCCGCCCGGCGACAGCCGCACCGCCACGGTGTGCGGCTCCTGATCCTCGGTCTCGCGGCCATCGGGATCGCGGGGGCGGCGTTCGCGGAGGTGCGCGGACAGCCCGCCCTGCTCGACCTGCCCCTGGTTCCCCTCGCCCTGGCCATCGCGTTCCTGGCCTTCGACCGCTGCGAGATCCACGTCGAGCTGCGCGAGGAGGCGCACACCTTCACGCTCGGCGCCATCGCCCTCACGGCCGGCCTGTTCATGACCTCGCCGACCGAGCTCCTCGCGGCGCGGCTCGTCGCCCAGCTGATCTCGGCCCGGATCGACCGCGACCCACCTCTGCGCGGTGCGTTCAACGTCTCGCTCGGCCTGTTCCAGACGGGTGTGGCGCTGATCGTGTTCAGCTCTGCCCCTCTCCTCGTCGGGTCGAGCGGCTGGGGTGTGGCCTGGCCCGCGGCCCTGGTCGCCGTCGTGGCCGCCGACTGCGCTTCGGCTCTGGTGCTCGAGCTCGGCATGCGGCTCAACGGCGGCGGCGCCGACGCGGCGACCGTGCGCGCCATGCTGGCGCTTGGGGTGGTCGCCGAGGCGGGCGTGGCCTCGCTGGCGCTCATGGCGGTGCGGCTGCTCGAGGTGGACGCCGGGGTGCTCGTGCCGACGGCAATCCTGGCCGGCGTCCTGGTCATCGCCTACCGCGCCTACGCCCGGGTGCTCCAGCGGCTGCGCTCGCTGCAGGACCTCTACGACTTCACCCAGGCGCTGGGCCAGGTCTCCGAGCTGCGCGCCGCGCTCCAGCTCACGCTCCTGCAGGCCCGCGAGGCCCTGCGCAGCGAGTCCGCGGAGCTCGTCCTCAGCGACGCCGACGGCGGAGCGGTGTCGATGCGGCTCGACTCAGGCGACAACCTGATCACGGAGCTGCACGACGTTCCCGCCGACCCCCGTTGGTCCGTGATCGACTCGGGCCAGCCGCTGCTGGTGGGGCGGGACTCCCGTGAGCAGAGCGCGCTGCTGGAGCGCCTGGGGGTGCGCGACCTGCTGGTCGTGCCCCTGACCCAGGGCGATCGCGGCCTCGGGTTCCTGGCCGTCGCCGACCGCTGGGGCGAGGTCTCGACCTTCGTGCCCGACGACGTGCAGGTGCTGGGAACGCTGGCCAACCACGCCAACGTCGCGCTTGAGAACGGCCGGCTGATCGAGCGGCTGCGAGCGGAGGTCGCCGAGAAGCACCACCAGGCCACCCACGACAGCCTCACCGGGCTGCCGAACCGCGCGGCGTTCCAGCAGCGGGCCGAGCTCGCGCTGCGCGAGACGGGCGAGAGGCCGCCCACGACCGCGGTGATGCTGCTCGACCTCAACGGCTTCACGGACGTGAACGACTCGCTCGGCCACCACCACGGCGACCGCCTGCTCGCGCTCGTGGGCCGGCGGGTCCGCTCGGTGCTGCCAGACGGCGCCACGCTCGCGCGGCTCGGCGGCGACGAGTTCGCGATCGTCCTGCCGGACCTGTCCCAGGCGGACGCGGCGGTCGCCGTCGCCGAGCGGATCAGCGCAGTGCTCGCCCGCCCCTTTCAGCTCGAGGGGCTCTCGCTCACGGTCAACGCGGCCATCGGCATCGCCTGCGCCCCCGACCACGCGTCCTCGGTCAGCATGCTGCTCCAGCGCGCCGACATCGCCATGTACGCCGCCAAGGAGCAGCGCGGCACCGCCGTCGTCATGTACACGCCCGCGGTGCACCAGACCGAGCAGCGCAGCCGCCGGCGCCTGTCGCTGGCGGGTGACCTGCGCAGCGCCATCGAGCGCGAGGAGCTGCGGCTCGTCTACCAACCGAAGGCGCGCACCGCGACGCGCGAGATCGTCGGGGTCGAGGCCCTGGCGCGCTGGGAGCACCCCGAGCTGGGCCCCATCCCACCGGACGAGTTCGTCCGTCTGGCCGACCACGTCGGGCTGTCCGCCGCCCTGACCCGCTTCGTCCTGCACGCGGCGGTCCGCCAGGCGCGGCGCTGGCACGACGAGGGCTTCCCGCTGAACGTGGCGGTCAACCTGTCCGCGCGCACGCTCACGGAGCACAACGACGTCCCCGCCTGGATCCGCGAGGAGCTCGAGGCCACGGGCCTGGACCCCGCCGCGCTGACGGTCGAGCTCACCGAGACCGAGCTGATGGTCGACCCGGAGAGCGCCCTGGAGCACCTGAACAGCCTCGCGGCCCTCGGCGTCCAGCTGTCCGTCGACGACTTCGGGACCGGGTACTCGTCACTCAACTACCTGCGGCAGCTCCCGGTGCACGAGGTCAAGATCGACCGCTCCTTCATCTCCGGGCTGGCCACCGAGCCGGATGACCACGCGATCGTGGCCGCGATCATCGACATGTCCCGCCACCTCGAGCTTGAGGTCGTGGCCGAGGGGGTCGAGGACCAGCGCACCTGGGACGTGCTGACGATGCTCGGCTGCGGCCTGGTCCAGGGCTACGCGCTGTCCCGGCCCGTCCCGGCGGAGGCCCTCTCGGCCTGGCTGGCCCAGCGCCGGACCGTCACCAGCGTGACACCCCTGCGACGCAACAGCGCCTGACGGACGCGACCCGGGTCAGCGCAGGGCCAGGATCCAGGCGCCCTCGTCGACGAACCCGGCGCGCTGGTAGGCGCGGATGGCCGGCACGTTGTCGCTGCGCACGTGCAGGCTCACCGCGGGGTAGCCGGAGTCCAGCAGCGTGCGGGTGATGGCCGCGACGCTGCGCGTGGCGATCCCCTGCGAGCGGTGCGACTCCAGGACGTAGACACCGGCGATCTGCGCGCCGCGTCGGCGGCTGGCGATCGACAGGTCGACCTTGCCCACGACGTGGCCGTCGCGCTCCACCACCCAGGTGGTGCCGCGCAGGATGCTGTCGCGCATCCGCCCGCGGACCCCGGCGCGGCTGGCCCGCGGGATCGGAGGCCCCATCTGATCCTCTACGTGCAGCAGGCAGGCCAGCTCGGTGACCTCGCTGAGGTGCTCTAGCCCGGCCGCCTTGAAGCCCTCCGGCGGGACGACGGTTCCGGGGACGTTGCGGGCCAGCAGGAAGCGCTGCTCACGCGCCATCGGCTTGCGCCGGAACACCGAGCGACCGGTCGCCTCGACGACGGCGCGGGCGACCGGGGCGTCACCGATCAGCACGCGCCAGGCGCTGCCCTCGGCGGCGCCCGCCAAGGCGGGGCCCGCCTCGGGTGCACCGGCGGGCACCACAGTCCCGGCGGTGGACACATAGATCACCGCGTCGACGCCATGCTCGGGCCAGATGGCGAAGCGCGAGTGCTCGCCGCGGTCGAGCGCGTCCAAGAGGAACTGGTGGCGCTTCCAGCCCTCCTCGGGCGGCAGCCGGCCGAAGTCGGTCTCCAGGCGTCGCACGACCCTGGGGACCTCGTGGCGCCGCAGGGAGCGCGCCACGCGCAGGGCGGGGGTGGCGCTCATCACTGCTCCTCCCCCTGGCCGGAGGAGACCGCGCGCTCGGGCAGACGGACGCCCTCGAGGGTGAGGTTGGGATCTGCCCCGATCGAGAGGTCGGAGCGCTGCCCGGCGGCGAGGCGGTTCCAGCCCGCCGCGGCGATCATCGCGCCGTTGTCGGTGCACAGGTCGGGGGCGGGGACCAGCAGCCGGATGCCGGCCTTGGCACAGGCCGCGGTCATCCGCTCGCGCAGGCGTGAGTTCGCGGCCACTCCCCCCACGACCGTCACCGTTCCGACGTCGTGCTCCTCGGCCGCCCTCAGGACCTTGCTGACCTGCACGTCGACGACCGCCTCCTGGAACGAGGCGGCGACGTCCGCAGGGTCGATGGGCTCGCCGGCCGCCTCGCGGCGGCGCAGCTCCCGCACGACGGCCGTCTTCAGCCCTGACAGCGAGAAGTCGTAGGAGTCGCTGCCGCCCAGCGCACGCGGGAAGCGGATGGCGTCCGGGTCGCCATCGGCGGCCAGGCGATCGATCTCGGGGCCACCCGGGTAGGGCAGGCCCATGAAGCGGGCGACCTTGTCGTAGGCCTCGCCGGCGGCGTCATCGATCGTCGAGCCAAGCGTCGAGAAGGCGCCGTCGGAGTCGATCGAGATGATGCTGGTGTGACCGCCGCTGACCACCAGGCCGATGAGCGGCGGCTCGATCAGCCCGAACTCCAGCTGGGTTGCGCAGACGTGGCCCTCCAGGTGGTTCACCCCGATGAGCGGCAGGTCGTGCGCCAGCGCCAGCGACTTGGCCGCGGCCACGCCCACCAGCAGCGCCCCCACCAGCCCCGGTCCGACCGTGACCGCCACCGCATCGATGTCGTCGTAGGTGCAGCCGCCCTCGATCAGGGCCCGGTCCAGAACCGGCAGCAGGAGGTCGAGGTGGGCGCGTGCGGCGATCTCGGGGACCACTCCGCCGTATGGGCGGTGCAGCTCCACCTGGGAGCCGATCACGTTGGAGCGCACCCGCACGCCGTCTTCGACCAGGGCGGCGGCAGTCTCGTCGCAGGAGGTCTCGATCCCGAGCACCAGCATCAGGCCACACCCCCTTCCGCGACGGATGGATCGCGTGGCAGTCCGACGCGGCCGCGCACCCACGGTACGTCCTCATCGGGGGCGCCCGAGCTGCCGCCCGGGTCCGAGAGGCCCGCTTCGATGGCGGCCAGCCGTTCCGCGTACTCGGCCGAGGCGATGTCGTGCGCCCACATGATGAGCGCATCCTCGCCGGTCTCCGCGTAGTAGCGCGGGCGCACGCCGACCGGCGCGAAGCCGAAGGCCGCGTACAGCCGCTGAGCGCCGCGGTTGGCGGTGCGCACCTCGAGCGTGGCGGAGGTCGCGCCGAGCTCGACGGAGGCCCGCAGCAGCGACAGCAGCAGGCGGCTGCCGATCTTGCGGCGGTGCTGGGCGGGGTCGACGGCGATCGTGGTGACGTGAGCGTCGATGCCGTGCTGGCCGGGCTGGATCAGGACGCCCGCATAGCCCACGACCCTGCGGCGGCGCACGAGCCCTCCGGTCCGCTCGAGCGCGACGAGGTAGCGACGATCCTCGCTGCGCTCCAGCTCGGCGGCGAACAGGCTGGGCGACCACGGCCGGGGATAGACCCGGCGCTCGATGTCGAGGACGCCGCGGAGGTGGTGCGGGTGCATCGGGGCCACGGTGATCCCCGAGGCCGCCGGCCGCAGCCCCTGCGCGGCCATCACGGCGCACCCCCCAGCGGCTCCTTGCCGCCGAACAGCGCGCCGCGGTTCTTCCAGCCGATCTTGGCGTCGGCCTTGCGGATGTAGATCGGCGTCAGGTCCTCGGCGCGCTGCGTGTCCTCACGGACGAAGCGGGGCAGCGCCAGCTCGACTAGGGACTCAGCCGAGGGGTGCGCGGTCGAGTGGGTGCCGACCTCGGCGCCGGCGGACTCCAGCAGGCTGCGGTGCGCCACGGCGCCGTCGCCCACCGCCAGGACGCCCTCCGTGGTGGCCTCCACCTCGGCGGCGAGCCGCGCGGGAGGTCCGACGCGGAACTCGGTGAGGCGCTGCACCCCGGCGGGGGCGCTGCGATAGAAGGCCCAGAAGAGCTCGCCGCGCTTGGCGTCGAGGACGCTGCACAGCAGCCGGCGGACGTGCCGGACCGGGAAGGCGAGCAGGTCGAGCGAGGCCAGCCCGACCACCGGCAGCCGGCGGGCGTGGGCGAGCGCCTGGGCCGTCGCGATGCCAACCCGCATGCCCGTGAACAGGCCTGGCCCGACGCACACGGCCACGCCGTTGATGGCGCCGACCTCCAGCCCCGCCTCGCGCAGGCAGAAATCGATCGCGGGTGCGACGAACTCGGCGTGGGAGGACGGGCGCGCAAGCGTCGCGGAGGCCACCACGCCATTCTCGCCACCCAGGCAGACGCTGCTGCGCTGCGTGGAGGTGTCGATCCCTAGGATCAGCACGGCCGCTCGCCGTCCCCGTCCGCACGCCAGGCCTTGACGCGCTCGGCGAGCTCTGCCAGCCGGCGAGACCAGTCGTCGCCATGGGCGTGGAGGAGGATACGCCGCTCCTCCTCCAGGGCCTCGTCCGGATCCGCGCTGGTCCCGAGCCGCAGCTCCACCTCGAGGTGATCCGAGGGCAGCAGCTGCCGCATGGCGTCGCCCCACTCGACGAATGCGATCGCCTCGCGGTCGGCGGCGTCCGCGAAGCCGAGGTCGAGCACCTCCTGGAGCGTCTCCAGGCGATAGACGTCCATGTGGATGACCGGCACCCTGCCACGGTAGTCCCGCCGCAGCAGGAACGAGGGGCTGGTCACCTGCTCCTTGACGCCCAGCGCCGCCGCGGCGCCCTGCACGAAGCAGGTCTTGCCGGCACCGAGCTCCCCGGTGAGCGACACGACATCGCCGGCGCGCAGCGACCCCGCCAGCGCCGCTGCCAGTCGGCGGGTGTCGTCGGGGCCAGTCGTGCGCAGCACGACCGTCTTCATGCTGCCTCCAGCGTGCGGGTGGGCGGTTCGGGGTCCGCCGCGGCAGTCTAATGGGCCAGACCAACCTCGCCCTGCCAGGAGGAAACCCGTGCCGCTGACGAGCCTCGAGAGCCCCGCCGAGGGGGTCGCCCTGCTGACCCTCGACGACCCCGACCGCCGCAACGCGATGGGTGAGCAGATGGGAGCCGAGCTCCTCGAGCACGCCGCGGCCATGCGCGAGGACCCGCAGGTGCGGGTGCTGGTGATCACCGGTCGGGGCAGCGCCTTCTGCGCGGGCGCGGACCTGCCGGCGATGTTCGGCGACCCCGACCGGCCGGTGACGCAGACGCACGCCTTCCTCCAGCGCTACTACCGCGCGTTCCTCGCCATCCGGGAGCTGCCGATCCCGACCATCGCCGCGGTCAACGGCCCCGCGGTCGGCGCCGGGCTGAACCTGGCCCTGGCCTGCGACGTGCGCGTCGCAGGGACCGCCGCGAGCTTCGCGGCGACGTTCGCCCGCATCGGGCTGCATCCCGGTGGGGGCTGCACCTGGTTCCTGGTCCGCGCCGTAGGAGCGAGCCGGGCCCTGCGCACCCTGCTGCTCGGCGACTCCATCGACGCCCAGCGCGCGGTCGACTGGGGTCTGGCCGACGGCCCCGAGGAGGACCCGGTCGCCGCTGCGCTCGAGCTCGCCGAGGGCTTCGCGCGGGTCGACCCGGAGCTCGCCCGTCACATCAAGCGCAGCGTCGGCATCGCGGTCGAGACCGACGACCTCCGCGCGGTGCTTGAGTACGAGTCATGGGCCCAGGCCGCATCGGCGTCGTCCGAGCAGCTCCAGGCCTGGGTGGACCGCTTCCGCACCTGAGCACGGCGCGGCAGTGGACGCGCGGCGAGCCGCCGCCCTACGCCGTCGCAGCCGCCGCCCGCACCCCGGAGCGGATCGCCGCGGCCACCGCCTGGGCGCCGAGGTGGGCGACCAGATCCAGCGTGGCGTCCACGCGCTGCGACGCCAGCAGGAAGAGCGCGTCGCCGTCGAAGGTGGTGTGCGCGGGCTCGACGGAGCGGGCGATGCCGGTGTGCGCCAGGTCGGCGGCCCGGCAGGCCTGCGGCTTGGTCAGCCGCGCGTTCGTCATCAGGCAGCCGATCACGGTGTTCTGGGACGCGCCGGGCGGCGCAGGGGGCGGGCCGACCGGGTAGCGCGGCCGCTCCGGCGGGGCGCTCGAGCCGGCGAGTATGCCGCCGTTCTCGTCCAGGACGTCGCCGAGGGGGTTCACAGCGATCAGCGCGCCCACGGTGACATCGCCGCCCGTGGCCACGGCCCAGCCGACACCTCCGGGGGCGCCGAACTCAAGGCCGGCGGCCTTGCCGACCGTGCAGCCGGCGCCCACGCCGACCAGCCCCTGCGCCGGCTCGTCCTCCCCCGCCTGCTCGCAGGCCGCTCGTCCCGCCTCCGGTCCCGGGCGGTCCTGCCCCGGGATGCGGAGGTCGAAGACGATGGCCGCGCCAACGATGGGGATCCGCGCCACCGTGCGCTCGTAGCCGATGCCGTTCTCCTCGCACCACGCCACCACGCCGTCGGCGGTGGCGAGCCCGAACGCCGAGCCGCCGGACAGGACGATGGCGTGGCACTCCTGGACGTTGCCGGTCGGGCCGAGCGCCATGGCCTCGCGCGTGCCCGGAGCGCCGCCTCGGACCGCGATCCCGCCCAGCGTCCCCGGGGGCGGCAGCACCACCGAGCAGCCGGTGTGACCCTGCGGATGCGTCCAGTGGCCGATGGCGAAGCCCTCGAGCCCCGGAGCCCTCACAGCGCCTCCTCAACGCCGGCGCTGCCCACGTAGACGCGCGGAACCCGCTTGCCGATGCCGCAGACCACCTCGTAGTTGATCGTCCCCAGCCAGCGCGCCCAGTCGTCGGCGGTCACCGCGACCCGCTCGTCGGTGCCGGCGACGCGCTGCTCGCCGAGCAGGCAGATCTCGTCCCCGGCGGCGGCGCCCTGCTCGCCGAGGTCCACGACGAACTGGTCCATGCAGACGGTGCCGGCGTAGCGCACGCGCCGACCTCCCACGAGCGCCTCGCCGACGTTGGACAGCGCCCGCGTCACGCCGTCGGCGTAGCCGGCCGGGACCGTGCCGATGACGGTGTCCGTCTCGGAGCTCCAGCGCAGGCCGTAGCTGACGGCCTCTCCGGCGGCGAGCTCCTTGACCAGCGTCAGCCGGGACCGCCAGCTGAGAGCGGGGCGCAGACCCACTCCGGCGGCCAGGCCCGGTGCCGGCTCCAGGCCGTAGACCGCAAGACCGGGCCGGACCATGTCCCAGTGGTGGTCGTGCAGGTGGAGGGTCCCGGCCGAGTTCACGAGGTGGATCAGATCCGGCTGCACGTCGAGGCTCCGGGCCAGCTCGACCCCGCGGGCGAACTCCTCGGCCTGGTGGGCGATGAAGGGATGGCCGGGCTGGTCCGCCATGGCGAAGTGGCTCCACAGCCCGGACAGTCGCACCCCCGATGACGCGCGGACGCGCCGCAGGGCGTCCTCCCACTCGGCTTGGGGCACCCCGACGCGGCGCATGCCGGTGTCGAGCTTGAGGTGGATGTCGAGCGGCGCGGCGTCGCGGCGGATCGCCTCCTCCTCGAGGGCCGCGAGGAACGGGGCCGAGTACACGGCCGGGGTTAGGTTGGCGTCCAGCAGCCGCCCCGCGGCCTGCGGGGGCGGCTCGGTGTAGACGAGGATCGGCGCGCTCAGGCCGGCCCGCCGCAGGGCCTCGCCCTCCTCGACGATCGCGACCCCGATCCAGTCGGCACCGCCCGCGAGCGCTGCCCGCGCCGACTCGACGATGCCGTGCCCATAGCCGTCGGCCTTGACGGTGGCCATCAGGCGCGGGGCGGCGGCCTGCGCCTTGAGGGCGGCCAGGTTGGCGGCGATCACGTCGAGGTCGACCTCGACCCAGGTGGGCCGCGCGCCGGGTGGCTCGGTGCGGGCCAGCGACACCGGGTCGCCCTCCACCCTGTCGCCCGCCGTGGCTGCGCCGGTCGCCGCGAAGCCCGGCAGCGTCCGTGTCGTCGTCAACCTTCAGCCTCCTCGTCGAGCGTTGCGAAAGCGTCGGCCAGGGCGCCGGCCGCGGCCAGCGCGGTGGTGGAGCGCACCCCGGCGCGCCGGCCGGCCAGCTCGCCCGCACGGCCGTGCAGCCAGGCGGCCGCAGCTACCTGGGCGGCGTCGGGCTGCTGCGCCAGCAGGGCCGCGACCACGCCGGTCAGAACATCCCCCGTCCCGCCGGTCGCCAACGCGGCGCTGCCGGTCGGGTTGATCCAGACCCGCCCGTCCGGGGCGGCGATGAGGGTTCCGGCCCCCTTGGCCAGGATCGTCGCCCGCCAGCGTCCGGCTAGCTCGGGCACCAGGTCCAGCCGTGGGGTGTCCGGCGCGCGGCCTTCGCCGACCAGGCGTGCCAGCTCGCGGGCGTGCGGGGTGAGGACCAGCAGCGGAGAGGCGTGGTCGGCCAGAAGGTCACCCTCGCCCGCGAACGCGTTGAGACCGTCAGCATCCAGCACCAGCGGCAGGTCGACCTCGCGCACGACGCGGCGGACCAGCGCCGTCGTCGACGGGGAGCGGCCGAGGCCCGGACCGACGGCGATCGCGTCCGCTCCGGCCAGCGCCGCGGTCAGGCGCTCGAAGGCGGCCTCCGGGTCATCCTCGGGGAGCCCGACTGTGAGCGCCTCGGGGATCGAGGGGGCCACCAGAGGGCGCCCGCTCTCGGCCGTGGCGACCGTGACCAGCCCCGCACCGGCGGCCATGGCGCCGCGGCCCACCAGCGTCGCCGCTCCGGTCATCCCGGCGGACCCGGCCAGCGCGACCACGACGCCGCGGCTGCGCTTGTGGGAGTCGGGGGACGGCTCCGGGACCAGAGCGCCAACGTCCGCGGCCTCCAGCACGTGCGCGAGCGGTGCGGCCTCGCCGTCGTCGATGTCCAGCTCGCCGAGCAGCAGCCGGCCGACGTGCCCCCGCGCCGGCCATTGCCACAGGCCGGCCTTGTGCGCCCCCAGGGTGACGGTGACGTCGGCGCGGACCGCCGGGCCCGGCACCGCACCGGTTCGGGCGTCCACGCCGGTCGGCAGGTCGCAGGCCACGACCGAGCCGGGGAAGCCGCCCAGCGCCTCGACCGCAGCGGCGAAGGGGCCGCGCGGCGCACCGCTGGAGCCGGTGCCGAGGAGGCAGTCGACCGCCACTGCGGCTCCGTCGAGCGCCTCGTCGACCGTCGCGGTGACCCTGCCGCCCGCGGCCCGCCAGCGCGCGAGCTGCTCGGCGGGCAGACCCGTCAACCCCTCGACACCGCCGACCACGTGCACCCTTGGCTGCGCGCCGGCGTCCAGAAGCCGCCGAGCGGCCGCCAGCCCGTCTCCGCCGTTGTTGCCGCGGCCGCAGAGGATCCCCACCCTGAGGCCGTAGCCGCGCCCGGCGACGGAGAGGATGGCGCGCACGAGGTGGCCGGCGGCGCGCTCCATCAGCGCCGCCTCACCAACCCCGCGGGCGAAGGCGCGGCGGTCCATCGCCTGGACGTCGGCGGGCGCGTACAGAGGGATCATCCGTCACCCTCCAGCACGACCTGGGCGATCGCGAGCTCGCGGCTGTGGGTCAGCGCCAGGTGGACGGTCCGGACGCCCAGCCGCTCTGCGACCTCCGTGGCACCGCGGTGCAGCGCGACAGAGGGGCGGCCGAGGTCCCCCACCACGACCTCGACGTCACGCCAGCCGAACCCGCGGATCCCCGTGCCGAAGGCCTTAGCGACGGCCTCCTTGGCGGCGAAGCGCCCGGCCAGGCCGTCATAGCGCAGCTCGCCGTCGCGGTAGCCGCAGGCCGCCAGCTCGGCATCGGTGTACAGCCGCTGCAGCAGAGTGGGCGTGCGGCGGCAGGCGGTCCGCAGGCGGGCGATCTCGACGGCGTCGACGCCGATACCCAGCACCGCCACGGCGCCCTACTCGACGGTGACGGTCTTGGCGAGATTGCGGGGCTGATCCACGTCGCGGCCCAGCGCGACGGCGATGTGGTAGCTCAGCAGCTGGAGCGGCACGACGGTCAGCACCGGGTACAGCAGCTCGTGCACCTCGGGCACATAGACCACGTGGTCGGCGTGCTCCTTGATGTCGGTGTCGCCCTCGGTCGCGATGGCGAAGACGACCGCACCGCGGGCCTTCACCTCGGCGATGTTCGACAGCACCTTGTGCCGGACGTGCCCGCGCGTGGCCAGGGCCACGACGGGTCCGCCCTGGTCGATCAGCGCGATGGGCCCGTGCTTCATCTCGCCCGCCGCGAAGCCCTCGGCGTGCATGTAGCTGATCTCCTTCAGCTTCAGCGCGCCCTCGTAGGCGATGGGAAGGCCGACGTGCCGGCCGACGAACATGACGTAATCGGCGCTGGCGAAGCGCTGCGCGAGCGCCTCGAGCTCAGCGGCCTGCTCCAGCACGGTGCTGAGGTGATCGGGCAGGGTCCCCAGCCGGCGCAGCTGGTCATCGACCTCGGCGGGGAACATCACGCGCCGCTCCTGCGCCAGGTACAGCGCCAGGAGGTACAGCCCGACGATCTGGGTGGTGAACGCCTTCGTCGAGGCGACCGCGATCTCGGGGCCCGCACGGGTGTAGAGCACCGCGTCGGCCTCGCGCGCCAGCGTCGAGCCGACCACGTTGGTGATGGCCACGACGCGCGCCCGCTGGTCGCGGGCGTGGGCAGCGGCGGCGATGGTGTCCGCCGTCTCACCCGACTGGCTGATCGCGATCACCAGGGTGTGGCTGTTCAGGATCGGATCGCGGTAGCGGAACTCGCTGGCGATCTCGACCTCGACTCCGATGCGGGCCCAGTGCTCGATCGCGTACTTCGCGACCATCCCCGCGTGGTAGCTGGTGCCGCAGGCCACCACGTAGACCTTGTCGATGTGGCGCAGCTCGTCCGGGTCGACCCGGAGCTCGTCGAGCCGCAGGCGGCCGTCCGCGTCCGTGCGACCGAGCAGGGTCTCGCGCACCGCCCGCGGCTGCTCGTTGATCTCCTTGAGCATGAAGTGCGGGTAGCCCTGCTTCTCGGCCGCTGCCACGTCCCAGTCCACCGTGTATCGATGCCCCTCGGTCGGTGACCCATCCAGATCGGTGACGCGAACCCCCTCGGGCGTCAGGACCGCGACCTGGTCATCCAGGAGCGCCTCGATGTCCCGGGTGTGCGCGATCAGGCCGGCCACGTCGCTGGCCAGCAGCGATGCGCCGTCCGCGTGGCCGAGGATCAGCGGCGCCTCGCGGCGGCTGGCGACGATCACGTCCGGCTCGCGCCGGTCGACCACGGCGATCGCGAACGCGCCCTCGACGCGGCGCAGAGCCGCTCGCACCGCGGCGGCGAGTGCCTCGCCGCGCGGGCCGTCGGCGGCCGCCTCGCGGTCGTACAGGTCGCCGATCAGGTGGGCGACCACCTCGGTGTCCGTGTCCGAGTCGAACTCGTGGCCGGCGGCGGCGAGCTCGGCGCGCAGCTCGGCGAAGTTCTCGATGATCCCGTTGTGGATGAGCGCCAGGTCGCCTGCCGCGTCCAGGTGCGGATGCGCGTTGCGGTCGTTCGGCTCGCCGTGCGTCGCCCAGCGGGTGTGCCCGATGCCGGTCGTGCCGGAGATGTCCTGGCCGTCGACGGCATGGGTCAGGTTGGACAGCTTCCCGCCGCGCTTGACCACCCGCAGCGTCGGCGCCGCCGCCGAGCCGGACAGGACGGCGACCCCGG
Source organism: uncultured Actinomycetota bacterium (assembly GCA_964629825.1). Classification (GTDB taxonomy): domain Bacteria; phylum Actinomycetota; class Nitriliruptoria; order Euzebyales; family Egibacteraceae; genus CAZVUW01. The sequence continues at coordinate 16,540 of CAZVUW010000052.1, forward strand.
CCGAGTCGTAGCCGCGGTACTCGAGCGTGCGCAGCCCCTCGAGGAGGATCCCGAGCACCTGCTCAGGACCGGTGTAGCCGATGATCCCGCACATGCCAGTCTCCCCTCGTGGTCGCAAGCTGGCGCAGCCTCGATCCTAGATGCGGCGACGCGCGCCCGGACCCGTCCTAAGGGTCCAGACGCGCGTGCGCGTGGTCTGGGTGCTAGCGCCCCGGCTCCTCGGAGCCGTCCTCGGTCGGCTCGTCCGAGGCGTCCTCGGCGGGCTCGCTGGCGTCCGTGCCGCCGTCCGCGGGCTCCGAACCGGTCACGTTCGGGTCGTCCATCACGTCGCCCTCGGGGGTGTCGACCTCGCCGAGCGGCGGGAAGAGCAGGTCGCCCTCCTCCTCGTTCGGATCGATGCCACCGCCGAGGCCGCCGCGGTGCGGCTGCAGGGTGCGCTCGGGCGCGTTGCCCTCGAGGTAGTGCCAGTCGGACACGAAGGCCAGCGCCACGCCGCGGTTCCAACGCTCGCACATCTGGCGGGCGCCCCAGGCGGTCATGGCGAACTGGTAGTCGCCCGGCAGATCGCCGTCCCACTTCATCGCGAGCAGCTTCTCGGTGCCGTTGTCGATCTCGCTCTCGACGAACTCCCGGATGCCCTCGATGACCTCTGGGTCGGCGTCTTCCTCGTAGTAGAAGTTGACGTAGCCGTGCTCCATGTTGTGGAGCACCAGGCGCTCATCGATGATCTTGTCGTAGAAGCCGGACTGCACGACGCTGCCGATGTGGTCACCCGAGGGCGCGGGGCGGTCCGGGTAGAGGGCGTCCGGCGGGCTGGACGCGAGCTGGCTTCCCGACAGGTGGTTGGCGCTGGTGACCGGCGACTCCTCGATCGGGGTGCAGCCGTACTCCTCCAGGTTCTCCTGCGCCTCCGCCATCAGCTGGATGCGCTCCTGGCGGTCCTGCCAGGCCGACACGCCCCAGACCCCAAGCGCCCCGACGACCACGGCCATCACCGCGAAGGTCGCCACCGACTTCTTGGCCTTCTGGGTGCGCTGTGCGGCGCGCTCGGCCTCCAGACGTTGCTGGCGCCTAGCCTTCTGGCGCTCCCGCTTCGTCATCTTCTGCTCGTCGGCCACCGTGCGACGTCCTTTTCTTGGGTGATCCCGGTCCGGCGGGATCAACTGCTAGGTGTGTGGTTGCGCTCTGCGTTGAGCCCTGACCGGCGGGATCAACTGCTTTCTCTTTTCGGGGTGATCCCGGTACGGCGGGATCAACTGGCTTCTCTCTGGTCGCCGTCCCGGGTCGGGCCCGTCCCGGTGCTTTATGTTCCGGTCCGCAACACACTGTGGAGCGGTCCGGATCCTGCACCGGTTGGGGCAGACGGCTCTTGGGTTGGTGATCCCGCCGGGCGGGATCGTGACTCAGGAACAGCGAATCGGCCGCCCGCGAAACGGGTGGTCCGCCAGGGATTCAGTCTAGCCGTGCTCCGGGGGGTGGGGCTGCGCTGGAAGGACCTCGACCACCATCTCGGCGGGCTCCTCGGGGGAGGCGGCCCGCAGGTGGGCGGCGTGGTCCAGATCGAGCAGCGCGGTGAGGACGGCGGCGGCCGCAGCGCCCGCAGCGGCGTGATGGCTCGGGACGTCCGCGGTGGCCACGACCGCGATCCGCGGCAGCCGGTCGGTGGCGTCGAGCAGCTCGACCGAAGCGCGACCCGCGGCGAGGGCGCGACCGGCGGCCAGAGCGATGTCCAGCTCCTCGGGGCTGATCGGACGCGCGGCCGGCTCCGGCTCCCTCCTGCCTGCGAGAACCGCGGCCAGCCCGCCGCGGCCCCGGCGGAACAGGTCGCCCGCCGGCGAGCGCACGAGCTCCGCGGCTGCGGAGTCCTCGGTCGCCTCGTAGGGCAGCCCGCGGACGACGACGACCGGAATCCCGTCCGCCTTGCGCCGGACCAGGTCGGCGGCGGCGGCGATCTCGTCGGCCAGGGCGATGACCGTCGCCTCCAGGGTCCGGCCGTGGCGGTCGCGGCCGCCGCGCTCGTCCCGCAGCACTGCAATCCCGGCCGCGCCGATGGCCACGTCGGTCTGGCCCACGCGCCAGGGCCGGCCGAAGGTGTCCGCGATGATCACCGCGACCAGGGCGCCGGTGCGCTCGGCGAGCCGCTCGCGCAGCCCGCGAGCGCTGGCATCCGGGTCTGCGGGCAGAGCCAGCAGGCGGCCCGCCTCGACGTTGGAGGCATCCAGCCCCGCGTTTGCGCACACGAACCCGTGGCGGGTCTCGACCACCGCGACGGGGAGGTCGACCAGCACCCGTCGGGCGTGCTGAAGAGCGATGCGCCGCCGCGCCGCCACCGGATCCTCGGTCGGGTCGAGCGCGACGAAGGCGCCCTCGGCCTTGCTGACCACCTTCTGGGCGACCACGACCACGTCTCCGTCGACCAGCGGGAAGGCGGACGCGATGAGCGCGGCGAGGTCGTCGCCTGGCCGGACCTCCGGCAGCCCGCCGACGGGGTGCAGCGCGATCGTGCTCACCGGACGCCCAGCAGGTCGAGGGCCCGCTGCGCGACGGTCGCAGCGACATCCGGGTCGCGCAGGATCGTGTCCGTCACCTCAACCCGTAAGCCGCGCGCCGCGATCGCCTCCGCGAGGCCGCGATCCGCCTCGTCGATCACCCAGCCGTCGAGGAAGTCGGAGTACAGCTCGGCCACCGCCGCCGCGCTGACGTCGGCCCCGATCGCCGGCAGCAGCTTGTCGGCCATCCCGCGGACGACCGCGCCGCCGACGATCGGCGACACGCCCACGACCGGCGCGTGCCGCAGCGCCGCGCGTATCCCGGGGACCTGCAGGATCGTCCCGATCGAGACGACCGGGTTGGAGGGGCACAGGAGGACGGCCTCGGCGCTGGCGATCGCGCCGAGCACCCCGGGCGCCGGCGCCGCGGCCTCGGCGCCCTCAAGCCGGACCTCCGCCACCTCGGGGCGGGCGCGCTCACCGACCCACCACTCCTGGAAGTGCAGGTCACGGCCGTCGACGGTCCTGATCCGGGTCTGGACGGGGTCATCGGTCATCGGCAGCAGCGTGAAGTCCAGGCCCCACGCCTCGGCGATGAACGCGGTGGCCTCGCTCAGCGTCGCGCCGGAGCGGAGCATCTCCGTGCGCACCAGATGGGTGGCGAGATCGCGGTCCCCGAGCGTGAACCAGGTGGGGCGGCCGTAGCGTGCGGCCAGCTCCTCGGCCACGGTCCTGGTCTCATCGGCACGACCCCAGCCCTGCTCGGGATGGACGCCGCCGCCCAGCGTGTAGGTGATGGTGTCCAGGTCCGGGCTGATGTGCAGCCCGTGCAGGACCATGTCATCGCCCGTGTTGGCCACCACGGTGAGGCGGCTCGGGTCCACGACCCGGACCAGTCCGCGCAGGAAGCGCGCTGCTCCGATGCCTCCGGCGAGGGCGACTACGGCCATGGCGGCGGAGGATAGCCGCCGTGCGGCCCGACGCCTGACAGAGGTCGGGAGGCGGGGTAGCGTGCGTCCTCCCACCATCGAAGCGGTAGCGTCAGCCTCCATGCAGCCTCCAGCGCGAGTCCCAACCGACAGCGACCTGCCGAACGGCCTTCGCCGCGCGCTCGCCCGAGCCGACGCGGGCAAGACGTTGACGGTGGACGAGGCCGCCCTGCTGCTGGACGCCCGCGGCCCCGCGCTCGAGAAGCTGATGGGCATCGCCGCCCGTCGCCGTGACGCGGCGCACGGCCGCCGCGTGACCTACAGCCGCAAGGTCTTCATCCCGCTGACGCATCTCTGCCGCGACCGCTGCCGCTACTGCACGTTCGCGTGGCCACCGAAGCGCGATCTGCCTGCCTTCCTCTCCCCGGAGCAGGCCCTCGAGATCGCCCGCGCGGGCGCCGCGGCGGGCTGCAAGGAGGCGCTGTTCACCCTCGGCGACCGGCCCGAGGCCCGCTACCGCGCCGCGCGGGAGTGGCTCGACGCGCGCGGCTACGACTCCACGCTGGCCTACCTGCGCTCGGTGGCGATCCAGGTCATCGAGGAGACCGGGCTGATCCCCCACCTCAACCCGGGTGTCATGTCGTGGTCGGAGATGGCGTCGCTGAAGCAGGTGTCCGGCTCGATGGGCCTGATGCTGGAGAGCACCAGCACGCGCCTGCTGCAGCTCGGCCACGCGCACGCCGGCTCGCCCGACAAGGATCCGGCCGTGCGCCTGCGCACGCTGGAGGAGGCGGGCCGGCTGTCGATCCCGTTCACGACCGGCATCCTCGTCGGGATCGGCGAGACGCTGCACGAGCGCGCCGAGTCGCTCTTCGCCATCCGCGACGTGGCGCTGCGCTACGGGCACATCGCCGAGGTGATCGTCCAGGGCTTCCGCGCCAAGCCCGACACCGCGATGCGCGACCACCCGGAGCCGGAGCGCGCGGAGCTGCTCGCCGCCGTGGCCGTGGCCAGGATCGTGCTGCCCTCACGTGTGCACGTGCAGTCGCCGCCGAACCTCTCGCCCGATGACGCCGAGCGCCTGCTGGCCGCCGGCATCGACGACTGGGGTGGCGTCTCACCGGTCACGCCCGATCACGTCAACCCCGAGTACGCCTGGCCGGAGCTGGACGACCTCGCCGCCCGCACCGCCGCCGCCGGGCACGAGCTGGTCGAGCGCCTGTGCATCTACCCGGAGCACCTCCAGCGGCCCGACCCCTGGCTGGCGGGACGGATGCGCGGCCCCGTGCTCGCCCTGGCGGGCCCCGACGGCTATGCGCTCCACGGTGCGCGACCGGTCGGTCATCCCTGGCAGGACCCCGCCCCAACCGGCCCCTCCGGCAGCGACGACCGCTGGACCTCGGCGCGGGCAGGTGACGGGACGCCCGAGCTCGCCCGCGGGGATGGCCTGCGCCCCGATGCCGACGTCGTCTACGGCAACACCGCCCTCATCGCCGCCGAGACGCTGACCGCACGGCCGCTGCGCCGGGCGTCGGCCGCCTTCCGCGGAGCCGTCCGGCCCGAGGTCGCGCAGATCCTGGCTCGTGCCGAGGCGGGCACCCCGCCCGACGAGGCGGAGACCACCCTGCTCCTGGAGCTGGAGGGCGCCGAGCTGGATGCGCTGGTCGCCACCGCCGACGCGGTCCGCGCCGCGCGTGTCGGGGACACGGTGACCTATGTGGTCAACCGCAACATCAACTTCACCAACGTCTGCTACACGGGCTGCCGCTTCTGCGCCTTCGCCCAGCGCCGCGACGATCCCGACGCCTACACCCTGTCGTTGGAGCAGGTCGCTGACCGGGCCGAGGAGGCCTGGGAGTACGGGGCCACCGAGGTGTGCATGCAGGGCGGTATCCACCCGGACCTCGG
>CAZVUW010000053.1:0-21847 GCA_964629825.1 uncultured Actinomycetota bacterium
GAGGGTGGCTTCGATCTCGATCTTGGGTGATCCCGGTACGGCGGGATCAACTGGTCAGATCCGAGGTGATCCCGGTACGGCGGGATCAACGAGTCGCGCTGGCTTGCCCAGCAGGGTCAGCCGGATGCCGGTGGGAGCTCCGTGTGAGTGGCGATGCTGCCCTTCAGGCCTGGGTGGCGGCGAGGCCCTGGGGCTCCCAGACGCGGGTCAGGAAGCGATCGAGCTCGCCGACGACGCGGCGCGGGCGGGTCCTGGCCTCGATCACCGAGTGGGTGCGCAGGAGCCTGGCGTTGGGCAGCTCGCGGGCGAGGGCCTGGGCGTCGTCCAAGGGGTGCAGCAGGTCGAGGCGGTGGCCGAGGACCAGCGCCGGCATCTGCATCGAGCGGCGCGCATGGGCGGGTGGACCGACGGGCCCGGCGAACAGCCCGTGCAGGACGGCGGCCAGCTCCCGCGGCTGAGACCGGAAGACGTTGACGAAGGAGTCGATGACCCCGCCGGTCTCGGGCAGGCGACGCGCCAGGGCGGTCAGCGGCCGCAGCACCTGCGGCACGTAGCGCAGGCCGATCACGGGCGGCAGGAACGAGGCCGCGCCGACCAGCGCGCCGCGCTCCAGCACCGGCATCTCGGCGACCAGGGCGCGCACCCGCTCGGGGTTGCGATAGGCGACCTCCAGGGCGACGTTGGCGCCCAGCGAGACGCCGCCGATCACCGCCTGGTCCAGGCCGAGGTGATCGAGCAGCGCGACGGTCTGCTCGGCCCACAGCTCCAGCCGGTACCAGTAGGCGTGCTGCGGCCGGTTGCTGCGGCCGTGCCCGAGCAGCTCCAGCAGGACCACGCGATGTCCGCGCTCGGACAGCAGCTGCGCCAGCCGGCGGTTGAGCGCGGCATCGAGCAGGATCCCGTGCGTGAAGACGAAGACCCTCGGACCCTCGCCGTGGGTCTCGTACACCAGCCGGTGGCCACGCCACACGAAGCTGTCTAGCTGGGCCACGGCCCGCCTCCCCGCCGAACCGGCCGGCACCGGTCAGACGCCGTTCGCTGCGCCCGCGGGACCGGGTTCCATCCAGCCGCGCTCGAGCGGCAGGTCGGCCTGGCCCCGGGTGCCGAGCACCTGGATCACCCCGAGGTCACCCGTCTCGAACCCCACGACCGAACCGGCCATGTAGGCCCGCCAGATGCGGTAGGTGACCTCACCCACAGTCTGCCGCGCCGCGGTCAGGTTGCCCTCCAGGTTGTGCAACCAGTGGCGGAGGGTTCGCGCGTAGTGGCGGCGGAGCTGGTGGACGTCGATCAGCTCGAAGCCCGCCCGTTCGAGGTGGGTGACGGCCACGTGCGCCGGCGCCAGCGTGCCGTCGGGGAAGACGTAGGCGTTCAGGAAGCTGCCCGAGTCGGCGGCGACGTCGCGGATCTGCATCCGCCGGCCGGTGGTGATCGCGTGGTTGAGGAAGCGTCCGCCGGGGCGCAGCAGCTCGTAGGCGCGCTCGAAGTAGGTCGAGAAGCGGGGCTCGCCGACGTGCTCGAACATGCCGATCGAGGCGATCGCGTCGAACGTGCCCTCGACGTCTCGGTAGTCCTGGACCCGGATCTCGACGCGGTCGTCGAGGCCGGCCGCTTGCACCCGCTCGCGCGCCAGCTCGGCCTGCTGGGTGGACAGCGTGATGCCCACGGCGCTGACGCCGTAGTGGCGGGCCGCGTGCAGCACCAGCGAGCCCCAGCCGCAGCCGATGTCGAGGAAGCGCTCGCCCTCCGACAGCCGCAGCTTGCGGCAGATCATGTCGAGCTTGCGGATCTGCGCGCGGTCGAGGGCGGTCGGGTCGTCAGCCGGGTCCTCGGGGTCGCCGTCGCTGAAGTAGGCGCAGGAGTAGACCAGGTGCTCGCCCAGGAACAGCTTGTAGAACTCGTTGCCGACGTCGTAGTGGAAGCGCACCGCCTCGCTGTCGCGGCTCTTGCTGTGCAGCCGGCCGCGCAGACGCGCCCGTCGCCGCGTGCCCTCATCGGGCGGCGGCTGCGGCAGCGACAGAAGGTCGCGCGCCAGGCTCGCCCGGGTCAGCCAGCCGAGCTGAACCTTCTTGGCCGCCGCCGAGGCGTCGTGCAGGGCCGAGACCATCGAGCCTTCGACATCGACCGCGCCGAAGATGTAGGCCTCGCCGGCGGACAGGTCATTGGGCGGTAGCAGCATCCGCCGCAACGACCAGGGCTCGTTCAGCACCACGCGGTAGCCGGCGTCGTCGGGTCCCAGCTCGCGCCCGTTCCAGAGCCGGACCGGGATCGAGACTCCGTGCGACTCCAGCGTCGCGTGAACGCGTTCGACCACCGCCTCCGGCGCGCTGCGGTTGCGCAGGGGGCGGCTCAGAGTCTCCAGAGCGCCCATCGCCCATCCTCGCTTCGGACCCGTGACCGCGGGCCCTGAGGAAACGGTAGCCATGCGCGGGCCGGATTCAAGGGGCGGGCGTGTAGTTTCCCCACCCATGCGACCTTTCCGCTTCAGCGTCTCGCAGCGGCGCGCCCGCCTGGTGGCCCGCCATCACCTCGACCGGGACGCGAAGGACGCCGCCGAGGTCGCCGCGGATCTCGTCGCCGTCCACTCGACCGACCCGGCCACGCCGTACCTCAGCCTGTGGGCGCGCATCCCCCGGTTCCAGATCGCCGACCTCGAGACCGCGCTGTACGAAGACCGCGTCCTGTGGCGCCTGCATGCCATGCGCCGGACGCTCTTCGTCGTCCCAGCCGACGAGCAGCCGATCTTCGATGCCGCGTGCGCCCGCAAGGTCGCGGCGGCTGAGCGGCGGCGGCTCGAGGGCTGGGTCGCTACGGCCCTCCCCGACCGCGACGCCGCCGCGCACATCGCCGCACTCGAGGACGCAGTCGTCCACGTCCTGTCCGACGGAGTGCCGCGGACGACCTCAGAGCTGGCCGCGGCCGTCGATGGGCTGGAGCAGAAGGTCACGGTCGGCTCCGGGCGCTGGACCAGCGAGGTTCCGCTTTCGTCGCGGCTGGTCCTGCTGCTGGCCATGGAGGGGCGCATCAGCCGGGCCCGCCCCCTCGGGTCCTGGCTGTCAAGCCAGTACCGCTGGGTCGCCACGTCCGCGTGGTTCGGCCGCGAGCCGCAGCCCCCGCTGGAGGCCGCGGAGGGGCGCGCAGGGCTCGCGCGGGCATGGCTGCGCAGCCATGGCCCCGCCACCACCACGGATCTGCGCTGGTGGGCCGGCTGGACGGTGCGCGAGACCACGGCCGCACTCGCGGCCATCGGCGCCGTCGAGGTGGAGGTCGAGGGCGGCGGTCCGGCCTGGGTGCTGCCCGACGACCTCGAGGAGGTGGAGGAGCCCGCCGGAGCGGTGGCGTTGCTGCCGTCCCTCGACTCGACCGTCATGGGCTGGAAGGAGCGGGACTGGTACATCGGGCCCCACGCCGGGCTGCTGTTCGACACGGCGGGGAACGCTGGCCCGACCGCGTGGGTGGATGGCCGGGTGGTCGGCGGGTGGGGGTTGCGCGGTGCCGAGGTGGTCCTGCAGCTGCTCGAGGACGTCGGCGCCGAGGAGCGCGACCGGCTGGAGGCGAGGGCGGCCGAGCTGAGCGAGTGGCTGGGGGGCACCAACCCGATCCCGCGCTTCCGCACCCCGCTGGAGCGCCAGCTGTCGGTCTGAGCGATGGACAGGGCGCGACGCCTCAGACCCCCGGACCCTCGGCTACCCCGGAGCCAGCCCGAGGTGCGCCGTCGGCGCCAGGTCGGCCGGCAGTGACTCGCCCGCGGCGGCCGCGGCCAGCGCCTCGCCCAGAGCGGGCGCGTGCTTGAACAGGTGATGGCCGACCGGTATCAGCACGTCGCCCGCCTCCCACACCGCGATGCCGCTGTCGCTCCAGGGCAGCGCCGTCGTCCAGCAGGCACGCTGCTCGACGGGCTCCGGGACCAGGCCGGGCAGCCGCTCGGCCAGCGCGCACAGCCGCTCGCCGAAGGCCTTGATCTGACCCGGGTTGGTCAGGCTGCCGTCCGGGCGCACGTCGGCCGTCTCGGTCAGGCCCAGCGCGTAGCGGTCCCCGCCCGGCAGCGGCAGCCCGTAGGCGCCGGGCTCGCCGAGCACGCCGCCGAGGTCCTGGAAGCAGGGCAGGATCTGTCCGCCCGGCGCGGCCAGAGGGAAGGTCGTCCGCACCTGCACGCCGTACTCGACCGGCAGCTCCACGCCGAGACCGCGCGCCAGGGCGGCCGTGCCGCGTCCGGCGCAGATGACCGCCCGGGAGTGGCGCGAGACCTGAGCCTGGCAGACCACCTCGATGCCGTCGTCCACGGCTCGCAGCGCCAGTACGTCGTCGGTGACCAGGCGGCCGCCCATGCAGGCCTCGAGCGAGTCGATCACCGAGCGGGCCGAGATCATGCCCGCGGACTCGTCGAGGAGCGCCGGTCCCCTGGCGGCTTCGAGCAGCGGCAGGTGCTCGCCCGGCGCGCTGACGAAGCTGTGGGCGAGGCCGCCGACGGTCTGCAGCGCCTCGGCCTGGGCCCTCGCCGCGCCGCCCAGGATCAGGACCCCGCAGGGCTCGAGCAGCTCCGCACCGAAGCGCTCCTGCCAGCGGTTGTAGATGCGCCGGCTCGAGGCGGCCATGGCGACCAGCCGCGGATCGTCGTGGGCGTGCTGGAAGATGCGGGCCGCGCCGGCCGACTGCTCGCCACCCGGCGTGGCGCGCTCGTAGACCCGGACGGACAGCCCCAGGTCGAGCAGGTGCACGGCGGTCGAGAGCCCGACCACGCCGGCGCCGATCACCGCGATCTCGGCTCCCGCTGGCACGCCACCCCCTTCACTCGGACGAGAGAGGCTCTCCATGCGGACGGTCTCCCACACCCGTCCGACGGGCGCAGGTAGGGTCTTCCTGCAGATGAGCACGCCGCTGCAGCTGACCTTCGTGACCTCCGCCGCCGACGTCCGCGACCTACCGCCCACGCGCGCAGAGGTCGCGTTCGCCGGCCGCTCCAACGTGGGCAAGTCCTCGCTTCTGAACGCCCTGGCCAACCGCAAGGCCCTGGCCAAGGTGTCCGGCAAGCCCGGTCGCACGCAGCTGCTGAACTGCTTCGCGACCGACGACGGCGCCACCCTGGTCGACCTGCCCGGCTACGGCTATGCCGCGACCGCCTCGGCCCGGACCCGCGCCGCCTGGCAGCGGCGGATGGAGCGCTACCTGCTGGAGCGCGAGGGCCTGGTCCTGACCTTCCTGCTCATCGACGGCGAGGTCGGCCCGACCCGACTCGACGTCGACATGCTGGCCTGGCTGCGCGCCCACGACGTCCCGTTCCGGATCGTGGCCACCAAGCACGACAAGGTGCGCTCGGCCAAGCGACAGCGACGCCGTCGAGACCTCGCCGCCGGCTGCGGGGTGGCGCCAGGGGAGGTGTCCTGGGTCAGCGCCCAGCGCAACGTCGGCATCGCCGAGCTGCGGACGCTCATCCGCGACGCCCTCGGATAGCGTGGATCTCCCCGAGGCGGAGGAGCAACCCGTGCCAGCACCAACCCTGACGATCACCAACGCGCTGATCTTCGACGGCGCCTCGCCGGATCTGGCTGAAGGCGCCATCACCATCGCGGACGGCCGCATAGCCGCCGTGGGCGACGACCCGGGCGACGCCGAGCAGGTCATAGACGCTCGCGGCCGCACGGTCATCCCAGGCCTGATCGACGCCCACTTCCACGCCTACGGCGTGGGCCTCGACATGCTCGTCATCGAGGCGTCGCCGCTGAGCTACCTGGCCCTCAAGGGCGCCCGGCGGCTGGCCGCCGCCCTGAGCCGCGGCTTCACCACCGTTCGTGACGTGGCGGGCGGCGACCCGGGCTTGGGGAGCGCGATCGAGCAGGGGCTGCTGGCCTCCCCGCGCTACCTGTACACGGGCGCGGCGCTGTCGCAGACCGGTGGGCACGCCGATCCGCGTCCCGGTGAGATCGACCTCTGCGCCTGCCACGAGCACACGGGCGAGGTGGTCGATGGCGTCGACGACCTGCGCCGCGCCGTGCGCGACCGCTTCCGCCGCGGGGCGCACGCGATCAAGATCATGACCTCCGGCGGAGTCATCTCCCTGACGGACCCGATCCGGATCCCGCAGTACTCGCCGGAGGAGGTGCGCGCGGTCACCGAGGAGGCCACCCGTCGCGGCAGCTACGTGGCCGCTCACGCCTACTCGGCCGAGGCGGTGATCCACTCCGTCACCAACGGCGTCCGCTCCATCGAGCACGGCAACCTGATCGATGGCGAGGCCGCAGCCGCCATGGCCGAGCACGGTGCCTTCCTGGTCCCGACGCTCGCCACCTACGACGCGATGGACCGCCGCGCCGACGAGGTCGGGCTCAACGCGATCGGGCGGGCCAAGAACGCCGAGGTGCTCGACTTCGGCCGCCGCGCCATCGAGCTGGCCCGGGCCGCCGGGGTGCGCATCGGCTTCGGCACCGACCTCATGGGCGATCTCGAGGACGAGCAGCTACAGGGCCTGCGCCTGCAGGTCGAGGTCGAGGGCCCGCTCGAGACGCTGCGCTCGGCGACCTCGGTCAACGCCGATCTCATCGGTCGTCCCGACCTGGGCCGGATCGAGGTCGACGCCGTCGCCGACCTGGTCCTGCTCGACGGCAACCCGCTGGAGGACCCCAAGGTCCTGTGGGAGGGCGACCGCACGGTCATCCAGGCCGGCCGACCGGTCTGACCGGGCAATCCGGCCCGGATGCCGGGTCCCGACCGCCCTAGAGGGCGGCGTCGGTCATCTTGCCGTCGACCATGCGCAGCAGCCCGAGCGGGTTGTCGTCGTGCAGCGCCGCCGGGAGCAGCGCCTGCGGCGCGTTCTGGTAGGTGACCGGGCGGAGGAAGCGGCGGATCGCGGCGGTGCCGACCGAGGTGTGCGCCGGGAAGGTCGTCGCCGGGTAGGGGCCGCCGTGGTGCATCGCCGGGGCGACCGCGACGCCGGTCGGGAACTGGTTCCAGATCACCCGGCCGGCGATCTCGCGCAGCTCGGCGAGCAGCGGGCCGAGGTCGGCGGCGTCCTCGTCACTGCCGTGCACCGTGGTCGCCAGAGCGCCCGGCAGACGCCCGGCGATGCCGACCATGTCGTCCAGACCTCCGCAGCGGATGAGGATCGTCACGGGCCCGAAGTGCTCCTCGGACAGCTCGGGGGTGCGCTCGAAGGTCTTGAGGCTGGTGGCGAGCACGGTGGGTGCGGCGCGGAAGCCGGGGCCGTCGGGCGCCTCGCCGGCGAACAGGACCTCGACCTCGGGCAGCTTCGTGGTCTCGGCCAGCCGCTCGCCGAGCGCGCTGTGGATGCCGCGGTTGAGCATCGGCGTGGGGGCGATCTCGGCGGCCGCGGCGACCAGCTGCTGCTCGAAGGCTCGTCCGGCCTCGTCGTCGGGCAGGAACACCAGGCCTGGCTTGGTGCAGAACTGGCCGGTGCCCATGGTCATCGAGGCGGCCAGGCCCTTGGCGATCTCCTCGGAGCGGTCGGCCAGCGCCCGCGGGGTGATGAACTGCGGGTTCAGCGAGCCCATCTCCGCGTACACGGGGATCGGCTCGTCGCGGCTGGCGCCAAGGTCGTACAGAGCGCGGCCCGCCCGCTCGGAGCCCGTGAAGCCGACCGCCTTGATGCCCCTGGCGAGGACCAGGGCGCGCGACACCTCGACGGCGCGGCCGTGCAGCAGCGAGAAGGTGCCGCGCGGAAGGCCGGCGTGCTGCACGGCGGCCGTGATGACTCGCCCGCACAGCTCCGAGGTCGCGGGGTGGGACGGGTGCGCCTTGACGACGACCGGGCAGCCGGCCGCCAGCGCCGAGGCGGTGTCACCACCGGGAACGCTGAAGGCGAGCGGGAAGTTGCTGGCGCCGAACACCGCGACCGGCCCGATCGGGATCTGGATGCGGCGCAGGTCCGGCCGCGGGGGGACGGCGTCGGGGTCCGCCCGGTCGATGCGCACGTCGAGGTGCGAGCCCTCCGACACCACCGTGGCGAACGCCCGCAGCTGCCCGCAGGTGCGCGCCAGCTCACCCGAGAGCCGCGTCTCGCCGAGGGCGGTCTCTTCGTCGGCGGTGCGGAGAATCTCGTCGCGCAGGTCCTCCAGCCGCGCGGCGATGTCCTCGAGCAGCCCCGCGATCCTGGCCGGGTCGGTCGCGCGCAGCTCCCGGAACGCCTCCTCGGCGGCGGCGACGGCGCGCAGGACCTCATCCTCGGTTGCGTCGTGGAAGTCGGGCCCGAACTCCTGGCCGTCCGTCGGCGAGACCGAGCGGTAGGTCGCGTCGCCCTCGCTGGACTCCTCACCCGCGATCAGGTTGTTGCCGGTCAGCTCCATGGGGTGGCTCCTTGTCGTGGTGGGCTAGCTGGAGGCCGTGGGGTCTTCATCGTCGCCATCCTCGCCCAGCGCGGCCACGTGGCCCAGGGGCACCGGGGTGAGCACGGGCGGTGAGGACAGCGCCGCCGCGTCCGCGGCGGGAGCGCCGGTGGCGGTGCGCACGATCGTGGCCACCGCCTGCCCGCAGACGCGGCCCTGGCAGTAGCCCATGCCGCAGCGGGTCGTCATCTTGACCGAGCGCAGGTCCGACGCCGCCAGCTCGTCGACCGCCGCACGCACGCGCTCGTAGGGCACCTCCTCGCAGCGGCAGATCACGGTGTCATCGCGGAGCCAGCCCACCCAGCCGTCTGGCACGCGGTAGGCGCGCGCCAGCAGCGCGGCGAAGTCGCGGTGCCGCGCGCGCTCCGGGCCCAGATCGCCCATCAGCGTGCGCACGGCGGCCCGGTCCAGCCGCCCCAGCGCCGCGGCGGCCGACACACCGGCGATGGCGCCTTCGGCGGCGGCGCCGTCCGAGCCGGTGACCCCCGTGACCTCGCCGGCCGCGAACACGTTCGGCACCGAGGTGGCCTGCTGCTCGTCGCAGCGCACGGCGGGGTCACCCCAGAGCGGATCGGGCCCCAGCTCGCAGCCGAGCAGGGCGGCCAGCCCAACCTGCGGGACGAAGCCGAACGACACGCAGACCGCGTCGGCGGCGAGAGCGCGCTCGGTGCCTGGCCGCGGTCGCCAGGAGCGGTCGACCTTGGCGACCACGACCTCCTCGACCCTGTCCTCGCCGCGGACGGCGATGACTGCGCTCCCGGTGCGGAACGGCACCCGTTGGCGCGCCAGGGTGCGTGCGTAGCCGGTGGCCTCGGCCAGCTTGTCGCGGTGCCGCCACGCGAGCGCGGGGTTGGTGGGCAGGGCCCTCACGGGCTGGGCCTCGACCACCTCGAGGACCTCGCAGCCGGCGTCGGCCAGACCGGCCGCCACCGGCAGGAGGAACGGGCCCGAGCCGCCGACGACGGCGCGGCGGCCGACCAGCACCCCTTGTCCCTTCAGCAGCGCCTGGGCGCCGCCGGCCGTGAAGACGCCGGGCAGGTCCCATCCGGGGAAGGGCAGCGTGCGGTCGAACGCCCCCGAGGTGATCACCACCGAGCGGGCGGTCAGCGTCGCCGGCGCGGAGTCATCCGGGCTCGTGAGGTGCAGGCGGAACGGGCCTTCGGGGGTGAGCGCCTCGGCCGTCCACACGGTCGTGCCGGAGCGCAGCTCCACACGGCCGGAGCGGACCAGCTCCAGGAAGCGGACGACCGGTGCGGGACGCTCGCCTGGGCCGAGGCCCTCGGCGTGGCTGCGGTGGTACTGGCCTCCGGCCGTGGCGTAGGAGTCGACGACAACGACCTGGCAGCCGGCCTCGGCGGCCCGAGCGGCGGCGGCCATCCCGGCCGGGCCCGCGCCGACGACGGCTACCTCGACGATGCGGCCGGCGGTGTCAGAGGCGTGGGACATCCTGCACCTCCACCCGGTCTCCCGGCGCCGCCGGCGTCAGGCAGGCGCGCTGGCTGTGACGGCCGTTGATCGTGACCAGGCAGTCGAAGCAAGCGCCGATCCCGCAGTACAGGCCGCGCGGGCGGCCGCCGAACCTGGTGCTGCGCAGCGAGCGAACCCCGGCTGCCAGCAGGGCGGCGCCGACGGTCTCCCCGGGGTGGCCGACGACCTCTCGCCCCTCGAAGGTGAACGTGAACTCCGGTCCGCGCTCGGGTCCGGCCGGTGGTGGCACGCGCAGGTCCGGTCGGGTGGGCTCAGCCTGCACCGGCGGCCTCCTCGGCGAAGCGGAGAGTGGGACGGGCAGGGGAGTACGGCTCCGGCGGCAGCGGCGGCTTCGTGCCGGCGACCAGCGCGGCGACGAGCGCACCGGTGGCGGGCGCCAGGCCGATGCCGGCTCCCTCGTGCCCGGTCGCGTGCACCAGCCCCGGCACCAGCGGGTCGGGCCCGATGATCGGCAGGTGGTCGGGCGGGTAGGGGCGGAACCCCAGGTAGGCGCGGATCACGTTGACCCGCTCCAGGAACGGGAACAGCTCCGCGGCGCGGGCGGCCATGCGGCCGAGCAGCGCCAGGTTGAGTCGGCGGTCGAATCCGACGAGCTCGCGGCTCGAGCCGATCAGCACCGTGCCGCTGGCCGTCCCCTCGACGACCGTGGAGATGCCGGGCGCGGAGGGGTCGCCGCCGACCGTCCCGACGTAGTCGGCGTCGTAGACCTTGTGGCGCACCACGACCGGCAGGGGCTCGGTCACGAGGATCTGGCCGCGCCGGGGGACGACCGGCAGGGTGGTGCCGGCGAGCAGCGCCAGGGCGCCGCTCCAGGCGCCCGCTGCGTTGACCACCGTCCGCGTCGCGATCCGGCCGCGGTCGGTGACCACCGCGCCGATCCGTCCCGCACGGTCTCGCTCGATGGCGGTGACGGCGGTGCGCGTGACCAGCGTCGCCCCTGCGGAGCGCGCGCGGTGCAGCAGCGCTGACGAGGCCAGCACCGGCTGCACCTGAAGATCCTCGGGGTAGGAGATGCCGCCCAGCACCGCGGGCGTCAGGTGCGGCTCCAGCTCGCGCGCCTCGTCCGCGGTCACCGGCAGCGCCTCGACTCCGGCCGCGCGCTGACGCTCGCCCAGGTTGGTCAGCCCGGCCATGCCGGCCGGTGTCGTGGCAACGATGAGACCGCCCTTGGCCTCGAGCTCGATGTCGGCGTCAAGCTCCTCGGCCAGCCGTCGCCACAGCCGCGAGCTGAGCTTCGCCAGCTCCAGCTCCGGCCCCGGTTCCTTGTCCGAGACCAGGATGTTGCCTTCGCCGCTGGCCGTGGTGCCGCCCGCGAGAGCGCCGCGCTCGACCACGACCACGTCGAGACCGGCGCGCGCGAGAGCGTCGGCGCACGAGGCGCCGACGATGCCCGCGCCGACCACGACGACGTCGCAGCCGCGCGGCAGCCCAGCGGTCACTGGCCCTCGGCCGCGCCGACCAGGAAGCCGGCGGGGAACGGGTCGGTCGGGTCGAGCAGGTACTGGGACAGCCCCGTGATCCACGCCCTTCCCGTGATCGTCGGGATCACCGCGGGGAGGTCCCCGACGGTGGTCTCGGAGACCAGCCGCCCCGTGAAGCGGCTGCCGATGAGGGACTCGTGCACGTACGGCTGCCCGATCTCCAGCTCGCCGCGGGAGTGCAGGAAGGCCATGCGCGCCGAGGTCCCGGTCCCGCAGGGCGAGCGGTCGATCCAGCCGGGGTGGATCACGACCGCGCTGCGGCCGTCGGCGCCGTCGGAGGGCGGTCCGGTGAGGATGACGTGCTTGCAGCCGCGGATGGCCGACTGCTCGGGGTGGGTCGGCGGGTTCTGCGCGTTGATCGCCGCCATCACCTGGAGGCCCTTGGCGATCAGCTCGGGCGCGCGGCCGGCGTCGAGCTTCAGCCCCAGCTGCTCGGCCGGGAGGATGGCGTAGAAGTTGCCGCCATAGGCCATGTCGTAGCGGACGAGCCCGAGGTCACCGGCGTCGACCTCCTGCTCGCTCGCGTACAGGAAGGACGGCACGTTGGTGATCGTCACCGACTCCGCGCGGCCGTCCGACACCGCCACCTCGGCGATGACCAGGCCCGCCGGCGTGTCGAGGCGGATCGTGGTGGTGGGCTCGGTGACCTCGACCATCCCGGTCTCGACCAGGACGGTGGACACGCCGATCGTCCCGTGGCCGCACATTGCCAGGCAGCCCGACACCTCGATGAACAGCACCCCCCAGTCCGCGTCCGGGCGGGTGGGCGGCTGCAGGATCGCGCCTGACATGGCGCTGTGCCCGCGCGGCTCGAACATGAGCAGCGTGCGCAGGTGGTCGCGGTCCCGCTCGAACGCGAGCTTGCGCTCGAGCATGGTCGCGCCCGGCAGGACCCCGACGCCGCCCGTGATGACGCGCGTCGGCATCCCCTCCGTGTGCGAGTCGACGGCCGAGTAGACGTGACGGGAGCGCATCAGCCGATCGCGTCCAGCGCGTGCTGGAGCTGCTCCTTGACCAGCTGCTGGTCGGCCTCGGACAGCGGCAGCCGCGGCGGGCGGGTCGGGCCGCCCGGCTGGCCCACCAGCGACTGGGTCAGCTTGATCGCCTGCACGAACTGCGGGCCGGTGTCCCAGCGCAGCAGCGGCAGCAGGGCGCGGTACAGCTTCAGGCCCTCGTCGATGCGGTGCTGCTGGCCGAGCTCGAAGATGCGGATGGTCGCCTCCGGGAGCGCGCCGGTGAAGCCGCCGATCCAGCCGCTGGCGCCCATGATCGCCGACTCGAACGCCACGTCGTCGGCGCCGCACATCACCTCCAGCCGCGGAGCGGCCTCGAGGATCGCGGTCACGCGGCGGACGTCACCCGAGAACTCCTTGACGGCGACGAC
This sequence comes from uncultured Actinomycetota bacterium, assembly GCA_964629825.1. Lineage (GTDB taxonomy): Bacteria > Actinomycetota > Nitriliruptoria > Euzebyales > Egibacteraceae > CAZVUW01. The sequence continues at coordinate 12,690 of CAZVUW010000053.1, forward strand.
CTCGTCGATCTCCGCCAGCTCGGCGAACAGGTCCGGCTGGATGTCCTTCTTGGTGGAGAAGGGGTTGTTGTAGGCGATGATCGGCAGGCCCGCGCCGGCGATGTCGGCGTAGTGGGCGACGATCTCCTGCCGTGTGGCCGGGTGGATCAGCGGCGGCAGCGCCATGACGCCGTCCGCTCCCATCGAGCGCGCCTCCTCCGCCAGGGCGCGCGCCTGCGTCGAGGACGGAGCCGACACGCCAGGAACCACCTTGGCGCGCCCGTCCGCGGCCTCGATCGTGGCCTCCACCATGGCCCGGCGCTCCTCCAGGGTGAGGCTCTCGTACTCGCCCAGAGACCCGTTCGGGACCAGCCCGGCGATGCCCGCGTCCACCAGCCAGCGGCAGTGCTCACGGTAGGCGTCGAGGTCAACCGACCCGTCCTGGCGGAACGGGGTCGTGGTCGCCACATAGACGCCAGGGAAGTAGCTCATGTTCGCTCTCGCCTCCTCGGCCGACGCCGACCCGCTGCCGGCGGCTCCTAGAGGGAGGGTAGAGCCCCGCCTGCGCTCGTGCGCTCTCAGCCGCCTCCAGCCAGGGCTGCCGGTGCCGTCTCCCGCCGCTGCTGCTCGAGGCCGTCGAGCTGGGCGCGGGCGCGGCGGCTCAGATCGGCGAAGTCGAAGCCGGCCAGCCGCGGGTCGATCTCCGCCAGCGACTCAAGCGCCTGCCACAGCGCTAGCTTCCCCGACACGCCGCTGGTGAGCGCGTCCAGGCCGAGCAGCAGGCTCATGGCCTCGCCGCCGGCGGACAGGCTCAGCTGGATGCGGCCGGCCTTGTCGGCGAGGTTCGCCAGCACCTGCTTGGCGCGCTGCTGCTCGACGCCGAGGACCTCCATGATCCGGCGCAGCACCGCGCGGTCGGCCGCGACCTCCTCGCGCAGCTCCGCGAGGAAGGCGGCGACGGCGCTGCCCTCGCTCCGCTGGCGCAGGTGGTCGATCATCCCGAGCGCCGCCTCGGCTCCGGCGTCGTGATCGTTGAGATAGGCGGACAGGGCGTCCTCAGGGCGTCCCACTGCTGCTCCTCCCGGCGACCGACGGTGTTGGGGGTTCTCCCCGGTCGGGAGGCGGTCCACGCGCCCGGCTGCCGTGGTGTTGGCGCGGGCCGTGCTGGGGGATAGGTTTCCGGCACCGACAGCCGCTTGCAGAAAGGGCCTTCCCATGACGAGCGTCACCCCCGGCACCCTCACCGACGAGGAGATCGAGACCACCTGGCCCGGTCACGCGACCACCGCGGGCCCCCGCGACGCCGACGGCACGGACAGCGGTGACGGCGACGCCACCGACGGCACCGATGGCGACGGCACCGACAGCGGTGACGGCGACGCCACCGACTCGACCGATGGCGACAGCACCGACGGCGGCGACTCGGACGGAACGGACGCCTGATCAACGCGCAGCCTGATGCACTGGCGCGCCTGGTCGGCTCGCCGGAGCGGTTCACCGCCGAGATCTGGGGCCAGCGCGCGCATCTGGAGCGCAGCCGCGACGTCGAGGGGCTGCTGAGCCTCGACGACGTCGACGCGCTCATCACCACCGCCGCCCTGCGCGCGCCGGCTTTCCGCCTGGTTCGCGCCGGGGCGACGCTGGAGCGCTCCAGCTACACCCGCACGGCGCGCATCGGTTCGCGCACGGTGACGGATTTGATCGACGTCGGCCGGGTCCTTCACCACTTCGCCGAGGGCGCCACGATCGTCCTGCAGGGCCTGCACCGGTACTGGCCGCCGGTCTCCGAGCTGTGCGAGCGCCTGTCCGAGGAGCTCAGCCACCCCGTGCAGGCGAACGCCTACTTGACGCCGCCCGTTGCGCAGGGCCTGAACGTCCACGCGGACTCCCACGACGTCTTCGCCGTGCAGACCCACGGCCGCAAGCAGTGGGTGGTGTACGAGGGCGACGTCCGGCCGGGCCCGGACGGCTCGGGCGCCGAGCCGACCATGGACATCGAGCTGCTGACCGGCGACTGCCTGTACCTGCCGAGGGGGACGCACCACGCTGCGCGGACTGTCGACGCCCCCAGCCTCCACCTGACCATCGGCGTCCCGGCTGTGACCTGGCGCGACGTGCTGTCCCGGGCGCTGAGCGGTCTGCTCGAGGACGAGGCGCTCGACACCGCACTCCCCGCCGGGTTCGCGCGCTCGACGGGCGAGGTCGGCACCGAGGCCGCGCGCCGGTTGGAGAAGGTTCTCGCGGGGGCCGCCGCGGAGGCGGGTCGGCTGGCCACCGAGGCCGTCGAGCGCGCCGCCGAGCGCGTCCGCACCGGACGACCGCCGCGGCTGCGGGGCCAGTTGGCGCAGCTGCTGGCCATCGACGCCATCGACGACGACACGCCGGTGCGGCCCCGGCCGGGTCTGGCGGCGCGCATCACCGCGGATGATGGCCACGTGATGCTGTCGCTGCCGGACCGCGCATTGCGGCTGCCGACGGTGGCGCGTCCGGCGCTGGAGCGGCTGCTCTCCGCTGACAGCGCCGTGCCGGTAGCGGCCATCGCCGAGCACCTCGACGAGCCCGGGCGACTCGCGCTGGTGCGCCGGCTGGTGCGCGAGGGCGTGCTCGTCACGCTCGATGGCTGAGCGCTTCTCCTGCGCGCTCGCCTCGCTGGCGGCCGGGGAGCCGTGCTACGGAACCGCCTCGCAGGTGCGGCGCTGGATCATGGTCGAGCAGCCGGGCGGCTGGGGCTACGACGCCGTCCTGGACAGCCGCCTGCCCACGGAGGTCGCGGTGGCGCTGAAGGCCGCGGGCCGGCGGAACCAGGCGAGGGTGGTGATGATCCGCCGCCACGGTCGCTCTGCGCCGGAGCGCACGGTCTGCTTCGCGGCCGTCACGACCCCGCGGGTGCGCTGGATCGAGCGCTTCGAGATCGAGGATCCTTCCCGGCTCACCGAGATCGACTGGTCCCCGCTGCGTGACCTCGCGTCGGTCGGGGGTGAGCCGGTCGAGCACCCGCTGTACCTGGTCTGCACCAACGGCAGCCACGACCCCTGCTGCGCCCTCTTCGGGCGGCCGGTCGCTCAGGTCCTGGCCGGGCGCTACCCGCAGGAGACCTGGGAGGTCTCGCACATCGGTGGCGACCGCTTCGCCGGCAACGTCGTCTGCGTGCCCGACGGCGTCTACTACGGCCGCGTGACTCCTGACAACGCGCTGTCGATCATCGGCGGACACGAGCGGGGCGCCGTCGATCTCGTGCACTACCGCGGCCGCTCTTTCCACGCCTTCCACGTCCAGGCGGCCGAGCACCTCGTGCGCGAAGCCCGGGGCGTCACCGGCCTCGAGGAGGTCAGGATCCGCTCGGTGGAGCCGCTGAGCGAGCGGACCTTCCGGGTGGGGCTGGACCTGCCGGGAGAGTCAGTCGTGGCGACGGTGGCGTGCTCGGCGGCGATCGACGCCCAGCAGCTGACGTGTCGCTCGACCAGCGCGGAGCACCCGCCGCGCTATCGGCTCGCAGACCTGGAGCGCATCGGTCAGGGGTGATGCCGCCCGGGAACGCGAAAGGCCGCCCGTTGGGCGGCCTCGGCGTCTGCTGGGACCGGTCTAGCGGCGGCGGGCCGAAGCGGCCGCGTCCATCGTCGGACGGTCCATGTTCTTGCGCTCCTTGCCGGAGCGGCTCTGCTTCGAAGCCTTCGGCTTCAGGTAGGACGGCACGGGCTCACCGTGCTCGGCCAGGGCGCGCAGGAGACGCAGCCCGGTGGTCGTGTGCACTTCGATCACCTTCGAGAGCTTGAAGGGCGCGCCACCAAGTCGGTGACTCGTGTACCAGTGTGACCCTCAGCCACATTCTTGCAGCGCACGGTACTGGTCGAAGGGACATGGCCCTCCGCGCGGCTGCCGCATGCGCGTGCCAACCCCGTGCTCTGCGATGCTGGCGCCGTCGTATCTGACGGGAGGAGTGCGAGTGGCACGCGCGATCCGAACCACCACCGAGGACGGGAGAAGCGTCCGGGTGGACGCCCGGGATGTGGCTCGCTGGGCCGGGCTCGCGCCACCGGCCGGCACGCCGGACGAGCGCTGGGTCGAGCGCGCCGCGCTGTACGTGCGTGAGCACCCGCGCCGCGGCAGCGCCGGCATCGGCGCGGCCCAGCGCCTGGCGCTGCTGCGCCGGCTGGCCGCGGGCCCCGCGACCACCGAGGAGCTGCTCGATGCCCTGCGCACCGTGGGCTGGGTGGGGGCCGACGACCTGGAGAACCGGCTGCGCGAGCTGCGCGCCTCGGACGGGCGTGCGGGCGAGGCCGCCGTAGGGCTCGCGGTCTCGTCAAGGGCCGGGCGCTACGAGCTGAGCGAGCCCTTCCCCACCCTCGAGCAGGCGGATCTTCGCGCCCTCGGCTTCGCAAAGGCAATCCTCTCCCAGCTCGACGGACCGCTGGCCGCCACGGCGGGCGCGGCTCTGGACGCGCTCGTGCCCGGGCTGACGGCCCACGGCGCTCCGCGGACGGGCGCCTCGCACCGAGCCCGGGCCGCCGACTACGAGCGCTTCGAGGCCGCGCGGCTGGAGCGCCGCGGCGTGCGGGTCCGCTACTTCTCGCTCAACTCCGGACGCGAGGGTCGCTACCTGCTCGTGCCGGTCGAGTACGTCACGGTCGGCGCCGCGATCAAGGCGCTGTGCGTCCGTGTCGATGAGGCGGGGCACCGCGTCGAGGACTTCGAGCGCCAGTTCGCGATGGACCGCCTGCTCGAGGTGACCCCGGTCGAGGGTCAGCCGCCGACCGACGAGGCGGATCTGCAGCTCGCGCGCAGCCGGATCGTGCTGGAGGTCAGCTCCGTCCTGGCGGAGGTGCTGCGGCAGCGCAACATCTTCGGCTTGGCCGAGGCGGACGCCGCGCAGAGCCTCGGCTATGAGGACGCCTGGCGGGTGACCGGCACCTTCCCCAAGGCCCTCGCCTGGGACGTGATGGAGCAGCTGTGCGCATGGGCTGGCCAGGCGCAGGTGCGCGAGCCGCTGTGGCTGGTCAACGCGGTTGTCCGCCGGCTGCGCGCGGGCCTGCGCGTGATGGAGGAGGGGGCCGCGTTCGATCTGGTGAAGCCGGAGCTCGACCGCCCGTTCGCCGACCACGGCGAGGCCGTCCGCAGCGACGAGGCGCTGCCAGAGCCGACCGGGCCGCGCAAGCTCGCGCCGCGCCCTCGGACCGCTAGCTGACGTCGAAGAACCGCTTCGCCTCGCGGCCCACGACGGCCACGATCGCGGCGTTCCCCGCGCCGCCGATCACGGCGCCGAGGCCGAACGGCACCAGCCGGCCCATGCGTCGGAAGCCCTCGCGGGCGCTCCAGCGGGCCACGAGGCGCCGACCGAGGACGCGGTTCATGCGTATGAGCACGGTGTTGGGGACGCCTTTGACGATCGTGGCGCCGCCCTTGCTGCCCACCTGGCGGGCCAGGTCGCGCAGGCCGTTGGACGCCCCGGTCGCCATGGCGAGCACCGCCAGGACCCAGGTGCGCCGCTCCTCGATGGACTCCGGCGTGTGCCCGTAGGCCAGGCCGATGGCGAGGATCAGCTCGCCCAGGCGCGCGACGGTCCAGCCGACGTCGGCCGTGTTGGCCGCCAGGCCGATGCTCGTGCCGATTCCGGGCACCGCGGCCGCACCACCGGCTGCGGCGCCGACGGCGACCAGCTCCCGCCGGGCCAGGCGGATCAGCTCATCCGCGATCTGCGTGCCCTCGGCGGCGGGCCGGGCTGCGCGTACGCGCGCCACCGCGCTGACCGCCGTGGGATAGCGCGTGTCGACGAGGCGGTCCACGGCGGGCAGAAGGGCGCGACCGATCACGCCGACCTCTGGCGAGGAGGTCAGGGCGGGCAGCGCGGCCGCGCCGGAGCCGCGGCGCAGCGCGATCACCGCTCCTGCCGAGCGGCGGTGAAGAGCGTGAGCCGGCCCTCGCACGGAAGGCTCTCAAGCAGAGTCTGGGCGATGTCGTCCAAGCTCTGGACCTGCTCGGGCGTCAGGCGGTCGAACACCATCTCGCGCACCGAGGCGACGTGGGTGGGGGCGGTCTGCACCACCTTGTCGTACCCAGCGTCGGTGAGGATCACGTCCGTTGCCCGACGATCGTCCGAGGCCGCGCGGCGCTCGACCCAGCCCGTCTTCTCCAGTCGCGCGACCATGTGGGAGGTCCGCGACAGGGAGGCGTTGGTGAGCGTGGCGAGGTCGCTCATCCGCAGCGTCCGCTCGGGTGCCTCGGACAGCATCGCCAGCACCACGTAGCTGAAGTAGGTCAGGCCGGCATCACGCTGGAGGGGGCCCTCCAGGGCGGCGGGGAGCAGCTCGACGAGCGCGATGAAGCGGCGCCACACCTGCTGCTCCCCGTCGGTCAACCACCGGACGTCATCGCTCATGAGGCAAGCCTAGCGTGCGATGGTTGACGTTTCATCTAATCGGGGTCCGTCAGTCCAGGATCAGCTCCGCCACGACTCCGGCATGGTCGGAGGCCCACAGCGGCGGCTGCGCCTGGAAGGGCCGGACGCCGACGCGCTTGACTTCGCGCGCCTTGATCGGTCCGCGCGTGAAGACCAGGTCGATGCGCGTGTCGAGCTGGGCGCTCGGGTTGGCGAGGGCATCGTCATAGCAGCAGGTAGGGCCGCTGCCCTCGCCCACGTCGGTGAACCCGGCGGCGCGGATGGCCTGGTAGGCCGCCTCGCCCGGCGCCGAGTTGAAGTCGCCAACCAGCACCACCGGCAGATCGGTCTGCACCGGTCCGCTCGTGAGCAGCTCCTGGGCCTGGAGCTGGGCGATGGGCTGGGCGAAGGCCTCGAGGTGGGTGTTGATCAGCCGGAAGCTGCGTCCGCGGTGCTTGACGTCGACGGAGGTCCAGCCGCGGTCGATGCGCAGCGGCTGGCCGAGGACCGGCAGCACGAGGGCGTTCTCGTACAGGCCGCCCTGCGCGTTGCTGACCTTGATGTTGGCTGTCTCCGGGCCCTTGCGGACCAGGATCACGTCGCGGTCGGTGAGCCGGACGTCGATCAACCCACCCGTGCCGGCGGGCGGAGCCCAGTCGAACGCGGTCAGCTCGCCGTCGAAGGCCGCCTGGGAGGACGCGACGTCGTAGCGCTGCCCGCGCTGGGCGAGCGCGCGCAGGAGCTCGTCGAGGAAGTCGAGCCGGACCTGGGTCGCGGAGGCCGGGTCACCAGGAGTCCCCACCCGGTAGAGCGTGACCTCCTGCAGCCCGATCAGATCCGGCTTCTCCTCGGCGATCTCGGCGGCGAGCGCCTGGGCGCGGCGGGGGAAGTCGGTGAACTGGACTTGGTGCCACAGCTGGGTGGCGGCGGCCACGAGCTGCTCGGGGGTGGTCGGCGGTGGGTTGAACAGAGGCTCGAGGGTGGCGCCCAGGTACAGGTTGCGGGTCATCACGGTGATGTCCCGGTCCTTCTTGGCGTGGGCCGGCGGGCCCTGCTTGTTCTCGGCGGCCGGGGTGGCGCCCTTCGACGGCGGCCCGGCGTGTGCGGGGGGACCGGCGACGGATGGCCCGGCCGCCAGCGCGACCAGGAGGACTGAGAGCGATGCAAGCACGGCGGCACGGAGCCGCCGCCTGGAGCGCACGGTGTTGGACATTGTCAGGAACCTTCCTGGAGGGTGCCTCCCTCGCAGCAGGGAGGCCTCGAACCGCACGATGTGGTGACCGCGCAACCCCCACGCGGTCAGCGCAATGGTGCCTGAGCTTCGACCCCCGCCACAACGGTCCACCGGGGTCGGTGGCGGCTGGCTCGCGGACGGTGCTTGACGGCTGCGTTGGCGGAGGGAACGATCGCGAGGACGAGGGAGGCCCGATGGACCCGATCCTGATCGTCGCCAACCAGACCCTGGGTGGACCCCGGCTGGACGCCGCCGTGCGCAGTCGCATCGCCGAGGGCCGCAGCACCTTCCACATCGTCATACCTATGATCTCGCCTGCCCTGGAGGCGGTGGCCTGGGGCGCTCCCGAGATCGGGTTCGTGATCCCGGCCCCTGATCCCGAAGCGGTTGACGAGGCGCGACGGCGCTCCGAGCACCGCCTCAGCGCGATGGTCGACCGAATCCAAGCGGTGGGTGGCATCGCCACCGGAGAGGTGGGCGACACCGATCCGGCTGAGGCGGTGCGGCGGGTCCTCGACCAGCGCTCGTTCTCGGAGATCATCGTCTCGACGCTCCCGCCGGGCCTGTCGCGCTGGCTGAAGATGGACCTGCCGAGCCGCCTTGAGCGCCTCACCGACATCCCGGTGACGGTCGTAGAGGCCGAGGCCAGGGACGGCTGATCTGAAGCTCTTGCACCCTGAACGCCGGGAGGTTCGCGCGGGGCTGCCGGTCCTGACCTGGCCTGCCCTCGGGCAGCTCGGTGTGGACGTCATCGTCACGACCCGGCACGGCGGCGTGTCGCGGGGGCCGTACGCGACCCTCAACCTCGGGTTGCACGTGGGCGACGACCACGCGGCGGTGGTCGAGAACCGGCGGAGGGCGGCCGCGGCGCTCGGCCTGGAGCTGGCCGACCTGGTCTTCTGCGAGCAGTGCCACTCCGCGACGGCGGTGGTCGTGGGCGGCGCAGATCGGGGCAGAGGCACTGCCAGCCGCGCCACGGCCGTCCCCGGCGCCGACGCCCTGGTGACCGCCGAGCGGGGGGTCGGGCTGGTGGTGATGGTCGCGGACTGCGCGCCGATCGTGCTGATCGACGCGCGGCGGAGGGTGCTGGCGGTGGTGCACGCCGGCTGGCGAGGCACCGTGGCGGGCGTGGTGCCCGCCGCGCTGGAGCGGATGAGGGAGCTCGGCAGCGCGCCGGGGGATGTGACCGCCGCGGTGGGGCCGGCGGTGTCTGCGGAAACCTACGAGGTCGGCCCCGACGTGGTCGGCGCCGTGAGGCAGCGCTATGGCGAGCATGCCGAGCGCCTGCTGCGCCCGGCGGGCGATCGCCACCTCTTCGACCTGGCCGCCGCCAGCCGGCTGGAGCTGGAGCGCGCCGGCGTCGCTCGGATGCTGGTGACCGGCGAGACCACCGGCGCGGGCACCGACTTCTTCAGCGCCCGCGCCGAGCAGCCCACCGGTCGCTTCGCCCTGCTTGCGCGCCTCGCCTAGGGGGACTGCGGCTCATGTAGCCCTACGGGCGGTAGCCGCGACTGGGACTGCGGCTCATGTAGCCCTACGGGCGGTAGCCGCGCCTAGAGGGACTGCGGCTCA
>CAZVUW010000054.1:0-21799 GCA_964629825.1 uncultured Actinomycetota bacterium
CCGTTTGGCTGTCCGGAGATCTGGCGACGCCACGGCTTCGCGGACCGCCGGGACGGGTAGGCGCAGCCCGACGACCGATGCCCCACCCTGAAAGGTCCGGCCGTGAGCGCCAAGACGACCGCAGAGACGTCCTCTTCCTCCGACCCCCGCCGGCTGGGTCATCGCACGCCACGCAGGCTCCTGGCCATCGTGGCAGCCTTCGGAGTGCTGGCCACGTCCGGCTGCACCGGAGGCGATGCGATCTCGGATGAGCCGGCCGAGGATGCAGGGACAGCCTCGCCGGGCGGCACCGGTCCGGGCAGCCAGGAGCAGCCGGCCGGCACGCCGGGACTCAGCGACCCGAGCGATGACCTCACGGAGCCGACCCCCGGCACGTGAGGGACGGGTCGCGGCTAACGACCGGGCGGGCCGCTGCTGTCCCGGAGAACGAGGTCGGGTTCGATCACATCCGTATCGCGCTCGAGGGGCACGCCCTCGATCTGCTGCAGCAGCATCCGAAGGCTGCGCCGACCCACCTCGCCGAAGTCCTGGCGGACCGTGGTGAGGGGCGGGGTGAAGTAGGCGGCTTCCGGTATGTCGTCGAAGCCCACGACGCTGACCTCGCCCGGGACGCGCACGCCGGCCTCGTGCATGGCGCGCAGCACACCCAGGGCCATCTGGTCGTTGGCGGCGAAAACCGCGGTCACCTCGCCCTTAGCAGCGAGCGTGCGGCCATGCTCATAGCCAGCCCGGGCGCTCCAGTCCCCGGAGAGCACCTTGGGGACCTTCCGGCCGGCTTCGAGCAGGGTCTGCCTCCACCCCTCCTGTCGCGCCCGGGCCTCCAGCCAATCGCTCGGTCCCGCTATGTGCCAGACCGTCTCATGGCCCAGCGCGAGCAGGTGCTGCGTGACGCGCGAGGCGCCGGTGTGCTGATCCACCGCGGCGACGGGCGCGCCGCCTCCCACGCCGCCCTCGACGACCACGAGCGGCAGGTCGATGCTGAGGTGCTCTATCGCCGCGACTGCGGCTGACTGGGGTGCGATGAGGATGACCCCGTCGACCGCCTGCTCGCGCAGACGGTCGACGGCCTCGCGCATGGAGCGACGGTCGAGCGACTTGGTGGACGCCACGCTGACGAAGTACCCCGCCGCACGGGCCGCGCTCTCGATCCCGTACAGCATGGATGCAGGGCCGTAGAGGGTGGTGTCGAAGCTCACGACCCCGAGCGTCTTGGATCTTCCGGTCACGAGCGCTCGGGCGGCGACGTTCGGGTGGTAGTCGAGCTCACGCATGGCCGCCAGGACGCGTGCGCGCGTCTCCGCGCCGACACCGGGGCGGTCGTTGATGACCCGCGACACCGTCATCTGCGACACGTTGGCCAACGCGGCCACGTCTTCCATCACCGCCGCACGACGCCGGTCATTGCCTCGAGGCCTCGACACCCGGCCGTTCCTTGTCGATGCCACCAGATCTTCCTTCGCCACTGCGGTTCGTCCGCGCCGTGCTGTCGCACCCGCACGAGGTCGGCCAGACCAGGTCGACTCAAGCAGTCCTTCGGCACAAAGGAGGCGCGTTGGGCAACCATCGAAGGATAGCCCCGCGCTGCGCGCACCCCCGCACCGGCGCTCAGCTGGGACCGCTCAGCGCGCGGACAACAGGGTCAGCGGGCGGGCGGCGGACCGGTGCTCTCGCGCAGCACGAGGTCCGGTTCGATGATCGCCCGCTTGGTCCGGGGTTGACCGTGTTCCAGCTGCTCGAGCAGCAGGGCGATGCTGCGCCGCCCCACGGCCCCGAAGTCCTGGCGCACGGTGGTCAGCGGGGGGATGAAGTACGCCGCCTCCGGGATGTCATCGAAGCCGACCACGCTGACCTGCTCGGGAACGCCCCTGCCGGCCTCATGCAGCGCCCGGAGGAGGCCAAGGGCCATGTGATCGTTGCCGACGAACACCGCGGTGACGTCGGGGCGCTGAGCGAGCTCCTGCCCGATCCCGTAACCGCTGCTTGCGCTCCAGTCCCCCTCGTAGAGGGGCGGCACCTCCCGTCCGGCGTCGAGGAGGGTCGCCTGCCAGGACTCCCTGCGCGCGCACGCCTCAAGCCAGTCGGAGGGGCCGGCGACGTGCCAGACGGTCTCGTGCCCCAGGGAGAGCAGGTGCTGGGTGGCGCGCGCCGCGCCGACGCGCTGATCAACGGCGACGACGGGGGATCCGCTGCCGACCCCGCCCTCGAGCGCAACCACGGGCAGGTCGAAGGTCAGGGCGTGCAGCCCCTCGACCGCCGACGCGTGCGGGGCGATCACGATGACTCCGTCGATGTTCTGCTCGGTCAGCCTCCCGACGGCATCGATGATCGAGCTTCGATCGAGCGTGCGCATCGTCGCCACGCTGACGAAGTAGCCGGCTGCTCGGGCGGCCACCTCGATGCCGTACAACGTCGAGGCAGGGCCGTACAGGGTTGAGTCGAAGCTGACGACGCCGAGCGTCTTGGAACGTCCCGTCACCAGAGCGCGCGCCGCCGCGTTGGGCCGGTAGTCCAGCTGGTGCATCGCGGCGATCACCCGGGCGCGCGTCTCGCTGCTCACGCCAGGGCGGTTGTTGATGACTCGTGACACCGTCATCTGGGACACGCCGGCCAATGCCGCCACATCGCCCATCACGGCCATCCGGCCACGCCCCGAGTCCTCGGGCTCACCGTCCGTCACCGAATGACCCGTGGCCACTCTCGGTCCTTTCCCGAAGACGTTCGACGATCCCCGACGCAGCTCTCAGGGCTACGAGGCAACACCGGGTCCGTCGGAGTCCTACGTCGGCTCCCTGCTGATGGCCTGCACGCCGGCCGTACCGATCACGGCGGATCCAGACGCCTCGAATCGGCCCCGATTGGGCGACACGAGCGCGCTACATCCCCCACGCCGGCAGCGGCGGCGGCACGATCACTTGCTTCCGGTCCCCATCTGCCCGAGTCCGCTGATGAAGACCTTGCGCATCTTGAGGAACAGCAACACGACCGGCAGGACCGATAGCAGAGATGCCGTCATCACCAGATCCCATCGCGGCCGGTACAGCCCGATCAGGGAGGCGATGCCGACGGAGAGCGGGTAGTGCGTCTCGCTGCGCATGACGATCAGCGGCCAGAGCAGGTCGTTCCATTGCTCCAGGGAGAACAGGACGGCGAGGGTTCCCAATGCCGGCTTGACCATGGGCAGCACCACACGCCAGAAGATGGCGTACTCCGACGCCCCGTCTACTCGGGCTGCGTCGATGAGATCCTGCGGCAATCCGAGCATGTACTGCCGCATGTAGAACAACCCAAAGGGATGGGCCAGCAGCGGGAGTATGACACCGAGGTGGGTGTCGATCAGGCCCAGATTGATCATGAGCAGGAACAGCGGGATCAACAGCAGGTGGAATGGCAGCATCTGCGATGCCAGGATGCCCACGAAGATGGTGTTGCGACCGCGGAACCGAATTCGCGCGAGGGGATACGCCGCCATCGTCACCACCAGCAGCGATCCGAGGGTCGAGCCGACGGCCAGGATGATCGAGTTGCCCAACCACCAGAAGAACGGGCTGTCCCGGAACAGCGCTGAGAAGTTCTCCAAGGTCAGGGTGTCAGGGATGAAGTTGCCGGCATCTGAGAAGATCCGGGTCGGCGGCCGCAGTGAGCTGATCAGGAGCCAGTAGAACGGCACCAGGAAGATGCCGGCGAGGATGGCCATGAGCCCAGTGGCCAGCCAGCTGAGCCAGCGCCTGCGCGAGCCGGGGATGTCGCCAGCGGACTGATCCTCCGCAGCAGCGGGAGACCCGGGGCCGAGCGCGGGTGCGTCCTGCAGCTCCAGTCTCGACTTGCTCATACCTTCACCGTCTCCGTCCACGGAAGATCTGGTCTTCATTCCTTGTCGAAGAAGCCGAACAGCTTCAGCTGGGCGAGCGAGAGCAATGCGATGATCCCGGCCAGGACGACGCCGATCGCCGCCGCGTATCCGAGTCGGAACGACGTGAACGCCGTGCGGTACAGGTAGAGGACGATGCTCAGGCCACCTCCACCGGGGCCGGTGTTGCCCGACCAAAGGATGAACGGCTCGGTGAACAGCTGGAAGCCGCCGAACAGCGTCAGAACGGTGACGAACAGCACGACCGGCTTGCACAGCGGAGCCGAGATGTGCCAGAACTTCTGCCAAGCCGACGCCCCGTCGATCGCGGCCGCCTCATACAGGTCCTGGGGGATGTTCGACAGGCCGGTCGTGAAGTAGACGATGTTGATACCCGTCCATCGCCAGGTCGCCAGGATGACCAGCGCTGGGACGGCCAGGTGGCGCCGCTCAAGCCATGCCTGCGCTGGCACGCCGAACAAGCCCAGGAACTGGTTGAACAGGCCGTTCGTGCTCAGCAGCAACGAGAAGATGACCGCTACGACCACCAGAGAGGTGAGGACGGGGAGGAAGAACACCGTGCGGAAGACGTCTTGGCGCCGGATGATCCCGGAGTGGAAGAACGCGGCGATGGCGAAGGGCAGCGGGATCAGGATGAGCAGGGTGCCCACGGTGTACAGCGCCGTGTTTCGCAGCGCCTGATAGAAGGTGCTGTCGCTCAGGAGAGCGCGGTAGTTGGAGAGCCCGGTCCACTCCGCTGTGCCGATGCCCTGGATGTCTTGGAAGCTGAGCGCGACAGCGTGCCCGATGGCATACAGGCGGAACACGACGTAGAGGATCAGAAACGGCGCCAGGAAGACGGTGGCGACCACCGCGGGACGCTGGAAGAAGGCCGTCTTGCGCCGCTCCTCCGGCTGGGTCGAGCGGGTGGAAGAAGAGACCGCCGGGACAGTCACCTTACGCTCCCTGTTCTAGGACGCCACAGCAGCGGGTCGATTCAGTCAGGAAGAGCGGTCCCGCGCCACACCGCCGGGGCTCGGGGCATGACGCGGGACCTCGATCCTAGGGCTCAGTCGAGCGCGCGGACCTCATCCGCAGCACGCTTCAGCTCCTCCGCAGGGTCAGCGCCCTCCTGGACCACGTTGAAGGCGATGGTGTCGTTGATGGTCTGCACCGCCTCGGGGTAGCGCGGACCGGTGTACTCCGGGGTGAGGGCGTCGAACATCTCCTTGAGGTTCGCCATCACCGGCTCGTTGGAGAACCACGGGTCGGGCTCGCCCAGCGCCTCGTCGTCATAGACGTCCGAGCGCAGCGGGTCGAAGCCGAGGTCCGTCCAGATGTGGATGTTCGCCTCATAGGTGAGCTTGGCGAAGGCGAGGAACTCCTTGGCCGCCTCGAGCTTGTCCTCGTCGATCTGCGCGGTGATGGCGGTACCGGTACCGCCACCCATGGTGCTCACAGCACCACCGGGCTCGAAGGCGGGCAGCGGACGGACCAGCATCTTGCCCTCGGTGTCGGGCATGTGATCCTTGAACCGCGTCATGTACCACTGCGGCATCCACACCGAGGCGAACTCTCCGTTGTTGAACGCCTCGAAGTAGGCGGGGTCGTGGTGACCGCCGCCGGGCGGTGTCGTGGCGATCTCGTGCTCGTGGACCATCGATGCGATGAGCTCGACTGCCTCGACGTTCTCCGGCGAGTCGAAGATGAAGTTGCCCTCGGCGTCGTAGATGCCGCCGCCGTTCTGCAGCATCGGGCCATAGAGCGACCAGCGGTCCTGCGTCTCGATGGTGGTCATCCAGGCGTCGGTGTTCTCGACGACCTGCTTGCCCGCCTCGATGTAGTCGTCCCAGGTCTCGATGGAGTCGACGTCGACCCCCGCCGCCTCCATGATCTCGTTGTTGTAGTACATGACGAACGAGCCGAGGTGGTAGTCGATCCCGTAGGCGACCCCGTCCACCATGTAGGGCGCAAGTCGCTCCTCGACCAGATTCTCGCGGTGGGGGTCGATCACGTCGGTGAGCTCATGCAGCTGCACCTCACCGCGTGTGAACGTGCCGAACTTCGAGATCTCGATGTCGACGAGGTCTGGCGCTCCGGTCCCCGACTGCAGAGCGATGAGCAGGCGGTCGTGGTGTGGCGCGAACTCCGCCACGGAGGCATCGATCTCGATGTTGTACTTGTCGCTCTGCTCGTTGAACTCCTCGGCCCGCTCCTGCAGGAACTCCGCATGGCGGTCGACGAAGGTCCAGAACGTCAGCTCGACGGTCTCCTTAGAGCCCTCTGCTTCATCGGTGCTCTCAGGTTCATCTGTGCTCTCAGATTCCTCCGAGCCGGCCGCCTCTTCGGTCTCCTCAGCATCGTCAGTGGTGTCATCGGTGACATCCGTGCCGTCGCCGCCGTTTCCACACGCGGCCGCCGCCATGCACAGCGCCAGCGCGACTGCAAGAGTGCGCCAACGGCTGCGTCCGAGACGCCTTCCGAGCTCTACCATTGTGTGTCCCCTTCCTCGGCACGGGTCATCCAGCGTCTCCGCTGCCCGTAGATGGTGTGTCCCGATCGTGGCGGGTGTCCACGTCGTACTGCGCCGCCGGCACGTGCTGTGCCGACCGATCTAGCGAAATCGGTCATCGGGGCTCCGTTGAGGTGTGCCGCCCGAACAACCCCGTGGACGTCCATGCCCGGTGGACAGTCGCGTTCCTGCCTTGTCAGCGCCTGATGGCTGCGCCGTGCGTACTCGTGCCCATGCCCCTGCCGACGTCGATCCTCCCGAGCGTCGGAGGTGGGGGTCGCCATGGGGCTGGACGGGCTGGAGTCCCGACCCACACGAGCCGCCATGGCGGCAGGAATCGAGCGGTGAGGGCGAGGCCGATGTCCGGCTCGGGTAGCTCTGCGCAGAAAGGCGTTGCGCATCGCAACCTGGGTTGCCCGCGGGTTGGCGTTATCGTTAACGAGATCGCGCGTGACCACCGCGCCCCCTCCATGCCCAGATGCGCCATACCGCCGGTAAGGGCCGTCCGCTTCCCCACTCGTGGTCGGGCGTCGTTGACGTTAACGCAAACAGCACCGGCATTCAAGCGTTTGATGGGGGGGCCGCCCCCACGAGGGAGGGGGCACCCACGCGGTGCCCCCTCCAGGGGTCAGGCTGGATTGGCTCGCTGGCTGCTAGCTGTTGAGCCACTCGTCGTAGTAGCTGCGGATGGAAGCGGCCAGCGCCCGCAGACCAGCGGCGTCACCCTGGTTGGGGTGACCCTGCTCGACCACGTCGGCCTGCCACTCCAGCAGGCTGGCCGCGCGGTCCAGGTGCGCGAGCCCGGGACCGATCTTGCGGCGGCTGGACAGCCACTCCTCGGCGGTGTCGAGGGCGTGGCGCACCTTCTCCTCCAGACCGGCGCTGATGCCACCGTCAGCCGCAAGAGCATCCAGCTCGGTGCGCAGACCCGGGATGCCCACGTACGGCTCGACCGGCCAGTAGCCGACGTTGGTGATGACCTTGTTGGCCGTCGTGCGCAGCGCCTGAGCCTGCTCGGCGGTGAGCCGACCCAGACCCTCCAACGCGTCCACGCGCTCGAGGAAGGCCTCGAGCGAGGCGACCGTGCCCGGCTCATGCCGCAGCAGCAGCGAGCGCCAGGCGTGGTCGAGCTCCAGAGTGAGGGCCTTGCGGTCCACCTGGTTCAGCTCCGAGCCCGCCACCCCGTCGCTCAGGATGTTGAACTCGTCGTACAGGAACGCCTCCGGCTTCCACAGGTAGTCCCGAGCCCAGATCGTGAACAGCTGGTTCCAGGCGTTGAAGTCATGGCCGCCAGAGACCACCAGGTTCTCGACCACCGCGTTCCTCAGCCCGGCGACCTGCGCCGGGTTCGGCAGCCCGAAGTCCCAAGCCCCACCACCGAACAGGATGTAGGGCACCGCAAGGTTCGGCGTGTTGTTGTTCACCGACACGCCCAAGCTCCACGGGCCGAAGTAGCCGAACTGCGTCGGGTCGAAGTTGATGATGCTCTGGGTCGCCTGACCGCCGAGCGACAGGCCGGCGAAGGCGCGGTCCCGCGGGTGCGTGGAGACGTTGTAGTTGGCCTCGACGAACGGGATGACGACGTTGCGCAGGTTCGGGTAGCCCTGGTTGGCCGCTCCCATGTAGTTGAGGTTCGTGGTCACGGCGATCGCCGGCTCGGTGAGGCCGTCCTGGAGCAGGTTGTCCATGATCACCGGGACGCTGCCGATGTTCATCCAGTCGGACTGGTCCTGACCGCCACCGTGCTGCATCCAGATTGTCTTGTACGGCTGCGGGCGGTCCGGGTCATAGCCCGGCGGCAGGTACACACCGATGGTCCGCGGGATGCCGTTCAGAGGCGGCAGACCCGGAACCTGCACATAGCTCCACGTGCCCTTGGGCGAATCCGGCCGCGGGTTCTCGATCTCACGCGCGCCCATGGGCGCGTAGTTCTGCCGCTCCGGGTCGTAAGGCACGTTCACCTTGTTGAACGCACGCCGCGCCGTGCCCGTCAGCCCATCCGGGGCGTAGATCGGCGGGTTCGCCGGGTCCGTCACCCACAGGTTGGTGTTGTTGTTGACGTAGAACCAGTACTGGTTGGCACCGGCCGCCAGCGGCACCTCATGCACCCAGTAGCCATCGCCGACGTTGGTCATCTGCACGTCGTAGGCCCCGCCACCGCGCATCAGGCCCGGCCGGTACTGCGACGGCTGATAGACCGTGGTGTTCGACAGGTCCTCCCAGTCCCGCAGCAGGATGTCGGCGACGAACCGCACGCTGGCCGCCTCGGGGTTGTAGTACACGAACCGCACCGTGTAGCCGGTCGGCGAGCTCTCGTCCCTGATCACCGTCGGGCCGGGAGTCAGGTCTTCCTGGGCCGTGGCCACCGGCGCCAGTCCCATCACCAGAACCAGGGCGAGCAGCAGCGCAGTGACCAGCGCCGGCAGTCGGACATGGCCCGCTCCCGCTACCGCACCTCCTGCGCTAAGCCCGCCCGGTACTAGACCCTTCACCGCTCTTCTCTTAGACATGCTGCACCCCTTCTGCCCCGGGGAACCCAGGGCCAGGTCGAGCCGCGTCGCCGCGGCGTTCGGTCAGCGCGCACCCGCGCCTGCGAGCGCTACCAACGCAAGAGGCAGGGACCTTCCTGGAGCTTTCCATACCTCATGCGCTCGGTGATGTTAGCGCAATCAAGGTGGGCGATGGAGCAGAAATAGATTGTGCTTTTCCGCACAAGACCCGACGCCTTACTTGGCGTCACGACCTCTCTGCGCCAGGTCCTGTTCTTGCATAGAGCTTCGCCTCACTTGACCGCTCCTTATCGGTCCAAAAGGACAGAAGCACTCGGGTGAGGCGAAGCGGTGACTCGACCGGTCGGGTTGGCAGTGGCCGTATCGGGACCGCGGTCACGTACTCGTGGATGTTGTTGAAAGAGGGAGGGGGCACCCACGCGGTGCCCCCTCCAGGGGTCAGGCTGGATTGGCTCGCTGGCTGCTAGCTGTTGAGCCACTCGTCGTAGTAGCTGCGGATGGAAGCGGCCAGCGCCCGCAGACCAGCGGCGTCACCCTGGTTGGGGTGACCCTGCTCGACCACGTCGGCCTGCCACTCCAGCAGGCTGGCCGCGCGGTCCAGGTGCGCGAGCCCGGGACCGATCTTGCGGCGGCTGGACAGCCACTCCTCGGCGGTGTCGAGGGCGTGGCGCACCTTCTCCTCCAGACCGGCGCTGATGCCACCGTCAGCCGCAAGAGCATCCAGCTCGGTGCGCAGACCCGGGATGCCCACGTACGGCTCGACCGGCCAGTAGCCGACGTTGGTGATGACCTTGTTGGCCGTCGTGCGCAGCGCCTGAGCCTGCTCGGCGGTGAGCCGACCCAGACCCTCCAACGCGTCCACGCGCTCGAGGAAGGCCTCGAGCGAGGCGACCGTGCCCGGCTCATGCCGCAGCAGCAGCGAGCGCCAGGCGTGGTCGAGCTCCAGAGTGAGGGCCTTGCGGTCCACCTGGTTCAGCTCCGAGCCCGCCACCCCGTCGCTCAGGATGTTGAACTCGTCGTACAGGAACGCCTCCGGCTTCCACAGGTAGTCCCGAGCCCAGATCGTGAACAGCTGGTTCCAGGCGTTGAAGTCATGGCCGCCAGAGACCACCAGGTTCTCGACCACCGCGTTCCTCAGCCCGGCGACCTGCGCCGGGTTCGGCAGCCCGAAGTCCCAAGCCCCACCACCGAACAGGATGTAGGGCACCGCAAGGTTCGGCGTGTTGTTGTTCACCGACACGCCCAAGCTCCACGGGCCGAAGTAGCCGAACTGCGTCGGGTCGAAGTTGATGATGCTCTGGGTCGCCTGACCGCCGAGCGACAGGCCGGCGAAGGCGCGGTCCCGCGGGTGCGTGGAGACGTTGTAGTTGGCCTCGACGAACGGGATGACGACGTTGCGCAGGTTCGGGTAGCCCTGGTTGGCCGCTCCCATGTAGTTGAGGTTCGTGGTCACGGCGATCGCCGGCTCGGTGAGGCCGTCCTGGAGCAGGTTGTCCATGATCACCGGGACGCTGCCGATGTTCATCCAGTCGGACTGGTCCTGACCGCCACCGTGCTGCATCCAGATTGTCTTGTACGGCTGCGGGCGGTCCGGGTCATAGCCCGGCGGCAGGTACACACCGATGGTCCGCGGGATGCCGTTCAGAGGCGGCAGACCCGGAACCTGCACATAGCTCCACGTGCCCTTGGGCGAATCCGGCCGCGGGTTCTCGATCTCACGCGCGCCCATGGGCGCGTAGTTCTGCCGCTCCGGGTCGTAAGGCACGTTCACCTTGTTGAACGCACGCCGCGCCGTGCCCGTCAGCCCATCCGGGGCGTAGATCGGCGGGTTCGCCGGGTCCGTCACCCACAGGTTGGTGTTGTTGTTGACGTAGAACCAGTACTGGTTGGCACCGGCCGCCAGCGGCACCTCATGCACCCAGTAGCCATCGCCGACGTTGGTCATCTGCACGTCGTAGGCCCCGCCACCGCGCATCAGGCCCGGCCGGTACTGCGACGGCTGATAGACCGTGGTGTTCGACAGGTCCTCCCAGTCCCGCAGCAGGATGTCGGCGACGAACCGCACGCTGGCCGCCTCGGGGTTGTAGTACACGAACCGCACCGTGTAGCCGGTCGGCGAGCTCTCGTCCCTGATCACCGTCGGCCCAGGAGTCAGCGGCTGGGCCTTCGCTACCGGTGCGACCCCTACCACCATGGCCAGCACCAGCACCAGGGCTGCGATCACAGCGGGAAGGCGGACATCACCACCTACAGCCACCGCTCCTGCGGTCTGCCCGCCCCGTCGTAGCCTTAACGATCCCCTTGTGGACATGCCGCACCCCTTCCGCCCCGGGAAACCCAGGGCCAGGTCGAGCCGCGTCGCCGCGGCGTCCAAGTGAAGAGAGCGCTTAACCCACGCACGTTAGCGCTACCGCGATTAGGAACAGCGCGCTATCGAAACCTCCCTCTTGCAACCCGTCGCGCTCTCTGAGCCTGACGTTAGCGCAAACGTTTGACTGGTAGCAAGGGGTTTTCTGGCCGCTCTCCCACCCCGGCAACAGCGCTGGCGCGAGGGTCTGCCTTCGGACCGCGGCCCCGGCGCAGAGGTCAGCTTGGGTGCAAGCGCAGGACGTTCCACGAGACGGGAGGAAGCGCGATGGTCAGGGCGTCCCCCGTGCGCTGAGCGACCACCGCGTTGCGCGGAACCACGCGATCCGGGGCCTGCTCGGTGTTGGTAGCCCGTAGGTCGCCGTCGAGGACCAGGTGCTCCACGAGCTGGTGGTCGGGGAACGCGCGCACTCCGATGGTCAGGATCAGGTCGTCGGTCTGGTGGCGGTTGACCGCGAAGACGACCACCTCACCGGTCTCCTCGTCGTGCGTGGCCACCGCGTGGAGGTAGGGCGCCTCACCGTACTGGTCCGTCGCATAGCTCGGCGTGATCGGGTCGATGAGCAGGACCTTGCCCCGAGCCAGCCGCGCGGCGTGTGAGAACGGCCAGAACGACGTCTGCCGCCACGCTGGGCCGCCCGGCTCGCTGCGCAGGATGCCGAGGGCGTTCACCAGCTGCGCCTGGCAGGCAGCCGTGACGCGGTCGGAGTGGCGCAGAAGCGTGATGAGCAGGGAGCCGACGACCACGGCGTCCACGACGTTCACGGTGTCCTCGGCGACCCGGGGCGCGACGGGCCAGTCATCGCCGTCCGGCACGCCGATGTCGTCCATGTACCAGACGTTCCACTCGTCGAACGCGACGTTGATCCTCTTCCGGCTCCGCACCTTCGCGCCGATGTGATCGGCCGTGGCGACCACCTCGTCGATGAAGTGCTCCATGTCGACGGCGGAGGCGAGGAAGGTCGCGAGGTCCCCGGCCATCGACTCGTTGTAGTAGGCGTGCGCCGAGATGAAGTCGACCTGGTCGTAGCACTCCTCGAGAACGGTGGCCTCCCACTGGCCGAAGGTGGACATGCTGCGGCTTGAGCTGCCGCAGGCGACGAGCTCGAGGTCGGGCTGTCGTTGCCGCAGAGCGCGCGCGGTCTCGGCGGCCAGCCGGCCGTACTCGTAGGCGGTCTTGTGCCCGGTCTGCCAGGGTCCGTCCATCTCGTTGCCGAGGCACCACAGCCTGATGCCGAACGGCTCCGCGTAGCCGTGCTGGATTCGCAGGTCGGACAGGTAGGTGCCGCCGGGGTGGTTCGCGTACTCCCAGACGTCCAGCGCCTCCTGGATGCCGCGGGTCCCGAGGTTCACGGCATAGTTCGGCTCCACGCCCGCCTTGCGGCACCAGGTGATGAACTCCGCTATGCCATGGGCGTTCGTCTCGAGCGAGTGCCATGCGGCGTCGAGACGGCGGGGTCGGTCCGCGACCGGGCCGATGCCGTCATCCCACCGGTAGCCGGAGACGAAGTTGCCACCCGGATACCGCACCATCGTGACCCCGAGCTCCTTGGTGAGCTCGAGCACGTCACGCCGGTGCCCGTCCTCGTCGGCGCTGGGATGGCCGGGCTCGAAGATGCCCGTGTACACACAGCGGCCCATGTGCTCGACGAAGGACCCGAACGTGCGCCGGTGTACGTCGGCGACGACGAAGTCGGGATCGAGCACGAGGCTGGCGCTAACCATCTGGAGCTCCGCTCTCCGTGTCCAGATCCCCGGCGGGGCGGCTCCTGGACGTCCTGGTGGCGGTCGTGCAGCGCGTCGAGGTCATGGGCGGCGATGGGGCCAGGTCGATCAGCTGTCAGCAATCGAGCCGAAGCGTCTTGCCGAACGCACGGGGCGGCCTCCGGCTTCGCCCAGGGGACTCCGACAGGGCCTGGATGCCAAGGCGAGTGTGCAGTAAGGTGGCTGGATGTTAACGCAAACGTCCCCGCTGTCAACGGCCTGCGGAGGCGGCTGCAGACCATCGCAGCCCTTGGGGCTGCAGCGAGTCCGGACCAGGTTGGAGACCGAGTGCGACCTGGGGCACTGCCTGTCACAGCAGGCGAGGGAGCGACGGATCCCGCTATGAGCTCTGGGCGCCGTGTCGTTGCCGGAGTGGACTCCTCCACCCAGTCGACCAAGGTCGTCCTGTGCGACGCGGACACGGGAGAGGTCCTCGCCCTGTCAAGGGCGCCCCACCCAGACGGCACCGAGATCCATCCGCGGCACTGGGCGGCGGCCCTCGATGAGGCCGGGGCTGGAGTGCTCGACGGGATCGCGGCGATCGGCGTCGCCGCCCAGCAGCACGGCATGGTGGCCCTGGACGAGAGCGGGGAGGTCGTACGCCCAGCACTGCTGTGGAACGACGTTCGCTCGGCAGGGGCGGCTGAGGAGCTCACCGCCGAGCTCGGCGGCCCGGCGGCGTGGGCCGAGGCGGTGGGACTGGTGCCGGTCGCGAGCTTCACCGTGACGAAGCTGCGCTGGCTCGCCCAGCACGAGCCGGACCTCGCCGCCCGCGTGCACCGCGTTGTACTGCCGCACGACTGGCTGACGACGCGGCTCATGGCCTCCCCCGCCTACGTCACCGACCGAGGGGACGCCTCGGGCACGGGCTACTGGTCCCCTTCGGAGGGGCGCTATCGCGAGGACCTGCTCACGCTGGCCTTCGGCCGGTCAGTGGAGGTCCCTGAGGTCCTCGGTCCCTCCGACGTCGCGGGAGAGACGCCCGCTGGCGCGCTGATCGCGCCCGGCACGGGGGACAACATGGGCGCCGCGCTGGGGCTGGGTGCCGAGTCGGGGGACGTGATCGTGTCCGTCGGCACGAGCGGGACCGCCTTCGCGGTGTCGCCCACGCCGACCTCCGATCCGACCGGCACGGTGGCCGGCTTCGCGGACGCCACGGGCCGGTTCCTGCCGCTGGTGGCGACGCTCAACGCCGCCCGGGTCCTGACAGCGACCGCGGCGCTGCTGAGGGTCGATCTGGACGAGCTAGACCGCCTCGCACTTGCCGCGGAGCCGGGCGCCGGCGGTCTCGTGCTGTTGCCCTACCTCGATGGCGAGCGGACCCCCAACCTGCCAGAGGCCAGCGGCACCCTGATCGGCCTGCGCCGCGCCAACATGACGCCGGAGAACCTCGCCAGGGCTGCCGTGGAGGGACTTCTCTGCAGCCTCGCCGAGGGCGTCGACGCCGTGCGCGCCTGCGGGGTGGAGCTGCGGCGCGCCATCCTCATCGGCGGTGGAGCCCGCTCGAGTGCGCTGCAGGCGCTGGCCCCGACGGTGCTCGGCCTGCCCGTGTGCATACCGCCGCCCGGCGAGTACGTCGCTCTCGGGGCGGCCCGGCAGGCCGCCTGGGTGGCCTCCGGTTCCGACGCGCCGCCCGACTGGCCCTTAGATGGCGTGACCGTGCGCGATGACATCGACGAGGACCTGCACGGGGCTCTGCGCGACGCCCATCGACAGGCACGCAAGGAACGCCATGACCTGTGAGGCCCGCCCGCGCGCGGCGAGCGGCCCCACCTACTTCTGAAGGAGGTCCACGGTGAGCGAGTTCTTCACCGACGTGCCCGGTCCCATCCCCGTCGCAGGTGCCGGCGAGGGAAGCCTGAGCTATCGGGTCTACGACCCCGACCGGGTGGTCGCCGGCAAGCGCATGGAGGACCACCTCCGGGTGGCGGTGTGCTACTGGCACAGCTTCAACTGGCCGGGCAGCGACGTGTTCGGAGTCGGCACCTTCGATCGGCCGTGGCTCGACCCAGGGGCCGACCCGATCGCGGCCGCAGAGGCCAAGCAGGACGCCGCGTTCGAGTTCTTCACCAAGCTGCGCGTGCCCTTCTTCACCTTCCACGACGTCGACATGGCCCCTCCCGGCGCCTCCCTGAGGGAGTCGAGGGCGCTGCTGGACCGCATGGTCGACCGGGCCGGGCAGAAGATGGAGGAGACGGGGGTCAAGCTGCTCTGGGGGACGGCCAACCTCTTCTCGCATCCGCGCTACGCCGCAGGAGCCGCGACCAACCCCGACCCGGAGGTCTTCGCCTACGCGGCCGGTCAGGTCCGGGACGCGCTAGAGGCGACACACCGCCTCGGAGGCGCCAACTACGTCCTGTGGGGCGGTCGCGAAGGCTACGAGACGCTGCTCAACACGCGGATGAAGCAGGAGGCCGACCAGCTGGCCCGCTTCCTCGAGCTCGTCGCCGGCCACAAGCGCGACATCGGCTTCAAGGGGACGCTGCTGCTGGAGCCGAAGCCGCAGGAGCCCACGAAGCATCAGTACGACTACGACTGCGCGACGGTCCACGGCTTCCTCGACCGCTACGGGCTGCTCGACGAGTTCAAGGTCAACATCGAGGCCAACCACGCGACGCTCGCGGGGCATTCGTTCCACCACGAGGTCGCCTTCGCCGTCGACACCGGCCTGCTCGGCAGCATCGACATCAACCGCGGCGATCCCCAGAACGGCTGGGACACCGACCAGTTCCCGAACTCCGTCGAGGAGGTCTCGCTCGTGCTGCACGAGATCCTCCGCGGTGGCGGGCTGGGCACCGGCGGGTTCAACTTCGACACGAAGCTCCGTCGCCAGAGCATCGACCGCGTCGACCTGTTCCACGGCCACATCGGCGGCATCGACGTGCTGGCGCAGGGACTGCTGGTCGCGGCCGAGCTGCTCGAGCGGGGCACGCTCGAAGGTGCTCGCGCCGAGCGGTACCAGGGCTGGGAGAGCGACCTCGGGAAGCGGATCCTCGACCCGGCTACGACGCTGCGCGACCTCGCCGACCTGGCGCGCGACTCCGGGCTGGACCCGGCGCCGGTGTCCGGACGGCAGGAGCTCCTCGAGAACGAGGTCAACCGGGTCATCTGGTCGGTCGCGCGCTGAGGGCCCGGTGACCCGGCGGCTAGGTCGCCGCCGGTTCACCCCGACTCCGGTCGGGTGGTTCAGCCTCACGCCCTCGCGGTGGTTCAGCCCGACGCCGACGGGGTGGTTCAGCCCGCCGGCGTGGCGATACGCACGACCGCCCGTTCGACGGCCAGGGCTGCCGGCAGCTCGCCACCCTTGATCTCACGGTCGGCCTCGGCCAGCGCTCGATACGCCATCGTCAGCTCGCCGGGGCCGAAGCGGCGTCGCAGCTGCGCCAGGCGCCTGGCCTGCCCCGCGCTCAGGTTCAGCCGGATCGACTTCGGGTCGACCTCACCGGCGATGGCGACGAGGCTGCGCACGCGGTAGGTCAGCGCGCCCAGGACCATCACGGGGTCGTCGCCCGACTCGAGCGCGCCGCGCAGCAGCTCGAGGGCGCGCTCCGGCTGGCGCTCGCAGACAGCGTCGGCGACCGCGAACGAGCCACGGCTGCCGTGGCCGACCACGACTCGGTCCACGTGCTCGGCGCTGATCCGCCCCGGCGGTGCGCTCGCGACGACCTGGGCGACCTTCTCCGCGATGGTGCCGACGTCCAGGCCGGCGTGCGCCAGCACGGCCTTGACCGCCGCGTCGTCGGCCGCGCGGCCGTGACGCTGGAGCTCGGCCACGACGAGCCGCTCCCAGGCGCGGTCCTCCCAGTCCTTGGGCGGCGCCAGGTCCACCCTGCCGCCCAGCTCCTTGATGCGCTTGGCCAGGGTCATGATCCGCTGAGTGCCCGTGGCGAGCAGGATCACGGTGGCCTCGAGGCCGGCGTTCAGCTCGGCGAGCAGCGCACGGCTCAGCTCCGCGGGGAGCGCCTGGGCCTCACGCAGCACGAGCACGCGCCGTGCACCGAACAGGGAGCCGGTGCGGAGATCCGGCAGCCCCTCATCGCCGAGCTCCGTGGCGCGAGCCTCGACGACCTCGATCTCCCCCTCGCTGGCGAGCTCGGTGAGCAGGTCGTCGGCGGCACGCCGCAGGAGCAGCTCCTCGGGCCCGGTCAGCAGGTACATGGGGGGTCGCGGCATGGCCGCATGATAGGCGGGAGGTGCGGCGCGCCCGCCGGGCGGCGGCGCTCCGCGCGCTGTCGCCATGGGCACGGGTCGCGCCGCCCGCAGAGATGACGGCGCCGTGCTGGCCGTCGCCGGCGGCGCACGACCCCCTCGGCCGTCACGGCGAGTGTGACCGTGCCGTCGCGGTCGGTGCGGTGCACCCGCATGCCGGCGAGCTCCGACAGCACCGCGCGAGCCGGGTGGCCGTAGGGGTTGTCCTGCCCGACGCCGATCAGGGCATCGCTGGCACCGACCGCGGCGAGGAAGCCGTCGGCGTTGGTGTCGCCGCCGTGGTGGGGCACCTTCAGCACATCGGCTCGCAGCTGCTCGGGTCGGGCGAGCAGGCGGCGCTGGGAGTCCTCCTCCGCGTCACCGGTGAGCAAGACGCTGCCGTGCTCGCTCTCGATGTGCAGGACGACGGAGGACTCGTTCGGGTCTGGGTCCGCTGCTCCCTGCGGTGGGGGCCACAGCACGTGCGCGACGGACCGGCCCAGGGTCAGCGTGTCGCCGGCGCCGACTCGGCGCACGTGCACTCCCTGCCGGGCGGCCGCGGCTTCCACCTGATGCGCCAGCCCCTCGGGGCGAGAGGGGCCGGTCAGCAGCGCACCGACCGGGATGCGCTCCAGGACCTCCGCAAGCCCACCGGCGTGATCCTGGTGCGGGTGGGTCAGCACGACCGCGTCGAGCGCCGCCACCCGCCGGGCTCGCAGGGCTTCCAGCAGCGGAGCGGGCTCCGGCCCGGCGTCCACCAGCAGCCGCGCGGTGCGCCCGTCCTCGGCGGGCGCCTCGACCAGCACCGCGTCGCCCTGCCCGACGTCGATCATGGTGATGGTCAGCTCCGCGATCCCCGCCGGTGGCCGCAGGCCGACGGCGAACAGGACCATGCCCAGCGTCGCGAACCCTGCGGCCAGCGGGCGAGCACGCCTGCCAGCGGTCAGCGCCACAACCGCCCCGGCCGCCATCAGGGCAACCGGCGAGGCGAGCAGGCCCACCGACAGGGTCGGGCCACCGGCGGCCCACTCGGCCACGGCCAGCAGAGCGCTCAGCGGCGGGCCGGCCAGGACAGCGATGGCGCTGCCGGCGGATGACCACAGCAGGCCGACCGGCACCGCCAGTATCCCTACGAGCTGCGCCGCGCCGGCCAGCGGGACGGCGAGAACGTTCGCCGGCACGCTGGCCGCGGACAGGCCGGAGTCAAGGCTCAGCAGAAGCGGGGCCGCACCAGCCTGCGCTCCGATGGTCACAGCCGCGGCCACACGGACCGGCCGCGGACCGGGCAGGCACGGAACCAGCCACGGCGTGACGACCAGCACGCCGGCGGTCGCCCCTACCGACAGCCCGAAGCCGAGGTGCCCCGCCAGCAGGGGATCCACCAGCAGCAGCAGCACGACCGCCATGGCCAGCGAGTGCCGCGCGTCGGCACGGCGTCCCGCCAGGCCGGCGCCGAGCACCAGCGTCGCCATGACCGCCGCCCTCAGGACCGACGGCTCCCAGCGCACCAGCAGCACGTAGAACGCCATCGCTGCAAGGCCGAGCAGCCGCCGACCACGCGCGCCCAAGCCCGCGGCCGCGGCAAGGCCGAGCACCCCGGCCAGCAGCAGACCGACGTGCCTCCCGGAGACCACCACGAGGTGCGTCAGCCCGGCGGCCGCCAGGACGTCCTTGCGCTCCGGGGTCTGGCCGCGCACATCCCCGGTCAGCAGCCCCGTCAGCAGTGCCGCACGGTCCGCATCCAGAGCGCCGTGGGCGATCTCGCGCGTCCGCGTGCGCAGTGCCGAGGTCATCCGCCACAGCGCACCGGCGGGCCGTTCCAGGGTGGGCGGCGACACAGGGGTCAGCAGCGCGACCGCATGCAGTCGCCGCAGATGCCCGTCGAAGCCCTCGCCCTCCAGCGGGCGCGCCGTGACCCGGGCGCGCAGACGGACCCCGAGGTCGGGCAAAGCCGGCAACCCGGCGGCTCCTGGCGGCAGCCCCTCTGAGCGCCGATGCGCCCCCGCGATGCCCGGCGATGAACCTGCAGCGCCCGGCGGCGACCCCGCGCCGCCCGGCGACGCGCCCGGCGGGCCGGACGTCAGCCGGATGGCCGCCCGCTCGCGCACGGCCACGCCCCCCAGCCGCTCCACCCGCAGGATGGCCCAGGCGCCGTGCCGGCTCTCGCGCGGCTCGGTCACGACTGCCCCCACGATCTCGGCGGCTCCGCCCTCGGCTGCCAGCCGAGCCAGACGCGCATCGGCTGCGAGCTCCACCCGCCCACCGGCGATGCCTGCGCCGAGCAGCCCCAGGCCCGCGGCCGCCACCACCAGCCGCAGCCCCTCGCGCCGCGGCAGCGCCGCCAACGCCAGCAGCCCCAGCCCCGGCAGCGCCACCACCCAGCCCGGCCGACCACCGGCCCAGCGAGACAGCAGCGCCAGCACCCCGTCCCCGGGCGCGACCCCCACCGCCAGGCACCCCAGCCACAGCGCCCCCGCGAGCACCCAAGCCGCCGCGGCGCTCAACTACCCTCACTCCCAACGCCGACCACGGGGGCTCAACCACCCTCGACACCGACCCGGCCGCGGCCCTCCGGCCTCTCCCCAACCCGGCCCGGGTCCTCCCCCCGGGCTCACACCGTCACCAGCGGAGCCAGGGTCTGGAAGGTCTTCTCACCGATGCCGGGCACCTCGCGCAGCTGCCCCACCTCCGTGAACGGTCCGTTCGCGCTGCGGTGCTCGACGATGCGCGCCGCCATGACGGGGCCGATCCCGGGCAGCGTCTCGAGCTCCTCGGCGCTGGCGCGGTTCAGGTCGACCTTCCCGTCCGGCCGCACACCACCGCCCGCGGCGCCGGACGCCGGGCCCTCGGCCGGGACAGGCGGCACCTGCGGCTCACCCGGCGGGGGACGTGGCGGGATGAGCAGCTGCTCCCCGTCGCCGACCGGGCGCGCCAGGTTCACCGCGTCAAGCCACGCCTCCGGCAGCGCACCGCCCGCGGCCTCTACGGCATCCGCGACCCGCGACCCGGCGGGCAGCTCCAGCACCCCCGGGTTGCGCACCAGCCCGGCGACGTGCACCACCACCGGCGCCACCGCCGCCGCTCCACCCGTCGCAGGACCCACCCGACCTCCCGCTCCGACAGGGGGCGCGGATCCCCCCGCGGTCGACGGCGACACGTCTGCGCCGGGCGACGACCCCTGATCACCCGCTGCCGCCGGTGTGCCCGACAGCAGCGTCGGCTCGACCGGCACGACGGCATCGCTCGGAGCGCGCTGGGCCCACACCAGCGCAACCAGACCGACCAAGGAACCAAGCCCCAGGATCACCAGGGCCACGACGTCGGCCCGCGCCAGCCCCAGCGAGGCCAGCGCCCCACGCAGCCGCGCCAGCACCGTGGCGCGCTTTAGATCTCCCATGTCCAGACGCTACGACCGCGCTGTCACAACCAGCCGAATCGGCTCGGGACACCTGTGGAGAAACGTCACACGCCCCGGCGGGGGGCGCCGGGGCGTTGACGTGCGGTGATCTGTGCGTCGGCCGATCCCCCTCCGGTCCCGACGCGGGGGCGGACAGTACACAACCCGCCGCCAGGGGGTCAACGAGCCTGTGCGTTCGGCGCGCGGGCAGATGCCGGACGCGACGCCCACTGCCCTCGGACACCCTGAAGCCCGCTGCGAGCGCTTCCGCGGAAACGTTCCGACGGCCGTCGGCGAAGATGGAACCGGCGCCGGGCTTCTTCAGCAGTCTCCTAGGCCGGCCGCGTCACGAAGTTGAGCAGGCGGTCCTGCACCCAGATCACCTTGACGACCTCGCGGCCGTCGAGGTGCCGCGCGACGTTGGCCAGGGCCCGCCCGGCCTCCTCGGCGGTGGCCTGATCCGCTCCCACCGCGATGGTCATCGTGTCGCGCACCTTGCCGTCGACCTGGACCGGCACGGTCTTGGACTCCTCGACCAGCAGCTCGGGGTCGAACGTCGGCCAGCTGGAGCGGTGCACGGAGTCCTCGTGGCCGAGGCGGTGCCACAGCTCCTCGGTGATGAAGGGCGCGATGGGCGAGAGCATCACCTGGATGGCCTCGAGCGCCTCCTGCACCGCGTCCGAGCCGCCAAGGCCGTGCTCGCGCAGCGCCGCCGACGTCTCGTTGGTCAGCGTCATGAGCTTGGCGAGGGCGGTGTTGTACTTGAAGGCGTCGTAGTCCTCGGTGCAGCCGGCGATCGCCTTGTGTGTGGCGCGGCGCAGGGCCTCCACGGCCTTCGCATCCGGCTCGACGCCCTGCCCCTCCGATCGGGCGGCGACGTGCTCGTCCACCAGTCGGGCGAGCCGCGACAGCCACTTGTACATGCCGGCCGTCGACACGTCGGCCCAGTCGATGTCGTCCTCGATCGGACCCGCGAACAGCATGGTGGCGCGCAGCGTGTCAGCGCCGTAGCGATCCATGACGGTCTTCGGCTCGACCAGGTTGCCGCGGGACTTGGACATGGCCGCGCCGTCCATGAGCACCATGCCCTGGGACTTCAGGCGCTTGAAGGGCTCGGTGAACTCGAGGTAGCCGAGGTCATGCAGCGCCTTGGTGACGAAGCGCGAGTACAGCAGGTGCAGGATCGCGTGCTCGATGCCGCCGGTGTACTGGTC
>CAZVUW010000055.1:0-21668 GCA_964629825.1 uncultured Actinomycetota bacterium
TCTCGTGGCTGCCGTACGAGTTGCCGGCCGAGTCGGTGTTGTTCTTGAACAGGTAGATCTGCCCCGCGATGCCTTCCTCGTGCAGGCGCTGCTCGGCCTGCTCGACCAGGCTCTCGAGGATCCGTTCCCCCGCCTTGTCGTGGACCACGAGGGAGTGGACGGAGTCGCACTCGGGCGTCGCGTACTCGGGGTGCGAGCCGACGTCGAGGTACAGGCGGGCCCCGTTCTCGAGGAAGACGTTGGAGGAGCGCCCCCAGCTCACGACGCGGCGGAACAGGTAGCGCGCAACCTCATCGGGGGACAGCCGGCGCTGGCCGCGAAACGTGCACGTGACGCCGTACTCCACCTCGATGCCGAAGATGCGGCGCTCCATGCGTGCCCCTTGCTCGCGCGGACCTCGGGCCAGCTCGCACCACGCGCGTCGGGCGGCGCGACCACCGGTCGCGCAGCGCAGCCGCGCGGATGTCCAGCGAGTGTATGTGCCGCCTACGCGGCGGGGCCGCCGCCGGTGGCTCCGGGGCCGTCGCCGTCCTGGAGCAGCTCGGCGACCTGCTCCGGCTCAAGGCGGAAGAACTTGCGCCGTCCGCGGGTACGGTCCAGGCCGCCGACCTCGAGCCGGGCCGCCTCGATCTCGCGGTCCTCGGCGGCAGCCAGCGCGTCGCGCGCAGCCCGCAGCGCCTCGGCCAGGCTCAGGTCCTGGCGGTAGCGGTTCCCGAGCTGCTCGTTGATGGCGTCCGCGCTGCCGCCGATGGCGATGAAGCCGTCCTCGTCGGTGATGAAGCCGTCGTAGCGCACGTGGTAGATCTCGGCGCCGTTGTCGAGGACCTCGGCGACGAGCAGCTCCACCTCGAACGGCTTGGCGCTCTCCGTGAAGCCGGCGCCGAGGAAGTTGGCGTAGGCGTTGGCGAGGGCGCGGCCCGTGACGTCCTCGCGGGCGTACTGGTAGCCCTTGACGTCGGCGATGCGGATGCCCGCCACCCGCAGCTGCTCGAACTCGTTGTACTTGCCGACCGCCGCATAGGCGATGCGGTCGTAGATCTCGCTGATCTTGTGCAGCGTGGCGGAGGGGTTCTCCGCGACGAACAGGACCCCATCGGCGTACGCGAGGCCCACCACGGACCGTCCGCGGCTGATGCCCTTCTGGGCGAACTCCGCCCGGTCCTTCATCAGCTGCTCAGGGGAGACGTACGGCATCATCGCCACGGTGCTGCTCCTTGTCGCGCCCGGCTCGGTCGGCGGCTACATCCGGCGGCTGCGCGCCGCGATCGTCTGCTCGACCCGCGCGGCCACGTCCTCGTCCGGCAGCTCGCGGTAGCCCTCGGCGTCGATCACGGCCACCAGGGGGTAGATGCCCCGCACCACGTCGGGGCCGCCGGTGGCGGCGTCCTCGTCGGCGACGTCCCACAGGGCTTCGATCGCGATCTCGACCGCCTCGTCGCGGCTGACGTCCGGGCGATAGCGCGCCTTCAGCGAGCCGCGCGCGTCACGGCCGCCCGAGCCGGTGGTCGCGAAGCGCCGCTCCTCGTAGCGCCCGCCCGCCGCGTCGAACTCGTAGATGCGGGCGATCTTGGCGCGCGGGTCGTAGCCGGCGAACAGAGGGACGACCACCAGGCCCTGCATCGCCATCGGCAGGTTGGCCCGCACCATCTGCGCCAGCTTGTTGGCCTTGCCCTCCAGCGACAGGGGGAAGCCCTCGACCTTCTCGTAGTGCTCCAGCTCGGTCGCGAAGATCTTCGCCAGCTCCATGGCCGGGCCGGCGGCGCCGGAGATGGCGACGGCGGACCAGGCATCGGCCTCGAAGACCTTGCGCATGTCGCGCTTGGAGATGACGTTGCCCGCGGTGGCGCGGCGGTCGCCCGCCATCACGACGCCGCCGTCGTAGGTCAGCGCGAGAACCGTCGTGCCCTCCACGTGGGGCACCGCGGCGGGATCGAGCTTGGACGTGAGCGCCTCGAAGGCGGCCGGAGCCTGCCTGCGCAGGAGCTCCGAGAAGCTCGCGGACGCGGGGTCGAACGGGTCTAGGCCGTCGATCCTCACTGGAGCATCATCCCCGTATCGGTGTCGGTCTCAGTCGGTGTTCGGGTGGGGCGCCCGGGCCAGGCGCCGCGCAGCATCCTACCGGTCAGCCAGCCCGGCCCGTCGCGAGGTCCGCGGCCCGCACCCGCTCTGCGCAGCGCTCCAGCTCCGGGCTGATCCGCGGGCGCGGCGGCGGGTCGAACGACTCGAGGGTGCGCCAGCCCTCGGGCAGGGCCGCGAGGCTGGCGGCGGCCGCGGCGCGTGCGCGCTCGAGGTCGAACTCCACCAGCCGCTCCCCATCGCGCCACACCGGAGCCAGGAGAGCCCGGCCGCCCAGCCCCTCCTCGCCCCTCAGCGCCAGCAGGTCGTCCTCGGGGCTGTCGAAGCGGCGGATCTGCTTGCGCCCGGGCAGGGTCGCCTTGTGCTCGCTGTGCTTGGCGCGCGGTGAGCCGGCGTATTCGACCAGCTTGTAGACGATGTCCACCGAGGGGCGGTCGCTGGAGGTCACGAGCGCCGTCCCGATGCCATAGGAGTCGATCGGTGCGCCGGCGGCGACGAGCCGGGCGATGCGGTGCTCGTCGATGCCACCCGAGGCGATGATCCTGGTGTCGTGCAGGCCCGCCTCGTCGAGCAGCGCGCGAGCGGCGCGGGACAGCGCGTCGAGGTCCCCTGAGTCCAGGCGGATGCCGGCCAGGCGGCCTCCCCGGGCGCGCAGGGCAAGCCCGACCTCGATGGCGCGCCTCACGCCACGGAGGGTGTCATAGGTGTCCACCAGCAGAACGGGGTTCTCCGGGTAGCTGTTCGCGAAGGCGTTGAAGGCAGCGGTCTCGTCGCCCATCGCCTGCACGAGCGAGTGCGCCATGGTCCCGGTGATGGGGATGCCGTAGCGGCGTCCCGCCTCCACGTTCGAGGTCGAGCCGACGCCCCCGATGTAGGCGGCGCGCGCGGCCTCGATACCCGCCTCCAGGCCGTGCGCGCGGCGGAAGCCGAAGTCGGCCAGGGGCGCCCCGCCCGCGGCCAGGACATAGCGCGCCGCCTTGGTCGCGAGCAGCGTGGAGAGGTGCACCTGGTTCATCAGGGCGGTCTCCCACAGCATCGCCTGGGGCAGTGGCGCGGTGACCTCCAGCAGCGGCTCGTCGCCGAGGATGAGGGTGCCTTCCTCGACGGCCCACACCTCGCCGGTGGGCTGGAGCGACTCAAGCCATTCGAGCAGCGAGTCGGACATGCCCTGGGTGCGCAGGTAGTCGAGCTCGGCGGGGCCGAAGGAGAAGCTCTCGATCACCTCCAGCGCGCGCTCGATGCCGGCGGCGATGAGCCAGGGCCGCAGCCGGTCCGGCCGCACGAACAGGCTGAACGAGGCCGCCTCCACCATGCCGGTGCGCAGGCAGGTCTCGGCCATGCGGAGCTCGTACAGGTCGGTGTGCAGCCCCAGCGCCCGCCGCTCCATCGGCTAGACCGCCACGCCCGCGCTGCGCAGCTCCTCGACCGTCTTCTCCCCGTCGTCCGGCTGGAGGTTGACCGCCGCGGTGGCGTCGAGCAGGACCTCGGTCCGATAGCCGCGTGCGACCGCGTCAAGCGCGGTCGCCTTGACGCAGTAGTCCAGGGCCAGCCCGACCACCACCACGTGGTCGATGTCGCGCTCGCGCAGCACGCGGTCGAGCTCGGTCGCCTCCTCCGCCCCGGTCTCGGGGTCACGTGTGGTGAAGCCGGAGTAGCCGTCGCTGCCGTCGACGCCCTTGCGGATGGCCGGGCCGTCGAAGTCCAGCTCGGGGTGCGGCTGCGCCCCCCAGGTGTCGCGCACGCAGTGCACGGGCCAGACGCCGCCCTGCGGCTGGAAGTGCGGAGTCTCCGGCGGGTGCCAGTCCAGGGTGTAGACCACGGCGGCCCCGGCCGCGCGTGCGCGCTCTATCTCCCGGTTGACCGCAGAGACGACCTTCTCACCCCCCTGCACGTACAGGCTGCCCTGGGGGTCTGCGAAGTCGTTCTGGACGTCCACGACCACGAGTGCGCTCGTGCGGGTGTACGTGGCCATCGACCTCTCTCCTCGCCGTAGCTGCCGATCTCGGCACCATCCTGCCCCCTCACGGGGGTTGGATGGCAAGCGACTCAAGTAGCGAAGCGGTAGTCGCCCTCAACAAGCGACTCGAGTGGCGAAGCGGTAGTCGCACTAGGCAGCGCAAGCGCAGACCGCCGGCCCTGCGGATGGCCGGCGGTCTGCTGTCGAGCGCGTTGGAGCTCTTATGGGGTTGTGCTTGGTGGGTTACTCGGCCGCGAGGGTCCACTCCTGGACGTTCCACAGCGGCCCGACGATGGCGAGCGGGTGGGCCTCGACGCCCTGGACCCATGGCCGCCAGACGGTGGGCTGCGGTGCCCGGTAGAGCGGCAGGACCGGCAGCTCTTCGGCGAGCAGGTTCTCGGCCTGGGCCACCAGCCCGGCGCGCTCATCCTCGTCGAGGACGCGCCCGGCCTCGTTGACCAGGTCGTCCAGCTCGTCGCTGCAGTAGGACTGGAAGTTGGTCGAGGTCTCGCACATCCAGGCCGGGGCCGCCTCGAGCGGGTCAAGGCCGGTCGACCAGGAGAAGACGATCAGGTCCCAGGCGCCGTCCGGGCCGCCGAACAGCCGCTCGGGGCTGAACATCACGCCCGGCTCGACGACGTCGGCAACGACGCTCACGCCGACCTCGGCCAGCTGAGCCTGCACGACCTCGAGGACGAGCTGGCGACCCTCGTCACCGGCGGTGGTGGTGTAGCGCAGCTCGAGCGGCTCGCCGTCGCAGGTGACCTGGCCGCCGGAGGCGACCCCGCTGACGTCACAGCCCGCGGCCTCGAAGCTGGCGAGAGCCTCGTCGACGTCGTAGTCGTAGCGGTCGAACGGCCCGGAGCCGTCGTCCTCGGGCGCCGCGAACAGCGCGTCCAGGGCGGTGGGCTCCTCGGCGACGCCCTCGAGGGCGACCTCGGCCAGGGCGTCACGGTCGATGGCGTGCGCGATGCCGCGGCGGACCTCGACGCGGTCCAGCGGCTCAACCGCCAGGTTGAAGGTGATGTGCTCCCAGGTCGGGCCGTCGACCACCTCGACGAAGGCGTCGACGTCAGCCAGGCTGTCGACCAGGCCGATCTGAGCCGCCGGGTAGAGGACGTCCACCTCGCCGCCGCGCAGCTGCTGGACCTGGGTGCCGGTGTCGGGCACGAACTTGACGACGACCTGGTCGAGCTTGGCCGGCTCGCCCCAGAAGGCGTCGTTGCGGGCGAGGATCAGGTTCTGACCGCGCTCCCAGGACTCGACCACGAACGGGCCGGAGGCGATGGGCTCGCCGTCGGCACCGGTGATGCCGTCGGTCCAGGCCTGCTCGAAGGTCTCGGCGTCCAGGACGTGCGCCGGGAGGATGGGCGTGTCGGGACCGGCGAACAGGGCGCGCCACTGCGGGTACGGCCCGTCGAAGGTCAGGGTGATGGTCTTCTCGTCGATGACCTCGACCCCGGTGATGCGGTCGTAGCCGTCGATGGTCGCGATGGGCAGGTCGGGGTTCTGCTTGATCTCGACGGTGAAGGCCACGTCTTCGGCGGTGATCGGCGTGCCATCGCTCCAGGTCGCCTCATCGCGCAGGCGGTAGGTGACGGAGAAGGGGTCCTCGGTGACCTCGGGCTCGCCGTCCAGCAGGGCGGGAACGTGCTCGCCCTCCGGGGTGATGTGCCAGAGGGACCACAGGACCGGCACGACGATGTGGCCAGTCGCGGTCGAGTTGCCGTCGATCGTGACGGGGTTCAGGACGGTTGGCTCGGCGTCCAGGGCATAGGTGACCGAACCGCCGCTCTGCGCTGAGGTGGTGGCCGCGGCCGCCGGGCTGCCGGTCTCGGGCTCGGTTGCGGGCTCGGAACCGCAAGCGGCCAAGACCAGCGACGCCACGGCGGCCACGGCCACGAGAGCCAGGCGGTTCGCGCTGGGGGAGACGCGGTGCTGCACGGCAGGATCCTTATGGGTGGGAGCTGACAGTTGGTCCTTCCCTGCAACCGTCGACCCCTGCCGGCGTCACTTAACGTCGCCCTCAGTCTCCTCTGCGTCCGACTTTCGCCGCTCCTCCCCCAGCGCGTTCCGCCCGCTACACGTGCAGCAGCGGCGGGATCTGGTCGTCGACCTCCCAGGTGAGGTCGTCGGCGTTGATGGTGATGACGCCGTCGACGCCCTCGACCACCTCCCAGGCGAGCCCTGCCTCGCTGCGCAGCCGCAGCTTCCCGGACAGGGTCACCTCGCCCCACTCGACGCAGACGGCCACGTCGTCCAGACCGGCATCGGCCAGCGCGCGGTGGATCGCCTCCTCGACGTCGTTGTCGGCGCGCAGCAGCGCCGCGAGCACATCGTGGCGGGTGACCATGCCGGCCACCTGACCGGCGGAGACGACGACCAGCCGGCTGACGTCCTGGTCGATCATCGCCCTGGCGGCCTCGGCCAGGGACACGTCCGGTGCCGTCACGCGCGCCGGCCGGCTGCAGGCCTCTCCGACGGTGGCGGCGCCGCGGCGGCGCTCCTCCTCCACCAGGCGGCGGCTGAGGCCGTAGCGCGGGCTGGCCTCCTTGGCGAGGAGGTCGGCCTCGCTGAGGACGCCGATCAGCTGTCCGTCGTCGTCGACGACGGGCGCCCCGGAGATGTCGAGGTGGAAGAGCATCAGCGCCGCCGTGCGCAGCGGCATGCTCGCCTCGAGCACCACCGGGCGGTCGCTCATGACGTCAGCGACCCGCAGGGCGGAACCATGCCTGGGCTTAGCCGCGACGGCCGGAGCACCGCCGCGGGCGGCCTCCTCCAGCGCGGCCGCGGCCACCCTGCACACCTGCTCGGCGGTCTCCTGCGCGAGCCGGCCCAGGCCCGCCACGTCGATGACGAACCCGATCGGCCCGGCGGGCGGTCGGTAGCTGCCGACCACCGTCAGCTGGCTGCGGCTGCGGTCCAGCGGCTCCAGCTCGATCGAGCCGTCGAAGACCGGGAACGCATGCCGGCCGGGCTCTGCGTGCCACTCCAGCGGGAGGACCGTCCGGTTTCCGACCTTGCGTGCGACTCCGGTGCGGACCCGCACGTCCTTGGAGATGGGTACCCCCGCGGGGTGCAGCTCCAGACGCACCAGCCGGGCGCCGTCCGCCGCGAGCTCCTCGCCGCCTTCGGGCGAGGGCCCGAGCAGCTCCGATCCTCGTTCGAGGAGGATCCGCTCGATGACCCCGGGATCCCCGTTGACTGTCTTGTAGGCGTACACCCAGCGCAACATGTCGCTCGCCTCCTCAGACGCTTGGCGTGGCCGTGGACCAGTCGGGCTCGGCCAGCTCCACCGGCGGCGGTGTGCCGGGCGCCGTCCTGCCTTCGGCTAGCCCTAGGATCTCCTCGGCGACCGCACCGGATGAGGGCCGAAGGTCACACTTCCTTCGGACCGGTCGTCACTCGACCGGTCGTCACCCAACCGGTCGTCACCCATAAGGGGCGTCGCATGGGACTGAACCGCGCCGGGATCGTCCCCGGGCTGCTGCTGGTGCTCCTCGGACTGGTGTTCCTGCTGGACGCGCTCGGAGCCTTGGACGCCGGTGAGACGCTGGCCGACTGGTGGCCTCTGGCGATCGTGGCCGTGGGCCTGCTGCGGCTGGCGGACCGCCCGCCGGACCGGATCGGCGGTGCCATCACCGCCGGCATCGGGCTGGTGCTGCTCGCCTTCTCCCTCGACCTCGCCGACTGGTCGGTGATGGCGTATCTGTGGCCGATCGCCCTCATCGGGGTCGGTGCGTGGCTCGTCTTCGGGCGCGAGCGGACGGCCGCAGCGGCCCACGATGACGACGCCGTGTCCGCGATCGTGCTGCTCAGCGGCCGCGAGCTGGCACCCACCAGCTCGGCGTTCCGCGGCGGGTCGCTGTTCGCCGCGCTCGGCGGCATCGACCTCGACCTGCGCGGCGCGACGCTGCACCCCGAGGGCGCGCGCATCGACGCGACCGTCCTGCTCGGGGGCTGCGACATCAAGGTTCCGCCGGGCTGGCGCGTGCGGATCAGCGGTCCCGCCATCCTGGGGGCGTACGAGAACCACACGCAGCACCAGGTGCTGCCCCCCGACGCTCCGACGCTCGAGCTGCGCGTGCTCGTGGCGCTCGGGGGCTTGGACGTCAAGCCGGTCGGACCGCCCGTCGCCCCTCCGGTCCCGCCGCCGCCTGGAGCGGCGGGGCTGAGCTAGGCCGAGTCGTCCTAGGCGCCGTCCCCGCCGTGGTTGCCGTTGCGGCCCGGTCGACCCCGCGGCCACCAGGGCGGGAGCGGAAGCCGGAACGGCATCCGCTGATGGGCGGAGGCGCGCAGCACCCGCCGCGGCGTGCTGGCGGACAGCTCGTCAGGGTCCGACGGGTCGGTGGGCAGCTCCATGTCGACCCGGCACACCCCGTCGCCCTCGTCGACCCGGGTCGCCCCGAGCGACTCCAGGATGTCGAGCATGGCGTCGTTCTCGGCCAGCACGTAGTTGCGCAGCGTGCGGATGCCGTGCTCCGCGGCTGAGCGGGCGATCAGCTCGAGGAACGCCGTGCCGAGCCCGCGGCCCTGGTAGCGGTCCAGCACGGTGATCGCCGCCTCGGCCACGTCCGGCTCGTCGGCCAGGCGGGCGTAGCGCGCGACGCCCATGCCCGGCTCCTCGGGGGCGTCCGGGTCCAGGGCGACCCAGGCGACGTGGTTCTCGCCGTCGACCTCGGTCAGGTAGCGCAGCTGCGCATCGGTGAGGCGCTCCACCGGAGCATGGAAGCGCAGGAAGCGCGACTGCGGCGACAGCTGCTGGAGACCCTCCTGTAGCCGCCACTTGTCATCCGGCCGGATCGGGCGGATGAGGGCGCGGGTGCCGTCGCGCAGCACGACGATGCGCTCGTCGGTGGTCACCCATCCCCCTGTGTCGAATGCGGTCGGTTCCCGAGCCGCATTCAACATGCTGCGGGGGACGTCGTTCAGACGGTGCCCGCTACTGGCCGCCCTTCTGCACGTAGTTCTTGACGAACTCCTCGGCGTTCTCCTCCAGGACCTCGTCGATCTCGTCGAGCAGGTCGTCGACGTCGGAGGTGTCGACCGTCGCCGTGGACTCGGTCTCGGCGACCTGCTCCTCTTCCTCCTGCTTGGTCCGCTGCTTGCGAACCTGGCCGTCGCTCATCGATCACTCCCGGTGTTCGCTCGACTTCCTTGGAGTGTAGCCAGGCACCCCGTCGGGAACGCCTCGGCGAGACACTTGAAAGGGCAGCAGGTATGCGCAAGGGACGGAGGGCACGCCGACTGGTGGCGGCGCTGCTGATCACGGCGGGCCTGGCGACGGGCTGCGACGCCGAGCCGGCGACCACGACCGAGTCGGGTGAGGAGCCGACCCTTCCGGGCGAGCCGGGAGCGCCGCCGACGCCGGAGACCCCCGCGCCGGACGCCGGCACGTCCACGGAGGGCTAGCGGGACAGCTCGGCGAGCAGCTCGGCCGCTGTGGCCGAGCGGTCGATCAGCTCACCGGTCATCGCCTTGCCGCCGCGCCCGGGATCCATCATCGGCACCCGCTGCAGGCTCTCGCCGCCGATGTCGAAGATGATCGAGTCCCAGCCGGCGGCTGCGACGCTATCGCGGAACTTCTCCAGGCAGCGCCCGCGGAAGTAGGCGCGGGTGTCCTCGG
The DNA here is from genome assembly GCA_964629825.1 of uncultured Actinomycetota bacterium. GTDB lineage: Bacteria > Actinomycetota > Nitriliruptoria > Euzebyales > Egibacteraceae > CAZVUW01. The sequence continues at coordinate 9,660 of CAZVUW010000055.1, forward strand.
GCGGGTTTGTGATGGCGGCCTGCACCTCGGCCTCGTCGACCAGCCGCTCCATCCGACCCGTGGCCGCCAGGCGGTTGTAGAGGCCCTTGTCGAGGCGCACGTCGTGGTACTGCAAGTCGACGAGCTTCAGCTTGTCGGCCTTCCAGTCGAGCCCGTCGCGCTCTATGTAGCGCAGCAGCAGCCGGTACTTGGTGACCCAGTCGACAACACCGTCGAGCGACAGCGGGTCGTGCTCGAGGCCCGTGAGGATGCGCTCCCAGACCCGGCAGACGTCGGCGCCCCACTCCGGCCCGCGTCCGTCCTCGCAGTACTTGACGGCGAGGTCCAGGTAATGCCACTGCAGCTCGATCGGGGTGATCGTCGAGTCGTCGGCGCGCGTCAGCGGCTGGCGGCACGTCAGGTCGTGCGAGACGGCGTGCAGCGCCTTCACGGGCTGCGCAAGGGAGGGCGGCTCGGGCAGGAAGCGGTCCTCGAGCATCGACAGGACCAGCGCGGTCGAGCCGAGCTTCAGGAAGGTGCACAGCTCGGACATGTTCGCGTCGCCGATGATCACGTGCAGGCGGCGGAAGCGATCCGGGTCGGCGTGGGGCTCGTCGCGCGTGTTGACGATGGGCCGCTTGAGCGTGGTCTCGAGCCCGACCTCGACCTCGAAGAAGTCGGCCCGCTGCGAGATCTGGTAGGGCACGTCGAGGTCGAACTCGTTCCCGAGGCGCCCCGCCCCCACCATGATCTGGCGTGACACGAAGAACGGCGTGATCTGCCGCACGAGCTCCCCGAACGGCAGGCTGCGCTCGAGGATGTAGTTCTCGTGCATGCCGTAGGCGGAGCCCTTGCCGTCCGTGTTGTTCTTCGTGATGACGATCCGGCCCGGGCCGCCCGGCAGCAGCTCCCCCGCGCGAGCGGCCGCGCGCTCCAGGATCCGCTCCCCCGCCTTGTCCCAGACCACTGCGTCGTAGGGGTTGGACACCTCGGGCGAGGAGTACTCGGGGTGGGCGTGATCGACGTAGAAGCGCGCCCCGTTGGTCAGGATCGAGTTCGCCAGCCCGACGTCGTCCTCGGGCGGCGGCTCGTGCGCACCCGGCTGCGTGAACCCGCGCGCGTCCCGCAGCGGGTTCTCCTCCTCGTAGTCCCAACGCGCCCGCGGCCGGCCATCCGCGGAGTAGGCGTTGACGACCAGCGAGGACGCGAGGACCGGGTTGAAGTCAGGCCTGCCGATGACGGAGATGCCGTACTCCGTCTCGGTGCCCATGTACTTCGTGATCGCCACTTCGGTTCCGAGTGTCGGGGTTGGCCGATCGTATGTCCGGCCGCCTCGGCGCACACGCTAGCGTGGCCCGGATGGCAGCACCGGTGGTAGAGGCCCGCGGTCTCACGAAGCGCTTCGGTGACTTCGTGGCCGTCGACGGCATCGACTTCGAGGTCCGCGCCGGCGAGTCGTTCGGCTTCCTCGGCCCCAACGGCGCCGGCAAGAGCTCGACCATGCGCATGATCGGCGCCACCTCACCGGTCTCCGACGGCAAGCTGCGGGTGCTCGGCCTCGACCCCGGATCCGACGGCGCCGCCATCCGCGCCCGGCTGGGCGTCGTGCCGCAGGAGGACGCGCTCGACGCCGAGCTGACGGTGTCGGAGAACCTGATGATCTACGGGCGCTACTTCGACCTGCCGCGGCCCGTCATCCGCGAGCGGATCGACTCCCTGCTCGATTTCGTCCAGCTCTCCGACCGCGCGAGCGCCAAGGTCGACCGCCTCTCCGGCGGGATGAAGCGACGACTGACCATCGCGCGCTCCCTGATCAACGACCCGGAGCTGCTGCTGCTGGACGAGCCGACCACGGGACTGGACCCGCAGGCGCGCCACCTCCTCTGGGACCGGCTCTTCCGGCTCAAGCAGCGCGGGGTGAGCCTGATCGTGACCACCCACTACATGGACGAGGCCGAGCAGCTGTGCGACCGGCTCGTGGTCATGGACCAAGCGCGGATCGTCGCCGAGGGCGCGCCGCGCGACCTCATCCGCAGCCACTCCACGCGCGAGGTGCTGGAGCTGCGCTTCCCGATCGGCGAGCAGGAGGCCGCCCTTGCCCGCCTCGAGGGGCTCGTCCCCCGCATCGAGGCGCTGCCGGACCGGCTGCTGCTGTACAGCGACGACGCCGAGGCCACGTCGGCCCAGGTGCACCGGCTCGGCCTGACCCCGGTAAGCGTCGTCGTGCGCCGCAGCACGCTCGAGGACGTCTTCCTGCGGCTCACCGGCCGCCAGCTGGTGGACTAGGGCCATGGCCGCTCCAGCCCTGCGCGTCCTCGAGGGCCAGCTGCGCGCGTATCGGCACACCTGGCGAGGCTCGGCCATCTCGACGTTCCTGATGCCGATCCTGTACCTGAGCGCCATGGGGATGGGGCTGGGGACCCTCGTGGATCGCAGCGGAGGACTCGAGGGCCTCACCTACGTGCAGTTCGTCGGCACCGGTCTGCTGGCGGCCAGCGCGATGCAGGTCGCCGCCAGCGACGGGATGTTCCCGGTCATGGCCGGCATGAAGTGGCGCAAGACCTACCACGCGGCCCTCGCCACCCCGGTGACCCACCGCGACCTCGTCCTCGGCCACCTCGGCTGGGTCGTCCTGCGGCTGCTGCTCGCCTCGGCCGTGTACGCCGTGGTGCTGGCCGTCTTCGACGTGGCGGGCATCGCGCGCACCATCCTCGGGGTGGGCCCGGCGGTGCTCACCGGGCTGGCCTTCGCCGCCCCGATCATGGCCCTGGCGTCGCGGCTGGAGACGGACTACCTGCTGTCGGCCGTGTTCCGGTTCGGGGTTCTGCCCCTGTTCCTCTTCTCCGGCACCTTCTTCCCGGTCGAGCGCCTGCCCGAGTGGGCGCAGCCCCTGGCGGTCCTGACGCCCCTCTGGCACGGCGTCCAGCTGACGCGGGCGCTCGTCCTGGGCGCTCCCCCGGCGCTGCACCCGGTGCTGCACGTGGCCGTGCTCGCGGCCTGCTTCGCCGTGGGGACCTGGCTCACCCTCGGCGGCTTCCGCAGGCGGTTGGTCCTGTGAGCGTGCTCGTCCCCGCCGTCCTGCGCCGACGCCGGCGTGCGCTGCACCTGATGGAGCGCAACCTGATGGTGTACCGGCACGCGTGGCTGCTGCTGGTCTCGGGAGCGGTCGAGCCGCTCTTCTACCTGTTCGCCATCGGCTTCGGAGTCGGCGGCCTGGTCGGTGACGTCAGCGCCGGCTCCGCGCCCCAGGTCTCCTATGCCGAGTTCGTGGCGCCGGCGCTGCTGGCCGCCTCAGCCATGAACGGCGCCATCTACGAGTCCACGATCAACATCTTCAGCAAGCTGCGCTACGCCAAGACCTACGACGCGATGCTCACCACGCCGATGGAGCCGCGCGACATCGCCTTCGGCGAGGTCATGTGGTGCCAGCTGCGCGGCCTGCTCTACGCCGTCGGGTTCATCATCGTGATGCTGGTCCTCGGCCTTGCACCCTCACCGCTCGGCGCGCTGCTCGCCATACCGGCGTCGGTGCTGATCGGCCTGGCCTTCAGCGCGGTGGGCACGGCCGCTGCGACGCTGATCCGCTCGTGGCAGGACATGGACCTGGTCCAGTTCGTGACCCTGCCGCTGTTCCTGTTCTCCGCGACCTTCTTCCCGCTCGAGGTCTACCCCGCCGCCGTGCGCCCGGTCGTCCAGATGTCGCCGCTCTACCACGGCGTCGAGCTGCTGCGCTCCCTGACGCTCGGCGCCGTGGACGCGGGCGTGCTGGTCAACATCGCCTACCTCGCGACGATGACCGCCTTCGGCATGGTCGCCGCCGACCGCCGGATCGAGCGCCTCCTGCGCGCCTGAGCGCCCGGCCTACAGGTACTGGCCGGTGTTGACGCTCTCGATCGACTTGCCCGGCGCGGTGCCGTCGTCGATGAGGGTGCGGACGTAGACGATGCGCTCGCCCTTCTTGCCCGAGATGCGCGCCCAGTCGTCCGGGTTGGTCGTGTTGGGCAGGTCCTCGTTCTCCTTGAACTCCTCGCGGATGGCCTGGAACAGGTCCTCGGCGCGGATGCCGCGCTGGCCCTCGTCGAGGTAGCGCTTGATGGCCATCTTCTTCGCGCGGGCGACCACGTTCTCGATCATCGCCCCGGAGTTGAAGTCCTTGAAGTAGAGGATCTCCTTGTCGCCGTTGGCGTAGGTGACCTCGAGGAAGCGGTTGGACGGCTCCTCCGCGTACATGCGCCGGCAGGTCTCTGCGATGAGCCACTCGACCGCGGCCTCCTCGCTGTCGTGCTGCTTGACGAGGTCCGGGTGCAACGGCAGGCCGGGGTGCAGGTAGATCCGGAAGATCTCGCGCGCGGCGGCCTCGTCGGGCCGCTCGATCTTGATCTTCACGTCGAGGCGGCCGGGCCGCAGGATCGCCGGGTCGATCATGTCCTCGCGGTTGGAGGCGCCGATGACGATGACGTCCTTCAGGGCGTCGACGCCGTCGATCTCGCTGAGCAGCTGCGGGACGATCGTGGTCTCGACGTCCGAGCTGACCCCGGAGCCGCGGGTGCGGAAGATCGAGTCCATCTCGTCGAAGAAGACGATGACGGGGAAGCCCTCCTCGACCTTCTCCCGGGCGCGCTGGAAGATCAGGCGGATCTGGCGCTCGGTCTCGCCGACGTACTTGTTGAGCAGCTCGGGTCCCTTGATGTTGAGGAAGTAGCTGCGGGCGTCGGCGCGCCCCTCCTTCTCGGCGACGCGCTTGGCGAGCGAGTTCGCGACTGCCTTGGCGATCATCGTCTTGCCACAGCCGGGCGGGCCGTACAGCAGGATCCCCTTGGGCGGGCGCAGCTCGTGCTCGATGAAGAGGTCCGCGTGCAGGAACGGCAGCTCGACCGCGTCGCGGATCTGCTCGATCTGCCGGCTGAGGCCGCCGATGTCCTGGTAGGTGATGTCCGGCACCTCTTCCAGCACGAGCTCCTCGACCTCGGGCCGCGGCAGGCGCTCCAGGGCGTAGCCGCTGCGCGGCTCGACCAGCAGCGAGTCGCCGGCGCGCAGCGGGGCGTCGCGCAGCGGCTCGGCGATTCGGACGACCTGCTCGTCGTCGGTGCGGCCGATGACGAGGACGCGCCCCTCGTCGATGCGGTCCTTCAGCGTCATGACCTCGCCGACGACCTCGAAGCGGGCGGCCTCGACCACGTTGAGCGCCTCGTTGAGGACGACCTCCTGGCCGCGGACGAGCGCGTCGACCTGGACCTCTGGGCTGACGTTCACGCGCAGCTTGCGGCCCTGGGTGAAGACCTCGACCGTGCCGTCGTCCCGCGCCTCGAGGAACACCCCGAAGCCGGAGGGGGGCGCCGCCAGGCGCTCGACCTGCTCCTTCAGGGTCAGGATCTGCTCGCGCGCCTCACGCAACGTGTCGGCGAGCTTGGCGTTCTGCGACATGGCGCCGGCGAGCTGGGTCCGCGTCTCCCGCAGTCGCTCCTCCAGGGCGCGTACGCGCGACGGGGAGTCCTCCAGCTGGCGCCGGAGCATGGCCGTCTCCTCCTCGAGGAAGGCCACCTGGTTCCGCAGCTCGCGCAGCTCGGCCTGCTCGTCGGGCATTCCGCAGTCCTCCCGGTGCCGGGGGCCTTCACGCCTCTGAGCTGAAGTTGCAGCCGGGTCGAAGCGCGACCGGCACTCTCGCGAGTATAGGTGCGACCTCCGTGCGTGGGGGCGAGGTCACGCACGGCAATTCCGCCCGCCTCAGCAACGCGGCGACGAGCCCTTGAGGATGTGGACGAGCTCGGTGCCGAGCCGCTCCGGGAGGAGATCGGTGCCGCCCGCGAGCAGCGCATCGGCGCGGAGACCGCAGAAGGCGTCGGCGGTGGCACCGGTGATCCGTTGCGGCGCCGTGGGCCCCCGGACGGGGACCATCACCGAGAACATGCTGCCGGCCAGGACCGAGGCAGACAGCGCGTGCGCGTAGCCGTCGGGGCGGTCCAGGTCCACGGCGACGCCGTAGGGCGGGTAGATGTCGGCCTCCACGAGCTGGCTGCGCATCTCCTTGGCCACCGCGAGGGCGGTCAGGTCGCGGGCCGCGCCCCCCAGGCGGCGCACCGTCGCCGAGGAGCTGCCCGGGCCGGCGGCTTCGCCCGCGGCGCGGGCGGTCGCCTCGGACACCACGCCGGTGCCTCCGACGACGTACACGGTTGAGATGTCGCCGCCCTTGCCGAGCGTCTCCAGATAGCCGCGGGTGGCGCTGTGCAGCGAGCCCGACGGGGTGAGCAGCACCGGCACGCCGAAGGCGGATCCGATCCAGCCGGCGGCCACCGCGTCGGGCCAGTTCGACCGCGTCGCCACCAGGACGGAGGGGCTCACCGGCTGGCCGGCGCGCTGCACGAGGGCGCGCACCTCGCGGGCGATCGCCACGGCCGTCCACTCGCGCGTCGGGCCGTACACCCGCTTCGGCCGCAGGCCCAGCGCCCGGATGTCGTCCTCGATCCGCTGGTCGAGCGCCGCCTCCCCGCCCAGGAGGTAGACGGTCTTGCCGGGCGCCAGGACGCGGCGGAGCTCAGCCGCCGTCTCCGGCGCGAGCGCACCGCGGGGCGGGGTGAACAGCACGGGGGCGATGCCGTACGCCAGCGAGGCGCCGGCAAGTGCGTCCGCGAAGTCGTCCGAGCGGGCGAGCACGGCGTGCTGGGCGGCGCCGTCGCGGAACGACGCCTTCGACATGGCGACGGCCTGGGTCACCGGTGCGGTGGAGGAGCCGGCCGCGATCCGCACCGCCGGGTGCTCGCGCGGGACCGGGATCGGCTTGCCCTCGGCGACGTGGCGCGCCGCAGCGCCCGCCTGGACCAGCCCCCAGCCGTGCTCGTGGTCGTAGACCCCGGACCCGCGCGGGTGCTTGGCCGTCAGCTCGAGGACAGATTCGATCTGGCGGGGGCTCAGCCCCGGGTTGAGCGAGCGCAGCAGGGCGATCGTCCCGCTCACGTAAGGGACCGCGAACGACGTGCCGCTGATGCCGGTGAAGCAGGGCATGGCGCAGGTCTCGGTCGCCCGATAGGTCGTGACGATGCACAGGTCGAGGCGCTGATGGCAGTTCTCGACGTCCTGGCCGCCGGGAGCGACCAGGTCCAGGTAGCGGCTCATCCCGCTGTAGGGCGCGCGGGTGTCGTCGCGATGGGTTGCGCCGACCGTGATCACGCCGTCGCAGGCGGCCGGGACGTTCACGTCGAGGTAGCCCTCGTTGCCGGCGGCGGCGACGATGACGGTGCCCTTGCCGATGACGTCGTGGATCGCCCGCTGGAGCGCCGAAGGGCAGCGCCCGGACGGCTCGCGGCCGCCGAGTGACAGGTTGACGACGTCGACCGTGCCGAAGTCGCCCTGTGCGACCCTGGACAGCGCGGCGATCACCTTGGCATCGCTGGGCGAGCAGCTGCCGCTGGTCGACAGCGCTATGTCGATGATGCGGGCGCCCCAGGCGACCCCTGCCACCCCGACGCCGTTGTCCCCCGCCGCGGCGGCCACACCGGCGACAGCAGTGCCGTGACCCGTGTTGCACTCGTCGTTGTCGGCGCGCGTGGTGGCGACCAGCCGGTATCGGCCGTCCACCTCGCGAACGATCCTCTTGCCGATGATGCGGTCCGACAGCTCCGGGTGCCGGCCGTCGATGCCGCTGTCGATCACGACGATGCGGCGGCCCACGCCGGTCGTCAGCTCCCAGGCCTGCTCCACGCCCGTCCGGCGGTGGGCCCACTGCTCGTCGTAGAAGGGGTCGTCCGGAGAGGTCTGGGCCTGGTACTCCCACACCCGCTCGGGTTCCACGGCGACGACGCCGGGGAGGGAGGCGAGCCGCTCGGCCACCTCGTCAGCCTCGTCCGGATCGACGACCACGCGCGCGACGCCCTCGGCGAGAGCGGTGACCTGAGCCTCGGCACCCGCGGCCTCGGTCAGCTCGACCGCGGGAGCGGCGATGGCGCCCGCCGCGGCGGTGCCGGCCTTGTCCTCGGTCGTGACGAGGAGAGCGCCCGGCACCTCGGGCGAGGCCTCGATGACGGCCCCTGCGCCCCGCAGGGCGCTGCGGTCGGGGGCGATCAGCCGCGGCTGCGCCTCTTCCTGGGGTGCGGCTTTGGCGGGCGGCGCCCCCGCGAGGGAGGCGATGAGGCAGGCGAAGGCCGCCCCAGCCGCAAAGAATCGGGCTGGCAGGCGGACCCAAGGTCCGGATGCGCTGCGCAAATGGTCCCCCTGCACCGTGTTGCGGGGCCTGGCCGGTGGTGCGTCCGGCGCGAGGCCAGGCTACTGCTCGTCGACCTCCGGGGCGGGGTCGATCTGGACATCTCGGACGTCGGGCGGGACCGGCTCCGGCCGCGGGGAGGGCGGAAGCCGCCGCGCCGTGGTCAGAAACGCCGTGTGCGCCACCATGCGGTGATCCGGCCGGACCGCCAGGCCGTCGACGTGCCAGCCGCGCAGCATGGTCTCGACTGTCTTGGCCATCCCCCAGCGCCCATCGCCGCGCAGGGCCTCGTGCAGCCGCATGACCTGCGGCACGGTCGGCGTGTACGCCACCAGGATCCCGCCCGGGGTGAGCGCCTCGGCCGCCGCCGGGACGACCAGGTCGGGCTCGAGGAGGTCCAGCACGAGCCGCTCGCACTCGACCCCGGCCAGCCCCCCCGCCACCTCGCCGATGCGCAGCTCCCAGTTCTCAGGGTGGCCGCCCAGGCGCTCGAGGACGTTGCGCTCGGCGATCACGGCGTGGTCCTCGCGCAGCTCGAAGCTGATCAGCCGGCCCGTCGGGCCGATCGCTCGCAGCAGGGCGACCGTCAGCGCGCCCGAGCCGGCGCCCGCCTCAACCACGACCGCACCGGGGCCGATGTCGCCCAGCTGGACGATCATCGCCTGGTCCTTGGGGTAGACGACCTGTGCACCGCGCGGCGCCTTGACCGTCCAGTCCGCCGAGGTCGGCCGCACGACCAGCAGCGTCTGGCCCTTGGTGCTGCGGACGCGGATGCCCTCCGGCCGGCCGATCAGGTCGTCGTGGTGGACGATGCCGCCGTGGAAGTGGAAGTCGGCTCCCGCCCGCAGCGTCTGGAGGTAGCGACGCTCCTTGCGGTCGACGAGCATGACCTTGTCGCCGACGGACAAGGGCTCCGGATGGCCTGGACGGCGGGGGGCGGTTGACATGTCGGCGGCAGGCTAGCGGGTGCAGCGGCGCTGCGGGCGCGCGGCACCCGTCCCGTCAGGCGCCGACCTTCTCCACGACCCGCAGCAACCGCGAGCGGGTGCGGCAGAACGCGCACACCGCCGGCTGGTCCTCGGCCTTGCCGCGTGGGGCGACCGTCGGCTGCCCGCAGCGGCTGCACTCCACCACCGATGACGAGTCGGACGAGTCAGCCGGGAAGTGCGCCGCCTGCGCGCCCTCGAGGAACCCGAACAGGAACGAGGCCTTGATCCCGGGCGAGGTGCGCTCCAGATCGTTGAGCGCGTCCTTGTAGCGCAGCACCGTGTTGCCGCCGACCATCGGGCACTCCTCGACGACGTAGTCGATGCCCTTGATGACGCAGTAGGCGGCGGTCTCCCGCTCCGTGAGCCGGTACAGCGGCTTGACCTTGCGGGCCATCGTGTCCGTGGCCGGCAGCGCGACGGACTGGCGCGCCAGGAACGGCGTCTGCCAGCGCAGCACGTTGCCGAGCAGGGTCGCCGCCTCGTCGTCGAGGTTGTGGCCGGTGGCCATGACGTCGTAGCCGCCGGTGCGGGCCACCTCGTTGAAGACGTAGCGCTTGCTCAGGCCGCAGACCCCGCAGGAGGAGCGGGTCCGGTCGGTCGCCGCCAGCGGGATGTCGAAGCCGTAGCACTCGGCGAGGTCGCGCTGGTGCAGGGTCGCGCCGCGGCGCTCGGCGAAGGCGCGCACGAACTCGCCGGAGCGGTCGGAGTACCCCCCGATCCCGAGGCCGAGGTACAGGCCGTCCACCCGGTAGCCCATGTCGAGCAGCACGTCCCAGAGCGCCAGCGAGTCCTTGCCGCCACTGACCGCGACCAGGATGCGGTCGTCGTAGGAGAGCATCCGGTGGCGTGAGATCGCCATGCGCACCTGGGTGCGCACGTGGTCGATGAAGTGCTCGGCGCAGTAGGCGGCGTTGTGGCGGGCCACCTCGATGATCGCGGTCTCCGAGCAGGCGTGGCAGCGTGCCGGGCCGGCCCCGCCGGAGATGACCGGGCGGATCTCGACCTCGGCGTCGTCGGCGAGGACGTGATCCTTGGTGACGAGCGTGGCATCGGAGATGACCAGGACGGTCTCCGGGTTGATGCCGAGCGTCTCGAGCAGCCGGGCCACGGTCAGAGGACCGGGGACCTCCTCGGTGCGGCGGGGCTGGTGCAGGGTGACCTTCATCGCATCGGAGACTAACGTGCGCGCGGCCCCTAGGCCGTCGCCGCCCAGATCGCCCACGCGGCGATCATCGCGAGCCCCGCGAGAACCTCGGCAAGCGCCCCGAGCCCGAAGCCCACGAGGACCCGGCGGGTGGTCGCCCAGGCAGCGCTCCAGTCCCCCAGCCTGCGCCGCTCCCCCACCAGCACGCCCAGCGCGGCTCCGATCGGGAGCCCCAGCCCGGGGATGGCGAACAGCCCGACGATCCCGCCTAGCATGCCGAGGCGCAGCGACGGCTTCCCGACCCCGGCGAGGACCCCGGCGCGGTGCGGCAGGACGTAGGAGGCGACCGAGCCGAGGGCGAACAGGATCGCCATGGCCGTGATCGCTGCGAGCCCGGTGGCGCCGAAGCCGTCGACGACCCCGTAGACGATTCCGGCGCCGAGGATCACGACCAGCCCGGGCATCACCGGCACGATCGTGCCGATCAGGCCCAGCACCATCACCACGCCGACCAGGAGCTCCAGCATCACGGACAGCCTGGCCGCTCGCGGCGCTCCCTACACTGGCCGCATGCCTTCCGTCGACGTGCGCACGACCCTGGCCCTCAAGGAGTGGGGTGCGGTCGCGCACGCGCTCCTCGACGGCCGCCAGACGCTCCTCCTCCGCAAGGGCGGCATCCACGAGCGCGCCTTCACGCTGCGCTCCCCGGAGGGCGGGTTCGTGCTGTTCCCCACCACCGCCCACAGCCACGCCGAGCGGGTCCGCCCCGAGCACGCCGAGCTGCTGGCCCCCGGCGCGGCGGACGTCGGCGAGGACCGGCTGACGCTGCGCTGCGGTGTCGTGATCTACGACGCCATCGAGGTGACCAGGCCTGAGCGGCTGCCCGAGGTGGCCGATCTGCACATCTGGACCGACCAGTCGATCCTCGAGGACCGCGTCCGGTTCCGCCCCCGCCACCCCCTGCACGCTTTGGTCGTGCGCGCCGTCGAGCTTGCGGAGCCGGTGACGCTCGACCGCTTGGACACCTACGGTGGCTGCAGATCCTGGTTGGATCTGCCGATGTGTTGGGATGGAGTCAGCGGCCGGGTCGTCCACGACGATGAGCGACTGGCCGCCGACGCGAACCGAGTGCGCGCAACGCTGACCTGAGATTTCGGGCGGATGTGGAACTTCCTCCCTGGACTTGGCGTTGCGATGGCAGGATAGTGAGCCGTCGGACGGGGCGTTGCGTCGTCGGGCTGGTCTCCAGTTGAGCAAGCGCGCCCCGGCGGACGCCAGGTGGGGCCAGACGATCGTCAACTCGAGGATGGAACAGATCCCAGAGCCCGCTGAGCCCGCCTCCGAGGCCTCGCCTCGGTGGCGCAAGCTGCTGCAGCCGCGGAGCATCGCTCTCGTGGTCAGCCTGCTCGCGCTCCTTCCCGCGCTCCAGGCGATCGGAAGCCTGCGGACCGTCGCCCCCGCCTCCGAGGGCAGCTCCGTTCTCGCCACCTCCGCCGTCGCCGCCGCTGACGAGGCGCCCGTCGAGGCCGAGCCCGCTCCGGCCCTCGCGACCGATGAGGACGCCGAGGGCGCCGCGCCCACGATCACCCACCGGGCACCCGCCTCCGAGCCGGTCGACCAGGAGGCGCAGCCGGGTGGCGCGGCCACACCGGCCGGCGTCAGCGACGCCGCCCCGGTGCCGCCGAGCGATGGGGACGAGCCCG
>CAZVUW010000056.1:0-18890 GCA_964629825.1 uncultured Actinomycetota bacterium
GTCAGCCTGGTCCCCCGCTCCGGGGAGTCCGACCTGTGCGAGAGCATCGCGACCTGGTACCGGGCCGCGCACCCCGATGGGCAGGAGTCGGCTGCTGCGGAAGGCGAGCGGCTGGCCGTCGACGGCGAGCATCAGGACGCGGTCCTGCGCTGCTCCGAAGGTCTGGTCCGCCTGACGATCGCCCCAGAGCTGGACACGGCCCGGGCCCTCCAGGGCTGATGACGCAGCGGGCAGACGCAGCGGTCAGAGGGCGAAGGGGGTGGGGCACGACGACGCCGCCCCCCGGCGTCGTCGCCCCCCGTTCCCGCCGTCGCCCGCAGCTGGCGCTGTCGGAAGTCCCCCCCGCCCCCTAACAGGGGTCTCCGTCCGATCGGCGCCCCCGCCGGTGCGGGCGACTCGATTACAAGGATCGACGAAAGGGACTTAGCGGTCCATGACGCGTTCCGATCATCCTGCCCTAGCCCGTTTGGGCCATGCAGTAGGGGGGACGGACCATATCCCCCGGGGGAGGGAGCGGCCAGACCCCGATCGCTTGCGGCTCGTTCGGGACCCTCAGCCCTGCGGCGCGGAGCGCAGGACGTAGTCGTCGGCCTCGTCGTCCCACTCCATCGAGACGATTCCGCGGGTGCGGGCGGCCTTGCAGAACTGGAGGAAGCCCCCGAACCCGAACGCCTTCTCGCTGAAGTCGGGCTGGCGCTTGCGCAGCTGGTTCTTCAGGCCGGACAGGGGCGGCGGACCGGAGCTGCGCTCGAGGTCGGCGACGACGTCGCGCAGCAGCTCGAAGGCCGCATCCTCGCCGCTGCCCTGCTCGGGGAAGCCGACCTCCGGATCGCCCTTGGCGGCGCCGGGCGACAGCTCGACGATCTTGCGCTCCTCGAGGTGGCGGAGCAGCTCGCCGAACGCGCGGAAGCCGTAGTCGGCCTCGTTGAACGTCGGCTCCTTGCGGAGGATGGCCCGCTTCAGGGTCGATGCCAGCACGGCGCCGCCGCTTGAGCGCTGCAGCCCCGACAGCGTCTGGGTGACGAGCTTGGCGAGGTCCGGCGCCTCGACGTGGACGTGCTCCTCGACCTCCTCGGGCTCCGGCTCGGGCGCCACCGGCGACGCAGCCGCCGCCGCGGCGGCCGCTCCGCGCCGCTTGCGCTCCTCGGCCTGCTTGGCGCCGCGGCCGCGTCCCGAGCTGGACTTGCGCTCTGGGACCTCGACGCCCTCGATGCGCTCGTAGTACAGGAACTCATCGCAGGCGGGCGGCAGCAGCTTGGAGGTGGAGCCCTCCAGGCCGACGCCGATGACGCGCTTGTTCAGGCTCCGCAGCTTGTCGACCAGCGGCGTGAAGTCCGAGTCGCCGGTGCAGATCACGAAGGTCGTGATGTAGTCGCGTTCGAAGCTCAGCTCGATGGCGTCGACAGCCATCTTGATGTCCGCCGCGTTCTTGCGGACGGCGCCCATCCGCTGGGGGATCTCGATCAGCTCGACGTGGTTCTGGGTCAGCATGCGGCGGTCTTCGTCGAAGTACGACCAGTCCGCGTAGGCGCGCCTGACGACGACCCGGCCGCGCTCGGCCAGCGCGTCCGCCAGCGGCTTGAGGTCGAACTTCAGGCCGCTGTGGTCCTCGCGCGCCCCGATGGCGAGGTTCTCGTAGTCCAGGAACAGGGCGATCCGCTCTTCTTCAGCACTCATCAGACCGGAGCCTATACCCGCCGCGGGCGGGCTCCGCTCGCGGCCCCTCGCCGCGGGGCGTGCGCGCTAGAGTGCGCGCGGCGAAAGGCTCGCGCTGGGCAGCGCGCGCGGGGGCGTAGTCCAACTGGCAGAGACAAGCGACTTAAAATCGCTCCAGGTATGGGTTCGAATCCCATCGCCCCCACCGGTCGGCGCCGGCGGCGCCGTCTCACTCCTTCCAGCCGTGGCCATCAGGCAGGACGCGCACCAGCGGGTCGGAGGCGGTCTGCTCCTCGACGCCGAGGACGTAGAGGTCACCCACGAAGGCGTTCGAGCCGGGTGCGAGCAGTCCCGCCGCGGGGCTGCCGAGGGCCAGGGTGAGGTCGGCCGACACCGCCTCGCCGATCAGCCCACGCGCGGGGTGCAGTCCGCTCGGCAGGTCAACGCTGACCACGGTCGCGGGCGTCCCGCGCAGCGCCATCAAGACGTCGAACACCTCGCCCTTGAGCGGACCGGCGAGGCCGCGCCCGGTCAGCGCGTCCAAGACCACATCCGCCTGCGGCAGATCGCCCGTGAAGCGCGCGGCGCTGGCGCCCAGCCGCTGAAGCGCCGCGGCCCGCTGAGGTGTCTCCGGTCGCCGCGGGCCGGCCAGCACGACTGACACCTCCGCCCCCTCCTGCACCAGGACCGCCGCGGCCGTCAACCCCACGTCGCCGGTCCAGCCCGGGCCCGCGAGCACCAGAACCCGGCCGGCCTCGCGCAGCGCTGCAACGCAATCGGCCACGGCGCGGCCGGCGCGCTCGACCACGGCCCCGGCATCCACCGCGATCGGCGAGGGCGGCAGCGCGGTCAGCGGGATCTCCGGCACGCCCGCTAGCCGTGCGCGCCGTGCCCGCGCGGGGATGCGGATGCCCTCCCAGGGCCGGACCTGGAGATCGTCGGGCAGCTCCTCGGCGGTGCGGCCGCCGGCCCAGCCCGGATCCAGCAGCCCCAGAAGCACAGTCGTCACGATCGCGGTGGCCCCCCACAGGAAGTGGTCGCCGTCAAGCGCCCAGGCCCAGGAGCTCCCCCGGGTGGTGAGGCGCACCACCCGCCAGCGGCCGGGGTCGCGCAGAGTCGAGGCGCGCACGGACAGGATCTCGGCGACCTCGTCCTCGGAGGCGACCAGCGGATGGGGCCGCAGCCAGCGGCCGACCACGACGTGCAGCCAGAAGCGCGAGGGCGGTATGTAGAAGCCGGGCAGCCGGCCGAGGATCTCGACCGTGGCGGGGTCGACGCCGCACTCCTCCTGCGCCTCGCGCAGGGCGGCCTGCTCGATCGTCTCGCCGGGCTCGACCCTGCCGCCGGGGAACGAGATCTGCCCCGGGTGCGTCGGCAGGTCGTCGCGGCGGCGGGTGTAGACGATCTCGAGGTCGTCCTCACCGACCTGGTTGAGCAGCGCGATCGCCGCCCCGACCCGTCCCTGCCCGGGCGACGGGGAGGCCGCTGACGACAGGGCGGCGAGCTCGCTGCGCAGGTGCTCCCAGGGGTGCATCGCAGCCGACGATACCCCCTTGCGGTTTGCCACCTTTCCCACCGAGCTCGCAGCGTTTGCACTGCTCCTCCCGTTGTCCCCCGGGTCGGCGCGGTCCTACTGTCGCCCGGCCGCCCACCCCCCGGTGGTCGGCCCCCCACCCGCCGGAGGCCTTGATGTCGGACTACGCCGACCTGGAGGAGATCGAGGAGTTCGAGCGCGCCATCGCAGCGTGGCGGGCCGGCGAGCTCAGCGACGACGACTTCAAAGCCAAGCGGCTCCACCTCGGCTGCTATGGCATCCGCCAGTCCGACACCCATATGGTCCGCATCAAGGTCCCCGGCGGGACCCTCGCCCCCGCGCACCTCGACACGATCGCTGACATCGCCGAGGTCTACAGCCGCGGGTTCGCCCACGTCACCACGCGCCAGAACTTCCAGGTCCACTTCGTGAAGCTCGACGACGTGCCGCAGCTGATGCGGCGCGTCGCCGCCGGCGGGATGACCACCCGCGAGGCCTGCGGCAACACGGTCCGCAACATCACCCAGAGCCACCTGGCGGGCATCGACCCGACCGAGGTGGTGGACACCCGGCCGGCGCTCGAGACCTTCGTCCGCTACTTCCTGCGCCACCCCGACTTCCAGGCGCTGCCGCGGAAGTTCAAGATCGCCTTCGACGGCTCGGACGCCGACGTCGCCCAGATCGGGATCCACGACATCGGCTTCCTCGGCGCCCGTGACGAGAAGGGCCGCGGCGGCTTCAAGATCTTCGTCGGCGGCGGCCTCGGCTCGTCGCCGCGCGAGGCCGACCTGCTCGAGGACTTCACGCCGCCGGAGCTGCTCCTGCCGACCGCCGAGGCGATCCTGCGGGTCTTCAACGAGCACGGCGAGCGGCGCAACCGCGTCCGCGCCCGGATGAAGTTCCTGCTCAACCGCTGGGGGATCGAGCGCTTCCGCGCGGAGGTGCTGCCCCTGCGCGACCGCCTGGCGGCGGAGAAGAGCTATCCGGAGGTGCACGTCCCCGCGACCACGCACCTGCGTCACGACGTGCCGTTGCCCGGGCCCTCGCCGGACGTGCCCGCCGAGGACGCGGACGCGTTCCTGCGCTGGCGCGAGCACAACGCCTTCGTCCATGACGCGGACGGGGAGCCGGCCTTCGGCGCCTATGTCAGCCTCCACCTCGGCGACATCACGAGCGACCAGCTGCGCCTCCTCGCCAAGGTCTGGCGCGAGCTGGGCGAACGGGTCACCCTGCGCACCTCCATCCGCCAGAACCTCGTCTTCACGCACCTGGACGCCGACGGGCTGCGCGCCGTGCACGCCACGCTGCGCGCCGGGGGCATGGACCTCGCACGCGCCGAGAAGTCCGGCGACGTCGTCAGCTGCCCCGGAGCCGAGACCTGCAACCTGGCGCTGACCTCCTCGCGCGGGCTTGCGGACGCCGTGACCGACGCGCTCATCGGCGCCGGCCTGCACGAGATCGAGGGCCTGCGCATCAACGTCTCCGGCTGCCCCAACGCCTGCGGGCAGCACACCAGCGCCGACCTGGGCTTCGGCGGGATGGCCCGCCGCGACCCCAAGGGCAACGAGGCTCCCGGCTACCGCGTCTACGTCGGCGCCGCGCTGGGGTCGGGCGGGGTCAAGTTCGGTCACTACGTCGTCAAGGTCCCGGCCCGCAAGGCCCCCGAGGTCGCGGTCCAGCTGGTCGGCCGCTACGCCTCCGAGCGCAACCTCGGCGAGCGCTTCAGCGACTGGGTGAACCGGGTCGGCCCGGACGAGCTGAAGACCTGGCTGAAGCCCTACGACACGATGCCGACGCGGGCCGAGGACCCGCTCTACTACACCGACTTCGGCATGAGCAGGCCGTTCCAGGTGATCCTCGGCAAGGGCGAGTGTGCCTGAGCCTGCCCCACCGCCCGGCGCCGCAGTAGGCTGCGGCCATGCCCAGACAGATCCCCGTCGCCCAGGTCATGACCCGCGACGTCGTCACGTTCACCGAGGACACGACCATCGAGGAGGCGGTCGAGGCGCTGGGGACCCGGGCCATATCCGGCGCACCGGTCGTCGACTCCGACGGCAGGCTGATCGGCCTGATCGAGGACTCGGACCTCATCGTGACCCAGGCGCGCATCCACGCCCCCAGCGCCATCGAGATACTGGGCGCCTACATCCCGCTGCCCAGCTCGCTCGACCGCTTCCGCGAGGAGGTCACGCACGCGCTGGCGACGACGGTGGGCGAGATGATGCGGCGCAACCCGCCGCACGTCGGCCCCGACGCCACCCTCGAGGACGTCGCCACGCTGATGACCGACCACGACGTGTCGCGCGTCCCGGTCGTCGACGAGGACCGCAAGGTCATCGGCCTGGTCAGCCGCGGCGACCTCATCCTGGCGATGGGCCGCGACGATTAGCCCCACCCTTCCGGAAAGGGCGGATCGGGCGTAGTTTCTGACGCAGCCTCGCAGTGCAGAGGCGGGGCCGAGCACCCAGCACGTGACTGGAGGCGCCCGTGCGAAGCTATCTCATCGTCGCGAACCTGACCCTGTGCGAGCCGCACCTCCTCGATGCCGTGCGGGAGCGCGCCGACGCGGGGCCCTGCCGGTTCCACGTCCTGGTCCCCGCGGCACACCCGTCCAGCGGGACCTGGACGGAGGCGGACACCCGGGCGGCCGCCGCGCAGCGCCTCGAGTCGATGCTCGCCACCCTGCGCGAGCAGGACATCGAGGTGGACGGCGAGGTCGGCGACATCCGGGCGATCGACGCGACCCTGGACGCGCTGCGCCACGACGACTACGACGAGATCATCATCTCGACGCTGCCGCCGGGTGCGTCGCGCTGGCTGCGGATGGACCTGGTCAGCCGGCTCCAGCGGGCGGTGCCCGTGCCGGTGACCCACGTGGTGGCCGAGCCGGCGCGCGTCTGATCTAGCCGGAGGCGACCCCGTCGAGCAGGCTCAGAGCGAGGCCGTCGAGGATGTCGGCCTCGCTCACCAGCACGTCGTCGAAGCCGAAGTGCTCGATGACCTGCTCCAGGATGATCGCGCCTCCGACGATCACGTCCTCCCGGCCGGGGGCCATCGGGCCGAGCTCGGCGCGCTCGGCCGCGGGCAGGGCCGCCAGCTCGGCGGTCAGCCTGCGGACCGCCGCGGCGGGCAGGCGCGCGCCGTGGATGCGCGTGGGCTCGTAGTCCGCCAGACCGAGCTCGAGCGCCGCCAGGGTGGTGACGGTTCCGGCCACCCCGATCAGGGTGGCGGCCCGACCTCCGTCGACGACCTCGGCCGCCGCGGTGATCTCGGCGCGCGCCACCGCGCGTGCCTCAGCCAGCTGCTCTGCGGTCGGCGGGTCGCTTGGCATGCAGCGCTCGGTCAGCCGCACGCAGCCGAGCTGGCGGCTGGTCGAGGCGAGCGGCCGGTCGCTGCCCAGGATCAGCTCGGTTGAGCCACCGCCGATGTCGAGCACCAGGAACGGAGGGCGGCCTTCGACACCGGTGGTCGCTCCGGTGAACGCGGTCGCTGCCTCGACCTCGCCGCTGAGGACCTCGGCCTCCACGCCGGCGATCTCGCGCACGCCGTCGAAGAAGCGGTCGCGGTCGGCTGCATCCCGGACGGCGCTGGTGGCCGCGATCCGGACGCGCTCGGCGCCGAGCTCGTGCCAGCGCCGGGCGTAGCTCTCGATCACGGCCAGGGTCCTGGCGAGGGCGACGTCGTCCAGCCGCCCGGTCGCGTCCACGCCGGCGCCGAGCCGGGTGATCCGCATCAGCCGCTCCACCTTGGTCAGGGGCTCGCCGGGTTCGGCGACCAGCAGGCGCACCGAGTTGGTGCCGACGTCTACGGCGGCGACGCGGGTCAAGGGGCCTCCTCCGGGTCAGGGGTGGCGCAGGGGGCTGCGCAGGCCATCGGCTCCACCCGATCGGCAACCCAGGCCCCGATCGGGTTGTCACGCGTCGCCAGGTGGTGGGCGTACAGGGCGTGCAGGCACTTGACGCGCTCCGGCATGCCGCCGGCGCTGGGATCGCGCGGCACCTTCGGGCCGAGCGTGTCCCGGAACGCGACATAGCGCTCGTGCGCCTCGGCGTAGGCTCGGGCGAGGTCGGGGTCGTCGGCCAGCCGCTGGTTGAGCCCGACCATGCTGCCCTGGGCCTCCAGCCGGCCGATGTGGCGGTTGGCGATGGGGCAGGCCAGCCAGAAGGTGGTCGGGAACGGCGTGCCGTCCTCCAGCGCCGGGTCGACCCGCAGCACCGCCGGCAGGCCCCACGCGCAGCGGACCGCCGCGGCCGACGGTCCGCGCAGCGGCCGGCCGATCATCTTGGTCGCCATGACCACGTCGTCGGGCCCCATCGGCTGGCGGCTCGCCTGGGCCTCGTACGAGGCGTCTGGGGCCGGTCGCAGTGCGTCCTCCATGCCGGTCAGCGTAAGCGGACCCGCGCGGGGCTGGCACCCTGGGGTCATGGCAGCCTTCGACGTCACCGACCCGCAGCTCCTGGCCGACCCCTACCCCACCTACGCCGAGCTGCGCGCCACCCCCGGTCTGGTCCGCTGGGAGGAGCGCGGCCTGTGGCTGGTGTCACGCCACGCGGAGGTGGACGCGACCCTGCGCGACCGCCGCCTCGGCCGAGTGTTCACGCCGCGCGAGCCGCGCGAGCGCTTCCAGCCCTGGAACCTGCTCAACGAGCTGTCGATGCTCGAGCTCGAGCCGCCGGACCACACACGCCTGCGCCGGCTGGTGTCGTCGTCGTTCACCCCGCGCCGTGTCGAGGCGCTGCGACCCGCCATCACCCGGATCGTCGACGAGCTGCTGGACGAGGCGGCCGAGCGGGGCTCCGTGGACCTGGTCTCGGCGCTGGCCGAGCCCCTGCCGGTCGACGTGATCGCTGAGCTGCTCGGCATCCCGCGCTCGGACCGCCCGCTGCTGCGGCCGTGGTCGAACGCGATCGTCGCCCTGTACGAGCCGCACCACGACGACGCCACCGCCGAGGCTGCGATCCGCGCCGCGCGTGAGTTCACCGCGTACCTGCGCGAGCAGGTCGCCGACCGCCGCGCCCGGCCGACCGACGACCTGCTGAGCGGCCTGGTCGAGGCCAGCGACGAGGGCGAGCGCCTCACCGAGGACGAGGTGATCGTCACCGGCATCCTGCTGCTGAACGCCGGGCACGAGGCCTCGGTCAACGTGGCGGCCAACGGCGCCGTGGCTCTGCTGCGCAACCCCGACCAGCTCGCACGGCTGCGCGCCCAGCCCGAGCTCGTGACCAGCGCCGTCGAGGAGCTGATCCGCTACGACTCGCCGCTGTCGCTGTTCGACCGCGTCGCCTTCGAGCCCGTCGAGATCGCCGGTCAGCGCATCGAGCCCGGCGAGCGCGTCGGTCTGCTGCTCGGTGCCGCCAACCGCGATCCCGACGCCTTCGACGACCCCGACCGGCTCGACATCGGCCGCCAGAACAACAACCACGTCGGCTTCGGTGCCGGCATCCACTTCTGCCTCGGCGCCCCCCTGGCACGGCTGGAGCTGCGCATCGCGTTCGCGCGCCTGGTCCAGCGCTTCCCCGACCTGGCCCTGGACGGCGAGCCGGTCCGCCGGCCCACCTTCCAGTTCCGGGGCTTCCGCAGCGTGCCGGTAAAGCTGCGCTGACGCGCTTGATCCCAAGTCGTGACGCCCGTCACATTCTGCGCAGCCGGCGCTGGGCGATCAGCCATGAGCCGACCGCGACGGATCATGACGGCTCGCCGCCAACACCCCCCGAGCCGTGATCGGAGGCGGGTCAGCCTGCGCGCAGACGCCGCTGGACGGGCACGACCGGCTTTGCGGTCGGTGGCACGACGAGCCCCTCCAGGAGGGAGCGGGTCGCCGCGGCGATCTCCTCGACGGCGGCGTTGAAGACCGCCTCATTCGCCTTCGACGGGCTGCGGAAGCCGCTGATCTTGCGGACGTATTGCAGCGCGGCGTCGCGGATCTCCTCCGGCGTCGCGGGCGGCTCGGCGCCGCGCAGCTGCTGGATGCTCCTGCACATGCCCTAGACCCTACGCGCTCCTCACCAGGCGCATCGGCAGGTGCAGGATGCCGTCCTCGAGGAACTCCTCGCCGTCAGGGACGAAGCCGAAGCCCTGATACCAGTTCCGCAGGTATGCCTGGGCGGCGAGCACGACCGGCCCGTCCAGGGTCGCCAGCACGGCGCGCAGGAGCCTGCCCGCCACCCCCCGCCGGCGCGCCTCGGGGTGCGTGGCGACGCGGCCGATGCGATGTCCCCCATCCGGCTCGGGCAGGACGCGCAGGCAGGCGATCACCCGCCCGTGCTCCTCGACCCACCAGTGGCGCACGCCCGGCAGCAGATCGCGGCCGTCCAGCTCCGGGTAGGGGCAGGCCTGCTCCACAACGAAGATGTCGGTGCGCAGCCGCAGCAGCTCGTACAGCGTCGCCGCGTCGAGCTCCTCCGCGGCCGCAGAGCGGATGGAGCCGGGCTCGTCGGTCGTCACCCGAACAGGTCGGACAGGGCGCGGCCGAGGCGCCGATACCAGGGCAGGTCCTCGTCCGAGGGCGTCGGAGCCGGGCTGGGACGCAGCTGCTCGGCGTCATCACCGCCCGGTGTCACGACGATGTACGGCACCTCACCCGGCTTGACCAGACCCAGCTCGCTGCGTGCGAGCAGCTCCAGCTCCTCGGGGTCGGACAGCCGCGCCTTGCGGTCCTCAAGGCGGTCGACCTCCTCGCGCAGGGCGTCCCTTGTCGCCTCGAGCTCGGCCACCCGATCCGCGGCGGCGGTGAAGCGCTGCAGCGGGCCGATGGCCATGGCGGAGATCACCACCACGGTCAGGACCAGGACACCCGTGAGCATCAGCGGCCCGAAGGACGAGCGCTTGCGCGATCTTCGCGACCGCGACCCCGCGCCCGACCGAGCCGGGGCGCGGCGCGCCGGCTGGCGGCCGGCGGACCGGCCGGGCGTCCGGCCGCTGCGCGCGGAGGTCATCCGGCGGCTCCCTCCTGGCGCAGCGAGCGCGGGAAGGCGGCACGCCCCGCGTACCGAGCGGTGTCGCCCAGCTGCTCCTCGATCCGCAGCAGCTGGTTGTACTTGGCGACGCGGTCCGAGCGCGCCGGCGCGCCGGTCTTGATCTGACCGGCGTTGGTGGCGACAGCGAGGTCGGCGATGGTCGTGTCCTCGGTCTCGCCGGAGCGGTGGCTGACCATGCAGGTCCAGCCGGCGCGGTGCGCCAGCTCCATCGTGTTGAGGGTCTCGGTCAGGGTGCCGATCTGGTTGACCTTGACCAGGACGCTGTTCGCGACGCCCTCGGTGATGCCACGGCGGACCCGCTCGACGTTGGTGACGAACAGGTCGTCCCCGACCAGCTGGCAGCGGTCACCCACCCGCTCGTTCAGCATGCGCCAGCCGGTCCAGTCCTCCTCGTCCATGCCATCCTCGATCGAGACGATCGGGTAGGCGTCGACGAGAGAGGCCAGGCGCTCGACCCTGGCCTCCCGCGACAGGGACACGCCCTCGCCGGCGAGGTTGTACTCGCCGGAGTCGGTGTGCAGCTCGCTGGAGGCGACATCCAGGGCAAGGGCGACGTCCTGGCCGGGCTCGTAGCCGGCGGCGGAGATGGCCTCGAGGATCAGGTCAAGCGCGGCGCTGTTGGACCCCAGGTCGGGTGCGAAGCCGCCCTCGTCGCCCAGACCCGTCGACAGCCCGCGGCCCGAGAGGACCTTCTTGAGGGCGTGGTAGACCTCGTCGCCCATGCGCACGGCCTCGCCGAAGCTGGCCGCGCCGACCGGGGCGATCATGAACTCCTGGAAGTCGACGTTGGTGTCGGCGTGCTGGCCGCCGTTGATGATGTTCATCATCGGGACGGGCAGCACGTGCGCGTTGGGACCGCCGAGGTAGGCGTACAGCGGCAGGCCGCGCGACACGGCCGCCGCCTTCGCCACCGCCAGGCTGACCCCCAGCAGGGCGTTGGCGCCCAGGTTGGACTTGTCGTCTGTGCCGTCCAGCTCGAGCAGCATGGCGTCGATGGCGCGCTGCTCGATGGCGTCGAGACCGATCAGCGCGGGGGCGATGACGTTCTCGACGTTGGCGACGGCGGTCTGCACGCCCTTCCCGCCGTAGCGGCTGCCGCCGTCGCGCAGCTCGACCGCCTCGAACTCACCGGTCGACGCACCGCTCGGCACCGCCGCCCGCCCAAGCGAGCCGTCCACCAGCAGGCAGTCGACCTCGATCGTCGGGTTGCCCCTGGAGTCGAGGAGCTCGCGCGCGATTAAAGACTCGATCTCCACTTGAGGTTCACCCCTAAGGTCGTAGGCTGCACAACTGTAGGGCAGGCTGAAGCGTGCCTACAACATGCTGTGCCTGAACCCCTGGGCGGGGAAGGGGCCGGTCATTTCGGCCCTAGGACTCTTCTGAGTCGTCCGCCTGCTCCTCAAAGCGCCGACGGAAGCGACCCGCGGCCGCGCGCAGCGCCAACTCGGGATCGACCGAATGCAGGCCGGCGAGGGCCACCGCGTTCATGAGCAGGTCACCCAGGTGCCGCGCGCGCTCGGAGTCGTCCTCGGCCGCCAGCAGGCTGCCGAGCTCGGAGGCGATGGCGTCCGCGAGCTCGTCGGCGTCCGGCTCGTGCAGACCGCGGCGCTGGGCCCTGGCGGCCAGCTTGGCCGCGTATGGGAGGGCCGGCTGGGCGGAGACGACACCATCGAACGGGCCGCTGCGCTCGGGCTTCTCCTCCGCCTTCAGCTCGTCCCAGCGGCGCATCACGGCGGCCGCGTCCGCGGCCTCGGCGTCGCCGAAGACATGCGGATGGCGGCGGACCAGCTTCTGGCTGATCCCTCGGGCCACGTCGTCGATATCGAACGTGCCCTCGTCGGCCGCGATCTGGGCGTGGAAGACGACCTGCAGGAGCACGTCGCCGAGCTCCTCGCGGATCGCGTCGGAGTCGCCCCGGCTGATCGCCTCCAGCAGCTCGTAGACCTCCTCGACCGCGTAGCGGGCCAGCGAGGCGTGATCCTGCTCGAGATCCCACGGGCAGCCGCCCGGGCCGCGCAGCCGCGCCTCGATCCCGACCAGCTCGAGCAGAGCCAGGCCGCGCGGCGCGAGGCCGAAGTAGACGACCTCGACCTCGATCTGGGACCGGGCGGCCTCCATCCCCAGCGTCCGGGTGAAGGCCTCGACATCGCCGCTGCCGTAGAGGTAGGCGACGTCACCCTCGGCGCGGATGCGATCGACGATCCACTCCGCGGCGCCCTTGTGGCGCGGCGTCAGCCCGCCGAGCAGGTCGCTGCGCGTGAGCGCGGCCGACTCCACATCGGCCGGGACCACCTCGACGCGCAGCTCAGCGCCCTCGAGCGCCGGCAGGAACGGATGGTCGGGGCTGCCGACGATGACGAGGTCGGTCGACATGAGCGCCGACCACGCGTGCAGCGGCAGCAGGCCGGGCAGCGCGTCGGCGGTGTCGATCAGGACCAGGCGAGCCACGGCGCGCCCTCCCCCGCCGTCTGCGGTCAGCCGTCGGTGGGCGCATCCTCCGGCACGCCCGTGTCGCCACCCTCTGCGGGCGGCGGGCCGCCGGTGCCGCCAAGCGGACCGGACTCGGGGATGACCTGGCGGCTGTCGGGGTCCCACTCGCCGAAGCGCGGGTTGACCTCGATCTCGGCGGCCTCGTACTGCTCGGCCAGCCACGCCTGGATCGCCTCGCCGACCTGGGAGTCGGACAGCTCGGCGCGGATGTCGTCCTCGACGTCGGCGAGCTCGGGCTCGTTGCGGCCGAGCACCTCGATGATGTGGAATCCGAACTGGCTCTCCACCGGACCGACGACCTCGCCGACCTCGGCGTTGAAGGCGGCCTCCTCGAACTCGGGGACCATCTGACCGCGGGCGAACTCGCCGAGTTCGCCGCCCTGCTCACCGCTGGCGGTGTCGATCGACTCGGCCTGGGCGATCTCCGCGAAGTCCTCGCCGTCCTCGAGGCGCTGGAGGATGTCCTGGGCCTCCTCCTCGGTCTCGACCAGGATGTGGCGCGCCTCGATGGTGTTGAAGCGGCGCTCCCGGTTCTCCTCGAAGAAGCTCTCGATCTCCTCCTGCGGAACCTCGATGTCGGCGCCGAGCTGCTCCTGGACCTGCTCCCGCAGGGCGATGTCGCGGATCTGGGCGGTGATCTGCTCCGGCGTCATGCCGGACTCGTCGACGATCTGGTCGAACTGCTCCTGACCGCCGACCTCCTCGATCAGCTCCTCACGGCGCTGCTCGACGTCCTCGTCGGTGATCTCGACGCCGAGCTCGCGCGCACCCTGGCGGACGACGGCGCTGTCGATCAGCTCGCTCAGCAGACGTGCCTGCACCTGCTCCTCGAGCGTCCCCTCGGTGTCGCTCTCGAGCTGCTGAGCGAACTGCTCGTTCTGAGACAGGGCCTCGAAGCGGGCGGTGACCTCCTCGATGGTGATCTCCTCACCGTTGACGGTCGCGGCGGCGTTGGGGTTGCCGCTCGGACCGCATCCGGAGGCGTACAGCGCCAGCAGCGCTACGACGGCGAGCAGGCGGGCGGGGCGGGTGAACGTGCGCACAGGAGATCCATCCAAAGCAAAGGGAGCGGTTCCGACGATTCTAGGCGGTCGGGTCGGCTCGGCGTATTGACGGGCCCTGCAATCCTAGTTGCGCGGCCGGGAGGTGGAGAACACATCTCGCAACATCCTGGCGACGCCACCCACGAGGTCGCCGCCACGCGGCAGGGGCAGCTCCAGCGCACCGGCGGCCGCGTTGTAGAGCGCGTCGGGGTGCACGCGCGCCAGCCGGACC
The DNA here is from genome assembly GCA_964629825.1 of uncultured Actinomycetota bacterium. Lineage (GTDB taxonomy): Bacteria > Actinomycetota > Nitriliruptoria > Euzebyales > Egibacteraceae > CAZVUW01. The sequence goes on from CAZVUW010000056.1 coordinate 13,933, forward strand.
TCCTGCGAGTCCGTGAGCGAGACCGGCGTCACCCGCAGCGTCCGCCGCGGCGTCGTGGTGAGCTCGCGGATGCCCCAGCGGCGGATGGCGGCGCGCAGCGCCGCGATCGCCAGCAGGCGCTCGGTCGGCGGGGGCGGTGGGCCGTAGCGGTCGGCCAGCTCCTCGCGGACGGCCTTTACGCCGGCCGCGTCGCGGACCGCCGCGATCTTGCGGTAGGCCTCCAGCCGCAGGGCCTCGTCGGCGATGTAGTCCTTCGGCAGGTGCGCGTCGACGGGCAGGTCGATGGAGATCTCGGGCTCCGGCTCGCGCGGCGACAGCCCCGAGCGGCCGGCCTTCAGGTCCTCGACCGCCTCGCGCATCAGCTGGGCGTAGGTCTCGAAGCCGACCGTGGCGACGTGCCCGGACTGCTCGGCCGACAGCACGTTGCCCGCGCCGCGGATCTCGAGGTCGCGCAGCGCGATCGCCAGGCCGGAGCCGAGACCGGTGTGGGTCGAGACGGTCTCGAGGCGCTTGTAGGCCTCCTCCGTCATGGAGCGCTCCTCGGGGAAGAAGAGGTAGGCATAGCCGCGCACCGACGAGCGGCCCACGCGCCCCCGCAGCTGGTACATCTGCGCCAGGCCCAGGAGATCCGCGCGCTCGATGATCAGAGTGTTCGCGTTGGGCACGTCCAGCCCCGACTCGATGATCGTGGTGCAGACGAGCACGTCGAACTCGCGCTCCCAGAAGCGCAGCATCGTGCGCTCGAGCGCGGCCTCGTCCATCTGCCCGTGGGCGATCTCGACGCGCGCGCCCGGGATCAGCTCGCGTACGCGCTCGGCGGCCGCGGCGATGGTCTGGACCTGGTTGTGCACCCAGAAGACCTGGCCCTCGCGCAGCAGCTCGCGCCGCACGGCCAGGGCGGCCAGGCGCTCATCCCACTCGCCGACGTGCGTGACGACGGGCTGGCGCTCCTCGGGCGGCGTGTCGATGGTCGACAGATCGCGGATCCCGGTGATGGCCATCTCGAGCGTGCGCGGGATCGGCGTGGCGGTCATCGTCAAAACGTCCACGTCGGTGCGCAGCTTCTTGAGCCGCTCCTTGTGAGCGACGCCGAAGCGCTGCTCCTCGTCGATGACGACCAGCCCCAGGTCGTGGAAGCGGACGTCGGCGCCGAGCAGGCGGTGGGTTCCGACCACGAGGTCGACCGTGCCGGCCGCCAGGCCCTCGATGATCTCGCGCTGCTCGCGGGCCGATACGAAGCGCGACAGCATCCGCACCTTGACCGGGAAGCCGGAGAAGCGCTCCGAGAAGGTCTCGAAGTGCTGCTGAGCGAGCAGCGTGGTCGGCACCAGCACGGCCACCTGCTTGCCGTCGAACACGGACTTGGCCGCCGCGCGCACGGCGATCTCGGTCTTGCCGAAGCCGACGTCGCCGCAGATCAGCCGGTCCATCGGCAGCGGCGCCTCCATGTCGGCCTTGACCTGCTCGACCGCCTCGAGCTGGTCCGGGGTCTCGACATGGGGGAAGGCCTGCTCCAGCTCGACCTGCCAGGGCGTGTCCGGCGAGTGGGCGTGCCCTTCGGAGTGCATGCGGGCGGAGTAGAGCCGGATCAGCTCCGCGGCCATGTCGCGGACGGCCTTGCGAACCTTGCTGCGGGCGCGCTCCCAGTCGCCGCCGCCCAGGCGCATGATCCGCGGCTCCTCGCCGCCGACGTAGCGCGCGATGGCGTCGACCTGGTCGCTGGGGACGTACAGGCGGTCCCCGCCGGCGTACTCCAGGACCACGTAGTCGCGGGTGACCGTGCCGGTGTGGCCACCGCCGACGGCGGTGGTGGTGCCGCGCAGCTCGCGCGTGACCATGCCCACGTAGGTGCCGATGCCGTGGACGCTGTGCACGACCGGGTCGCCGGGCGCGAGGTCGAGGACCGTCTCCCCGGCGGCGCGCTTGCTCGGAAGGCGCCGGCTGGCGCGGCTGCGCCGGGGCCCGAACAGGTCCCACTCGCCCAGGACGATGAAGCCGAGCTCGGGCGCGCGGAAGCCCTCCCGCAGCGGGGATTCGGTGATGACCACACGACCCGTCGGCGCGTCCTCCGGGGCCGGCACCTCCTCGACCACGGGCGCTGCGATGCCGGCCTCGCGCAGGACCTCGGCCAGGCGCAGCGCGGCGCCGTGCCCGGAGGTGGTGAGGACCGCCAGGTGGCCGTCGAGGGATGCTCGACGGACGTGGACCGCGGCGGCCTCGATGTCGCCGCGGAAGGACTCCCACGGCAGGCCGGGCACGTCGGCGCCGCCGAACGGCGTCAGCTCCCAGACCGGGCCGCGGGCGCGCGCCTGCACCTGCTCCCAGGGGGCGTAGCCGACGACGTCGCCCTCGCCGGCGTTGAGGAACCCGGCGGCCTCTTCGTCGCCCCAGCCGGCGACCAGCAGCGCCTCGGCCTGCTCCCGCAGCTCGGCGGCGCGGTCCACGACGCGCACCACGTCGACGACTGCCATGCCGCTGCCGGGCGGGAAGAAGTCGGGCAGGTGCGCCGGAGTCGGGTGCAGTGCCGTGACCAGGGACTCGACGCCCTCGAACGCGACGCCGTCGGCCAGCAGCTCGAGCTGGTCGGCCAGCGCGGGCAGGCGCTTGGCCAGCATCCGCGCGGTGTCGACAGTTTCGGCGTCGATGACCAGCTCGCGGGCGGCGTCGATGCTGACCGACGACAGCACCTCGATGGTGCGCTGGTTGGCGGCCGAGAAGGAGCGCAGCTCGTCTACGTCGTCGCCGAAGAACTCGACGCGCATGGGGTGGTCGGCGGCGCTGGGGAAGACGTCCACGATCCCGCCGCGCACCGCGAACTCGCCGCGGCGCTCGACCATCGCCGTGCGACTGTAGCCGAGCGCGGCCAGGGCGTCGACCAACCCGTCCAGCCCGCCCGAGTAGCGGGCGTCCAGGCGCACGGGCTCGCGCTCGGCCAGCCGCGGGTCCATGGGCTGGAGCAGCGCGCGCACCGGCGCCACGACCGCCCGCAGGGGGACCTCCTCGAGGCCTGCGATGGTGCGGCGCAGGCGGTCGAGCACGCGCAGCCGCTGGCCCACCGTCGCGGGCTGGGGCGACAGGCGCTCGTGCGGAAGGGTCTCCCAGGGCGGGAAGTGCGCCACCGCGTCGTCGCCGAGATACGCCCCGAGGTCATCGCAGACGGCCTCGGCATCCTTCTCGGTCGGCACGACGACCAGCAGCGGCCGGTCGACCGCGCTGTCGGGCCGGGTGGCGAGCAGGGCCAGCGTGAAGCTGCGCAGCGCGCCGCCCACCACGATCTGGCCCGGCTCGAGCACCTCGGACAGCTGCTCGTGGCCGCGCTTCAGCAGCCCAGCGAGCGGGCCGTTCCGGTGGTCGGGCATCTCTCCCATGCTGTCGTGCGAGGGGTCGGGCGGCAAAGCCGTCGGGCGGACGGCCGGGCTGGCGAACCCGGCCCGGCTAGTGGTGCCGGTTCTGCGCGGCCTCCAGGCCCAGCTCGATGATGTCGAGGATGGCGTCGCAGGCGCGCTCGATGGTGACGTCGATCTGCTCCCGCTCCGCGGGACTGAAGCGCTTCAGGACGTAAGACGCCGGATCCTGGCGCCCAGGAGGCCGGCCGATGCCGATCCGCACCCGGATGTAGTCGCCGGTGCCGATGCGCCGGCGGATGTCCTTGAGGCCGTTGTGACCACCGTCGCCGCCGCCGCGCTTGAGACGCAGCTTGGCGAGCTCCAGGTCGAGGTCGTCGTGGACCACGATCAGCCGGTCGGGGTCGGCCTTGTAGAAGGCGAGCAGCGATTGGACCGGCCCGCCGGAGAGGTTCATGTAGCCGAACGGCACGGCCAGGGACAGCGGCGTTCCGCCGGGGCGGTCGAAGGTGTCGGCGATCTGCGCCTGCGCCTTGTGCGGCTTGAAGCTGGCGCCGAGGCGCTCGGCGAGCCTCCGGACCACGTCGGCTCCGAGGTTGTGGCGGGTGCCGCCGTACTCGGCCTCGGGGTTGCCGAGGCCGACCACGATCCAGCGCTGGGTGGTCACCTCATCCTCCCGACCGCCCAGGCCCCTGCGCAGGCGGTCGAGCAGGGCCATCGGGCTACTCGCCCTCGCCCTCGGACTCGGCCGCCGCGTCGGCGCCGCCCTCCTCGGTGGCCTCGGTGGCGCCCTCCTCGAGGTCCGCCTCGGCCTCGACCGTCGGGACCGTGACCGTGACCACGACGGAGTCCGGGTCCTCGGTGGTCTCGACGCCCGCTGGGAGCTCCAGGTCGCCGACGCGCTTGACGTCGCCGACCTGCAGGTCGGAGATGTCCAGGGTGATCTGGTCCGGCACCTCGAGCGGCAGGACCTCGACCGGCAGGGTGAGCAGGACCTGCTCGACCACGCCGCCCTCGTCCACGCCAGGCGCCTCGCCCTCGACCACGATCGGGACGTCGACGTTGATCTTGACGTTGCGGTTGACCGTGACGAAGTCGACGTGCAGGACCTCGCGGCGAACCGGGTGGCGCTGGATCTCACGCGCGATCGCGAGCTGCGTGTCGCCGTCGATGTCCAGGCGCAGGATCGCGTTCGCACCCGCGTCGGTGTGCAGCGCGTGGTACAGCTCGAGCGCGTCCACGGAGACGGGCACCGGGGTCTCGAGGTCGGCGCCGTAGGCGATGGCGGGGACGCGGCCCGCACGGCGAAGAGCGCGCGCCTCACCCTTGCCGTTGCCGGCGCGAGCGGTGGCGGCGAGGGCAACCTGCTTGGACATGAGGGGACGCTCCTGTGTGCGGATCGTGTGCGGGAGATCTGGGCCGCCGCTCGGGACGGCCTTCGCCGCACCTGAGGGCAGGGTTGTGCGCCGCGCTCGGGGCGCCGACAGCCGCCAACGGTACCCGCTGCCCGCCACCCGCAGCAACCTGATCCCGCATCCGGCGATATGCCGGCCCCTCAGAACCGGGGACCGGCCACCAACGACGCGGGGGCCAACCACAGCGGACCAACCACCC
>CAZVUW010000056.1:18990-21514 GCA_964629825.1 uncultured Actinomycetota bacterium
GCCCAACCACAGGGGACCAACCACCCGCCCGTCAACGCTTCGTCATCAAGATTGATTCTGATCGTCGAACAGCTCGCTGACGCTCTCGTCCTCGAAGATGGCCTTCATGGTCGAGGCGACGATCGGCGCGACCGAGCAGACCTCGATCTTGGAGGTGTCCCCCTCCGGCAGGGGCAGCGTGTTGGTGACCACGACGCGCTCGATGGGCGACTCAGCCAGCCGCTCCAGGGCCGGCCCGGACAGCACGGGGTGTGTGGCGCAGACGATGACGCGGGCGGCGCCGCGCTCCATCAGGGCCTCGGCAGCGCCGACGATCGTGCCGGCGGTGTCGATCATGTCGTCGACCAGGACGCAGGTGCGGCCCTCGACCTCGCCCACGACGGCCAGGGTCTTGGCGACGTTGTGGGCGGTCCGGACCTTCGCGAGGAAGGCCAGGCGCGCGTCCGGCAGGCGCGACTGGTACTTGGCGGCGAGCTTGACCCCGCCGGCGTCCGGCGAGGCGATGACCAGCCGCTCGTCGGCGAAGTGCTCGATGAGCCAGCCGACCAGCAGTGGCACCGCGGTCAGGGAGTCCATCGGCTGGTTGAAGAAGCCCTGGATCTGACCGGTGTGCAGATCGACCGAGACGACCCGGTCGGCGCCGGCCTGCGTCAGCAGGTCCGCGAGCAGACGGGCCGTGATCGCCTCGCGCGAGCGCGCCTTGCGGTCCTGGCGGGCGTAGCCGTAGAAGGGCACCACCGCGACGATCCGCTTGGCCGACGCCCGCTTGGCGGCGTCGATCATGATCAGCTGCTCCATGATGTTGCGGTTCACCGGGTGGCAGTGCGTCTGGATGAGGAAGACGTCGCTGCCCCGGATGTTCTCGCGGTAGCGCACGTAGATCTCGCCGTTGGCGAACTCGTGGATGTCCACGTCGCCCAGGCGCATGCCGAGGTGGTCAACCACCTCTCGGGCCAGGTCCAGCGTCCCCGTGCCCGAGAAGATCTGCATGCGCTTCTTGGTGACGACCTCCATGGCGGTCTAGCCCTTCTGCTTGCGCTGACGCGCGCGTTCTGCGTAGCCCTCGATGATCCGCTGCTCGGAGCGCTCGACGGCGAGCGCGCCGTCGGGGACGTCCTTGGTGATGACCGATCCGGCGCCGGTGAAGGCGTCCCTGCCCACGGTCACCGGTGCGACGAGCATCGTGTCGCTGCCGATCTTGGCGCCGTCGCCGATCACGGTGCGGTGCTTGGAGAAGCCGTCGTAGTTGACCGTCACGGTGGCGGCGCCGATGTTTGCGCCGCGGCCGATCTCGGTGTCGCCGACGTAGGACAGGTGGGGGACCTTGCTGCCCTCGCCGACGGTGGAGTTCTTGATCTCGACGTAGGCGCCGGCCTTGGCGCCGCGCTCGAGGCGCGTGCCGGGGCGCAGGAACGTGAAGGGACCGACGGTCGTCTCGGGGCCGATGCTGGCGCCGTTGGCGACCGTGTAGGTGACGTTCGCGCCGTCCCCGACGGTCGTGTCGACCAGGCGCGTGCTCGGGCCGATGACCGCGCCCGAACCGATCCGCGTGGCGCCCTCCAGGTGTGTGCCGGGCAGAAGGACGGCGTCGACGCCGATCTCGACGTCGGCGTCCACGTAGGTCGTGGCGGGGTCGATGACCGTGACCCCGGCGCGGCCGTGCTCGGCGAGGATGCGCGCCCTCAGCGCCGCGCCCAGCTCCGCCAGCTGCACGCGGTCGTTGGCGCCGGCCGTGATCTCGGGCGAGGTCAGGACCGCCCCCACTCCGCCGGGGCGGGCGGTCAGCGGGCCGATGACGTCGGTGAGGTACTCCTCGCCCTGGTCGTTGTCGGCGCGCAGCGCCGTCAGCTCGCTCGCCAGCGCCGCCGCGTCGAAGGCGTACATGGACGAGTTGACCTCGTCCACGGCCAGCTCGGCCTCGGTCGCGTCGCGGTGCTCGACGATCCGCATGACGACACCGGACTCGTCCCGCAGCACGCGGCCGTAGCCGGTCGGGTCGGCCAGACGAGTCGTGAGCAGCGTCGCGGCGTGCTCGCCGTGGCTGGTCAGCAGGGCCTCGAGGGCCTCGGGGGTCACCAGCGGTGAGTCGCCCGGCAGCACCAGCACGGTGTCCGCCCCCTTGGTGGCGCCCGACTCAAGGGCGACGCGCACGGCGTGCCCGGTGCCGCGCTGTTCGGCCTGGACGACCGTTGTCAGCCCGGGCAGCCCGGCGGCCTCGGCCTCGGCGGCGACCGCCTCGGCCTGGTGGCCGACCACCACGACGACGTGGTCAAGGCCGAGGGGGCGAAGGGCCTCCAGAACCCAGCGCAGCATGGTCCGCCCCGCCACGGGGTGCAGGACCTTGGCCAGGTCAGAGCGGAAGCGTGTGCCCTTGCCCGCAGCGAGGACGATCGCGGCGGTGCTCATGGTCCTCCAGGGGTCAGCGGGGGCTCGTCCGGGGTCGGGATGGCTGGGAGGGAAGGGATCGAACCTTCAACTTCGACTCCAAAGGACGACGTGATGCCATTTCACCACCTCCCATCGA
>CAZVUW010000057.1:0-21237 GCA_964629825.1 uncultured Actinomycetota bacterium
GCGGTCCCGACCGGCATCAAGATCTTCAACTGGATCGGGACCCTGTGGGGCGGCCAGATCCGCTTCACGACCGCCAACCTGTTCGCCATCGGCCTGGTCACGATGTTCACCATCGGCGGCCTGTCGGGCGTCACCCACGCCGTCGTGCCGCACAACGCCCAGCAGCACGACACCTATTACATCGTGGCGCACTTCCACTACGTGCTGTTCGGCGGCGCCCTGTTCGGGCTGATGTCCGGCGCCTACTACTGGTTCCCGCTGGTGACCGGCAAGCTGATGAACGAGCGGCTCGGCAAGCTGCACTTCGCGCTGCAGATCATCGGCTTCAACATGACCTTCGGCCCGCACCACCTTCTGGGGCTAAACGGCATGCCGCGCCGGATCTACACCTACCCGGAGGGCTTCGGCTGGGACACCTGGAACCTGGTCTCGACGATCGGGGCCTTCATCCTGGCCCTCGGCGTGCTCGTGTTCATCATCAACCTGATCACCTCGGCTCGCGGCGGCAAGCGCGCGGGTCTGGATCCATGGGACGCCCGAACGCTGGAGTGGACGGTCGAGGGGCCGCCTCCGCCGCACAACTTCGACGTCATCCCGACGGTGTCGGCGCGTGACGAGGTCTGGCACCGCAAGTACGCGGGCGGCGGCGAAGAGCACGCCCCGCGCCGCGTGCCGGCCGGCGCCGCCGTCGAGGAGGCCTCCCCCACCGAGCGCAAGAGCGCCCACGAGCTGGGCATCCACATGCCCGACCCGTCGTTCTGGCCCATGGTGGCCGCGTTCGGAATGCCGGTCGCCGGCTACGGCGTCGTCTTCGACTCGCTCGTGGTCGTCGGGATCGGTCTCGTCATCGTGTTCTCCGGACTCGCGGGGTGGATGCTCGAGCCCGGCGCCGAGTCAGACGCCCACCACGCCTAGCAGGAGCTTCTCCCACCAATGGCTGCTGAGACCACCGCGCACGAGGCGACCGATCACGCCAACAACTTCGGCGTCGATCACAACAAGATGGGGATGTGGGCCTTCATCGGGTCCGAGGTGCTCTTCTTCGGCGCCTTCATCTCCACCTACCTGATCTACGTCAACCGGACGGCCGACGGCCCGGGTCCCTCGGACATCTTCGACATCCCGTTCACGTCGGTGTCGACGTTCATCCTGCTGATGTCCTCGCTCGGCATGGTCCTGGCGCTGGCTGCGATCCAGCGCGGGGACATGCGCCAGTTCCGGATCTGGACGTTGGCCACCGCCGCGATGGGCGCCGTGTTCCTGTCCGGGCAGGTCTACGAGTTCACCGTCTTCGTCGAAGAGGGCATGAACATCTCGACCAGCCCGTTCAGCTCGGCCTTCTTCGTTCTGACCGGCTTCCACGGCTTCCACGTCCTCATCGGCGTGACCATGCTGGCCGGCCTGTGGGTGGCCTCCTTCAGCGGGAGGGTGACCCCCAGGCAGTCGCACGCCGTGGAGAACATCGGCCTCTACTGGCACTTCGTCGACATCGTCTGGATCATCATCTTCACCGTCATCTACCTCATCCCAGCGGAGTAGCAACCCATGGCAACGGACACCACGAAGGACGACGGCCACGGGCACCCGTCCGTCGGTCAGTACGTCGAGATCGGTGTGATCCTGGCGGTGCTGACGGCGATCGAGGTCGCGCTGTACTACGCCGGTCAGTCCGGCACGCCGTCGCAGGTCACGGTGCCGGCGATCCTGCTGCTGACCGTCATGAAGTTCGTGCTGGTCGTGCTCTGGTTCATGCACCTGCGCTTCGACAGCAAGGTGCTGAGCCGGCTGTTCCTCGGCGGGCTGGTGCTGGCCGGGATCCTCTACGCCATCGTGGCCTTCATCATGTACAACCAGCCGATCGTCACCCAGGTCTAGCCCGCCATGACCGACGCTCCCACCCTCTCATGGCAGCCACAGCCCGACGTGTGGCTGCTCATGGTGGCGATCGTCGGCGGCTACCTGTACGCGCTGTCTGCCTGGGGGCCAGAGCAGGGGCGACGACGCCGCGCCGCCTCCCGCAGCCAGCTCACCTGCTTCTTCGCGGGTGCGCTCGTCACCTGGGTGGCGGCCGACTGGCCGATCCACCCGGTGGGCGAGAACTACCTGTACAGCGTGCACATGTTCCAGCACCTGCTGTTCCAGCTGGTGGCCGCTCCCCTGCTGATCATGGGGGTCCCCGCCTGGCTGTGGCGGCGCCTGCTGGCCCCCGCGCCGCTGGCGATGCTCCTGCGCGTCACCACGCGACCGCTCAACGCCCTGCTGATCGTGGGCACCTACACCGCGGTCCTGCACGTGCCGTCGGTGGTCGATGCGGTCGTCACCAACGGCTGGCTGCACTTCCTGGCTCACGTCAGCCTGTACGCCATCTCGCTGGTGATGTGGTGGCCGGTGCTGTCGCCGCTGCCGGAGCTCCCGCACCTGTCCTACCCGGGTCGGATGGCCTACCTGTTCGGCCACTCGATCCTGCCGACGGTCCCCGCCTCCTTCCTGGTGTTCACCCAGGAGCCGCTGTACTCGGCCTACGCCAACGCGCCCACGGTGGTCAGCTGGCTCGACCCCCTCTCCGACCAGCACCTCGCCGGCCTCATCATGAAGATCGGCGGCGGGCTGTTCCTGTGGGGCGTCATCGCCGCGCTGTTCTTCCGCTGGCACACCGAGGAGGAGTCGGGCGCGCCAGACCTCCTGTACTGGCGTGACCTCGAGAGCGAGCTCGAGGCCTCCAGCCAGTCCTAGCCATCCCTCGACCGGAGCTACTGCCCACCATGGAGAACGACTTCCGCAAGCGCATCCTCACGCCGGTCCTGCTGCTGGTCGGCGCGGTGGCGGGGATCGCGCTCTTCGCCTTCAGCATCTCGCGGGTGCTGCTGGCCGTGCCCGAGGTGGTCGCGACCTTCACCGCCCTGGCGCTGGCCGCTTACGTGCTTCTGATCGCCGTCATGGTGGGGAAGCGCGCGACGATCACCGGCCGCACCATCGGCGTCGGCCTCGCGATCGCCGTGATCGCGGTGCTGTCCGCGGGCATCATCAGCGCCCAGGCCGGCATGCGCGACCTGCACGCCGAGGAGGAGGGCGCGTCCGGTGAGGACGCCGGCGAGGGTGAGGGCGGCGGCGAGCTCACCGAGATCCCCGCAGACGCCCTGGTCTGGGTGGCGGTGGACATCGCCTACGAGCAGGAGGTCAACGAGGCGACCGCGGGCGAGCAGGTCATCGCGATCGACAACCGGGGCAACCTGCCGCACAACGTCGTCTTCGAGGGCACCAACATCAAGGTCGAGGCCGAGGGTGGCCAGCAGGCTGCCAAGACGGTCACGCTCGAACCCGGCACGTACACCTTCTACTGCGACATCCCGGGCCACCGCGCCACGATGGAGGGGACGATCGAGGTCAACTGACCTCGATCCGGGTTCGCATGGTGCAGCCCAGCACCGGCCCGGCAGAGGACGGCGGCTGGTTCGCCCGGCGCACCTACCGGGCGCATGACTTCGACGCCGACGACCTCATCCGCCGCAAGCAGCGGGCCGGTCTGACGGTCAGCGTCGTCCTGCCGGCGCTTGACGAGGCCGACACCATCGTCGGCATGGTCGAGGCTGTCGGCGAGCTGTCCGGCCGGCTGGTCGACGAGCTGGTGGTCGTCGACGGGGGCTCCACGGACGGAACGGCCGAGCTGGCCGCCAAGGCCGGCGCGACCGTTCACCGCGACTCGTCGGTCCTGCCCGACCACGGCCCTCCGCTCGGCAAGGGCGATGCCCTCTGGCGGGGCCTGGCGGTCACCTCGGGCGATCTGGTCGTGTTCGCCGACACCGACATCCGCAACCCCGACTCACACTTCGTCTGGGCGCTGCTCGGGCCGCTGCTGACCGACCCGGACGTGCAGCTGGTGAAGGCCTTCTACGAGCGGCCGGTGCAGGTCGGCGACCGCCTTCACGACAGCGGTGGCGGCCGCGTCACCGAGCTGATGGCCCGGCCGCTGCTGAACCTCCTGTGGCCCGAGCTCGCCGGCCTCATCCAGCCCCTCTCGGGCGAGTACGCCGGCCGGCGCGAGCTGCTCGAGTCGGTCCCCTTCTTCACCGGCTACGGGGTCGAGCTGGGTCTGCTCGTCGACACCCTGGCTGCGGTGGGCGCCGACGGCGTCGCCCAGGTGGACGTCTACGAGCGCGTGCACCGCAACCAGGACCTGGCCGCGCTGTCCCGCATGGCCTGCGGCATCCTCCAGGTCGCCCTGAGCCGACTGGGCGAGCGCGACGGGGTGGAGCTGGACATCCCCGCGGCGCTCCCCTACCTGCAGTTCGACCGCCAGCCCGACGGCCGGATGCGACCGCGGCGCTCGACCGTCGAGCTGGTCGAACGCCCGCCGCTCGCGTCCCTGCGCTGAGGACCAACCCGATTCCTTCGCCGGGCGCGCGGCGTCCTACCATGGGGAAGGTTTCGAGTCCACCCACTCAACCTCCAAGGAGCGCCTCCCGCATGGCCGTCGTGGTCCTGCTGATCGTGCTGGCGGTCATCGTCTTCCTTCTCTACCAGTCCGTGCAGGACGCCCGCCGCAGGGCCGAGGGCGCGGACACGCCGGCGGTCGAGCCGACGCGCCCGGTGCGGCCCACGCCGCCGGTGGCGCGACCCCGGCCGGCGGCGCGCACGCGGCCGCGGAAGGTGAAGATCGACGAGAGCGCACTGGCCGACCACGTGGCCAAGCTGCGCGACGCCGTGGCGGGCGACCTGATCACCCTGGATGAGGCGGTGGACAGCGTCCTGCGCCAGACCGACGGCGCCCTTAGCCCAGAGGTCGCGCGCAAGATGCTGAACGGCCGCGGCGACTGAGCGGGCTCAGAGCCAAGAGGCGTCGCCCCTGACGCGTCTCTGAGCACCCCCAGGTCGGGGTAGGCTCGCAAGCCAGTTCGCGGCACACGGCAGCAGCACGGCGACAAGGATGGGCGAGATGAGCGACCAGGTGCACCTGGAGATCGACGGCACCAAGTACGACCTGCCGGTCCTCGAGGGCACGGAGGGCGAGCGGGCGATCGACATCTCACGCCTGCGGTCGGAGACGGGCTACATCACCTACGACCCCGGCTACAGCAGCACCGGCTCGGCGAAGTCCGCCATCACATTCCTCGACGGCGAGGCGGGGATCCTGCGCTACCGCGGCTACGACATCGAGGAGCTGGCGGAGCACTCCGACTTCCTCGAGGTGTCCTACCTGCTGATCTACGGCGAGCTGCCGACCGCCGACGAGCTGGCCGAGTTCCGCACCTCGATCACGCGCCACACGCTGCTGCACGAGGACATGCGGCGCTTTTTCGACGCCTTCCCGAAGAACGCGCACCCGATGGGGATCCTGTCCTCCGCGACCTCGGCCCTGTCGACCTTCTACCAGGACTCGCACGACCCCTTCGACCCCGAGGACGTAGAGGTCTCGACCCACCGGCTGATCGCCAAGCTGCCCACCGTGGCGGCGTTCGCCTACAAGAAGTCGATCGGGCAGGCCTACATCTACCCTCGCAACGACCTCAACTTCTCCGAGAACTTCCTGCACATGATGTTCGCGGTCCACGCCGAGCCCTACGAGGTGGACCGCGACGTCGCCGACGCGCTGAACCTGCTGTTCATCCTGCACGTAGACCACGAGCAGAACTGCTCCACCTCGACGGTCCGGATGGTCGGCTCAAGCCACGCGAACCTGTTCGCATCGATCGCGGCGGGCATCACGGCGCTGTGGGGGCCGCTGCACGGAGGGGCGAACCAGGCCGTCGTCGAGATGCTCGAGCAGATCCACGCGGCGGGCGGGGACACCTCGCAGTTCATCCGCCGCGCCAAGGACAAGGACGACCCGTTCCGGCTGATGGGCTTCGGCCACCGTGTTTACAAGAACTTCGACCCGCGTGCGCGGATCATCAAGGAGACCACCGACCGCGTGATCGGCAAGCTCGTCGGCGAGGATCCGTTGTTCGACATCGCCCGCGAGCTCGAGGAGACCGCCCTCAGCGACGAGTTCTTCATCGAGCGCAAGCTGTACCCGAACGTGGACTTCTACTCGGGGCTGATCTACCGCGCGATGGGGCTGCCGCTGAACATGTACCCGGTGCTGTTCGCGCTCGGCCGGCTGCCCGGCTGGATCGCCCAGTGGCGCGAGATGATCAGCGACCCGGACACGCGCATCGGCCGCCCGCGCCAGCTCTACACGGGTCCGACCGAGCGCCCCTACGTCCCGATCGACCAGCGCTGATCTAGGCCTCGTCCTCTGCGATGCTCGCGACGGCGTCGCGGAGCATCCGGACGGTGACCGACAGCGCGGACAGCGGCGCCTCGTCCTCGCGCTGGAGCAGCTCGATCATGGCGTGCACCCGCTCCTGGGCGGCGACGCGGGCGCTCAGGAACTCCGCCACCGCCTTGTCCGCGGCGAGGTCCGGGTACTCGCGAAGGATCCTCGCGGCGGCCGTGCCGCGCGCCGCGCGCAGGTCGTCGAGCAGACCACGGTGCTGCCAGCGCTCCCAGCGTCCTCGTGGTGAGAACTCGCGCAGGCGCTCGAACAGGTAGTTGAGCGGCAGCGCCTCGTTCACGCGGAAGAACACGTCGGCGACGTGCCGCACGGGCCGACCGACCTGCTGCGCCAGGACGGAGACGTCCGGCGTGATGACGAGCTCCGAGAGAAGCGTCAGCTCCTCGGCCAGCTCCTCGGGGATGCCGAGGTCGACGTAGCGCTCGCTGCGGCGGCGCCGGTCCAGCAGGAGGGCGCGGGAGCCGAGCTCCTCCAGCGACTCGGCCAGCTCGGCCATCGCGGGCCGGTCGCGCTCGATGCGCGCCGAGATGCTCGGCAGACCCTGCTGGAGGTAGGCCCGGGCGAAGGCGTCGACCAGGCGGGTGACCTCCCACACCAGCTCCAGCTGGAGCTCGGGCTCGCAGCGGTCGTCGAGCTCCTCGATCTTGGCCCACAGCGCCGGGGCGTCGACGACCTCCCGGGCCGCCCAGTAGGCGCCGGCGACCTCGGCCACCCCGACCGCGAACTCGTGCGCGGTCCGGCTGATCCAGGTGATGCCCATCCGGTTGACGATCTCATTGGCGAGAGCGGTGGCGATCAGCTCGCGCCGCAGCCGGTGGCTGTCCAGCAGGTCGTCGAAGCGCTCCACCGCGGCGCGCGGGAACGAGGCGACGAGCAGCGGCCGCAGCTCGGGGTCGTCGGGCAGGTCGCTGACGACCAGCGCGTCGCGCAGGTGCACCTTGGTGTAGCCGAGCAGGACGGCGAGCTCGGGCCGGGTTAGGCCGGCGCCGGCCTCGCGGCGCTCCAGCATCTCGGCCGTCGACGGCAGCACCTCGACCTCGCGGTCCAGGCGGACGCTGTTGGCGGCGCCGCGCGAGGAGGCCGTGAACGGGCTCTCCGCCGACTCCAGGTCGACCATGAGCTGCTCGTAGGCCTCCATGCCCACGTTGCTGGAGGCCAGCTCGGCGCTGATCGCCCAGGTCTGAAGGTAGACGTCGCGGAGCACGGCCGAGGCGACGTCGTCGGTCATCTCGGCGAGCAGCTCGTCGCGGCTGTCGTCGTCCAGACGGCCGGCGTCCATCGCGGCGCGGAACAGGATCTTGAGGTTCACCTCGCGGTCGGAGGTGTCCACGCCGGCGGAGTTGTCGATGAAGTCGGCGTTGCAGCGACCGCCCCTGCGGGCGTACTGGACGCGACCGCGCTGGGTCATGGCCAGGTTGCCGCCCTCGCCGATGACGCGGGCGCCGACCTCGTCGGCGTTGACGCGGATCGCGTCGTTGACGCGGTCGCCCACGTCCGCGTGCGACTCGGTGGTGGCCTTGATGAAGGTGCCGATGCCGCCCGCGAACAGCAGGTCGACCGGCGCCGTGAGGATCGCGCGGATGACCTCCGGCGGGCTCAGCACCTCCTCGTCCACGCGCAGCAGCGCCCGCATCTCCTCGGTCAGCGGGATCTCCTTGGCCGAGCGGGAGAACACGCCTCCACCGGCGCTGATCTTGGACCTGTCGTAGTCCTGCCAGCTCGAGCCGGGCAGGTCGTACAGCCGCTTCCTCTCCTCGAAGGAGACCTCCGGGTCGGGGTCGGGGTCGATGAAGATGTCGCGGTGGTCGAACGCGGCGACGAGCTTGACCGCGCGGCTGCGCAGCAGTCCGTTGCCGAACACGTCACCGGACATGTCGCCGATGCCGACCATGGTGATGGACTCGGTCTGGACGTCGATGCCGAGCTCGCGGAAGTGCCGCTGCACCGCCACCCAGGCCCCGCGGGCGGTGATGCCCATGGCCTTGTGGTCGTAGCCCCTGGAACCACCGGAGGCGAAGGCGTCGGCCAGCCAGAAGCCGTACCGCTCGCTGATGGCGTTGGCGACGTCGGAGAACGTCGCGGTGCCGCGGTCGGCGGCGACCACCAGGTAGGGGTCGTCGCCGTCGCGCCGGAACACCTCCGGCGGCGGCACGACCTCGCCCTGGACGACGTTGTCGGTGACGTCCAGCAGGGCGCGGATGTAGGTCTGGTACTGCTCGCGGACCGCGTCGCGCAGCTGTGAGGTGTCCGCGGGCGGCCGCTTCAGGACGAAGCCGCCCTTCGAGCCCGTGGGGACGATGACCGCGTTCTTGACCATCTGGGCCTTCATGAGGCCGAGGACCTCGGTGCGGTAGTCCTCCTGCCGGTCGCTCCAGCGCAGGCCGCCACGCGCGATCGGGCCGCCGCGCAGGTGGATGCCCTCGACCTCCGGGCTGTAGACGAAGATCTCCACGAACGGGACCGGCTTGGGCACGTCCGGCACGCGCGCCGACTGCAGCTTCAGGGCCAGCGCCTTGGCCCCGACCCCGTCGCGGCGCCGGGTCCAGCGGTTGGTGCGGACGGTGGCCTCGATCATCCCGCGCAGCCGGCGCAGGATGCGGTCCTGGTCGAGCCGCTGGACCTTCTGGAGGGCCCTGTCCACTGCCTCCCTGGCCTCGGCGAGGCGGTCGGGGTCGTCCGTCTCGCGCGGCGCCAGGCGCGCAGCGAACAGGTCGATCAGCGCCCGCGTGACCTCGCGGTGCTCGATCAGGGCGTCGTTCTGGTAGGCCTCGGTGAAGGAGGTCCCGAGCTGGCGGGCGTAGCGCCGATAGGCGCGCAAGACGGCCACGTCGCGCCAGTCGAGCCCCGCCAGGCGGACCAGGCGGTTCAGCGAGTCGGCCTCGGCCTCGCCCTGCCACACGGCATCGGCGGCGGCGCTCATGCGCGGGCCGTCGGACTCGACGTCCAGCTCGCCCCCGTCGACCAGGCGGACGCCGAAGTCGCTGAGGAACACGGTGCGGGTCTGGCCGGCGCTGCCGATGCCCTCCAGCTGGTTGGGGATCTCCTCGACGACCACGAAGCCGAGGCTCTCGAGGATGGGCACGAACGCGGAGAGCTCGACCGGGCTGTCGGTCTTGAAGAACAGGAAGCGGTGGGTGCTTGGGCTCTCGCCGCGGGTGGCACGCAGCGCCATCAGCGTGGGCAGGTCCTCGTCGATCATGCGGGTGACGTGGACGACGTCCTCCACGGCGTCACGCGCATCGACCGCGGACTGGTAGGTGGCGGGGAAGCGGCCGATCCAGCGCTCGGCCAGCGCACGGCCCTCATCCTCGCCGAAGCGCTCCTGCAGCGCCTCGCGCAGCGAGTCGTCCCAGGTGCGGGCGAGCGCCACCACGTCGCGCTCGAGCTCCTCGAGCTTCACCTCGCCGAGGCGCCCCACGTCCACATGCAGAACGAAGTGCAGGAGCGCGTGGCCGCTGTCGGTGATCGACAGGTGGTAGTCGACCGTCTCCGTGCCGAAGCGCTGTGTGAGGAGGTCCTGCACGCGCCGGCGCAGGCGGGCGTTGAAGCGATCGCGCGGCACGGACACGAGCGCCGACACGGTCCGCCTGGTGGCGTCGATGCGCCACTGCAGGCGCACCTCGGACTGCCGCGAGGCCTCGAGCAGCGGCACGATCGCGCGGTGCAACTCCTCGGTGCTGGCGGCGAACAGCTCGTGCTTCGGGAAGGCGTCGAAGAGGGAGCGCAGCGCTCGCTCGTCGTAGGAGTGATCGACGACGTCCTCGAGGTCGAGGATCCGGCTGAGCTTGCGCCGCAGGACCGGGATGGTGGACGCGGGCACGCCGTAGGCCTTCTGCGCGAACAGGCCGAGGAGGCGGTGCTCGCCGACGATCAGCCCGTCTGGCTCCACGCGCTTCACGCCCACGTAGATCATGCGCGCCTGGCGGTGGACCGTGCTGCGGCGGTTGGTGCGCGAGACCGTCAGCAGGTCACCACCCACCATGCGCTCGCGCAGCTCGTCCGGGACCTCGGAGATGGGCACCGGGTCCGCGTAGGTGGAGCCGGACGTGTCGGAGAGGATCCCCAGCCCCGAGCCGTGCACCACCGCGACCTCGCGCGGCTCGCGCGTGATGTCGTAGGTGCGGGCCCCGAGGAAAACGAAGTTGTCGTCCAGGAGCCAGGACAGGAGCTCTGCGGCCTCCGCGATCTCCTCCTCGGAGTAGCGGGCCGCGGCCGTCGCCGTCATGTCCTGGATGATCTCGTCCACCCGCCGGCGCATCGCCGCGTAGTCGCGGGTGGCGGCCTGCGCGTCGCTCAGGACCTTGCGCAGGGCCTCGGCGAGCGGCTCGTGCTCTTCGACGTCGACGCGCCGGTCGAGGATCACCTGGATGAACGACTCGAGGCGCTCGGCCCCGCGCGCCGGCTTGATGGCGGTGACCTTGCCCTGGTCGTCGCGCTCCACCCCCATGACGGGATGGACGAGGTCGGAGATGCCGTAGCCGAGCCGGCTGAGCTCCTCGGTGATCGAGGAGACCAGGAAGGGGTTGTCCTCGATGCTGACCTCGACGACCGTCCCGGCCGCCTCCCAGCCGTCCGCGGCGGTGTCGGGGTCGTAGACCCGCAGGGCCATGTCCTGGCCGTTGCGCTGGTTCATGAACGCGAAGGCGCCCGCGAGGCGTGCCGCCGCGGTGGTGACGTCCTCGCCCATGCGCCGCAGCTCGGCAGCGGGGGCCCTGCGGTAGGCCGCCGTGGCCATGGCAGCGGCCGCCTCGACTCGTTCGGGGACCCGCTCGGCTAGAGCTGTCAGGAGCTCGGCGAGCTCCGGCCCCGCCTGCCCCTCGGTCCATCCGTCGGTGCTGGACATGGTTCCTCAACCGTCCTGGTGCGCGAAGTTCGGGTGCAGCCGTGCCGGATTGCGCGAGTAGACCACGAACCGGGTGCTGCGGGTCGGATGCAGCGTGCCCCCCGCGGTCGCGGGTTGCAATCCGGCGGTCGTCGGCTGCCTCAGCCGCGCGTCTTGCGGTCGTCGGCGTCGGCTTCGGCGGGTGCATGACGCCGCGCGTTGGCCACAACCGCGCTGCGCACATATGCGGCCAGCCCGGGCGCTATGGCCTCGTAGCGCTCGCGGAAGCGGGGGTCCGCCACGTACATCTCGGCGAGGCGCTCGTGCGTGCCGTGCGAGCAGTCGTAGAACCAGCGGTCGATGTGGCGCCGGTGCTGCTCAGCGATGTCCATGGCGAGCTCGCCCGTCGGAGGCTCACCGGCGCGCAGAGCCTCCGCGAAGCGCTGGTCGAGCGCGCCCATCTCGGCAGTCAGCCGCAGCCAGTCGTCCTTGCTGTAGCTCGCGGTCCGCTCGCGCGCAGAGCGGAAGGCGTCGCCGGAGCCCCAGCGCTGCTCCACCTCGTCGGCGTGCACGGTGGGGTCGTCCTCGCCGAAGACCTCGAACAGCTCCTCGGGCGTGAGCGAGATCCCCATGCGCCGGGCGTCCATGGTCTTCTCCACAGCGGCGACCATCTCCTGGAGGCGCTCGACGCGCTCCGTCAGCAGGACGCGCTGGCGCCGCAGGTGCTCGACCGGGTCGGTGTCGGGGTCGTCGAGGACGGCCGCGATCTTGTCCAGCTCGAAGCCGAGCTCGCGGTAGCACAGGATCTGCTGCAGCCGCTCCAGGTCGGCGTCCTCGTACAGGCGGTAGCCCGCGGCCGACCGGGCACTGGGCCGCAGCAGACCGATGTCGTCGTAGTGGTGCAGGGTGCGCACGGTCACGTGGGCGACCCGCGCCACCTCTCCGATGGTCAGCGCCATGCTTCCACCTCCTCCGGCCGGCCACCGTAGACCCTCACGTAACGTGAGAGTCAAGGGGAACGGGCCTGCATGCGGTAGGGTGACGCAGGCGCGCACGCGCGGTCTCCGAGCCCGCGGGCGGCCGCGGCGGGAGCGCCGCGGACTGAGCAGATCGCCGCGGCTGGACCAGGAGGAGCAGCAGTGAAGATCGTGGTCGGCTACATCAAGACCGACGAGGGCCGGGCGGCCCTGGACCGCGCCATCGAAGAGGCGCGGCTGCGCTCGGCCACGTTGGTCGTCGTCCACTCGATGCGCGGGAGCGAGCGGGACGAGATCGAGCAGCTCGCGACCTACCGCGAGGAGTTCGAGGCGCTCGAGCGCGAGCTGAAGGAGGCCGGCATCTCCTACGAGCTGCGGGAGCTCGTGCGTGGCAAGCCGGCGGGCGAGGACCTGGTCGACTTCGCGACCGAGGAGGGCGCCGATCTGATCGTGATCGGCCTGCGGCGGCGCTCGCCGGTCGGGAAGCTGGTGCTCGGCAGCAACGCGCAGGACATCCTCCTGAACGCCGACTGCCCCGTGCTGGCGGTCAAGGCGGAGTAAGGGTCGCGCGGCCGCTCCGCGGCCACGGCGGGC
Organism: uncultured Actinomycetota bacterium; assembly: GCA_964629825.1. GTDB lineage: Bacteria > Actinomycetota > Nitriliruptoria > Euzebyales > Egibacteraceae > CAZVUW01. The sequence continues at coordinate 12,668 of CAZVUW010000057.1, forward strand.
CGGTTCGAGACCCCTCTGGGGGGCCTCCCCCTGACAGCGCACACCTGATCCTGCCACCCTGCCCGCACCGTACGGATGGCCGGGGGCGGGCGGGACAGCCTCCCGATCGCGTGGCAGGGTGGACTCCGGCTCACTGAGAAGCCCTTCTGTGGCACGTCCTCGGCCCCTCGCGCCGTCTCGCCGCCTCCCGCGTCCCCCTTTCATCGACGCGCGCCCTGACCCCGATCCCAAGGTTTGTTCATGCCTCTGCATCACCCAAGGCTTGTGAAGGTGCTCACGAGTGCCCTTGCTGTTCCAGTCGCTCTGGCCCTGATCCCCCTCCAAGCCGGTCCGGCGGACGCCGCCGACAAGGTTCACCGCTCATCCGGATCCGAGCGGATCGCCACCGCGGTCGCGGCCTCGGCCGACCACCGCAGCTCCGCCGACAACGCCCTGCTCGCCACCTCCGGCACCTTCCCGGACGCACTCGCCGCCGGCGCTCTTGCGGCCGGGCTCGACGCCCCGCTGCTGCTCACCCACGGCACCCAGCTCCCCGACCAGGTCGTCGCCGAGCTCGACCGCCTCGGCGTCGAGAAGGTCTGGGTCCTCGGCGGCACCGCCGTCATCTCCTCCAAGGTCACCGACGCGCTGCGCTCCCACGGCTACGAGGTCGAGCGCATCGCCGGCGACAGCCGCTATGAGACCGCCCGCCGGATCGCTGTGAAGGCCGGCCCTGCGGCCACCGGCGAGGTCGTCGTGGCGCTCGGCTCCCACCCGAACCCCGAGCGCGCCTGGCCTGACGCCGTCGCCTCTGGCGCGCTGGCGGCCTCCCCCGACCGCCTGCCGACCCTCCTGACGGCGCACGACTCCCTCCCCAAGGCCACCGCCCAGGGCCTGAAGGACCTCGGTGCCCGCAAGGTCCTGCTGATCGGAGGCGAGTCCGCCATCCTCCCGGCGGTCGAGCGCCGCATCCGCGACCTCGGCTACCCCGTCGAGCGCATCGCGGGCACGTCCCGCTACGAGACCTCCGTGGAGCTGGCCGAGAACGCCCTGGCCCGCAACCCCCACGATGAGCGCCAGGTCGTCTTCGCAACCGGTTCGAACTTCCCCGACGCCCTGGCCGCCGGCGCGCTCGCCGGGGACCTGCGCAGCCCCCTGGTGCTGGTCCCGTCCCAGTCGCTGGCGGGCAGCGTGGACGACTTCCTGCGCGACAACATCGACCGCTGGGGCGGCGGCGTGGTCGTCGGCGGCAAGACCGCCGCAAGCGACTTCGTCGTGGCGCAGCTGGCCGCGGCGCTGAACGGCCAGCCGGCCCCCAAGCCGCCGGCCCCGAAGCCCGCGCCCGAGCCCGCCGAGAAGGTCGTCGGCTCCTTCGAGGGCCGCGCGAGCTGGTATGGCCCCGGCTTCCACGGTCGACGGACGGCCAGCGGCCAGACCTTCGACCGCAACGCCCTCACGGCGGCACACCGCACCCTGCCGTTCGGCACGCTCGTGCGGGTGACCAACCTCAACAACGGCGCCCAGGTCACGGTTCGCATCAACGACCGCGGGCCCTTCCACGGCGGCCGTGTCATCGACCTCTCCGAGGCCGCCGCACGCAAGGTCGGCATGACGGCCAGCGGCACCGCCCCCGTCCGCGGCGAGATCCTGGCCAAGTAGGCACGCCGGCACCACCCGGGGGCTCGTCCGGGCTCCCGCCCCTCAAGCACGTGGCATGCTCCCCGCAGTCCTAGGACTCGGGGAGCTTCGCCATGCAAGACGTCATCTGGACCCCCTCGCGCGAACGCGCCGAGGCGACCGCCCTAGCCCACTTCGCCGCGGCGGTGGGCCGCGACTCCTATGAGGAGCTGTGGCGCTGGTCCGTGGACGACCTCGAGGGCTTCTGGGCGGCCGTCTGGGAGCACTGCGGGGTCATCGCCAGCAGCCCCTACGAACGGGTGATGGGCGAGCCGCGGATGCCGGGCACCGAGTGGTTCCCGGGCGCCAGGCTCAACTTCGCCGAGAACCTGCTGCGCCGCCGCGACGACGCGGTCGCGCTGGTCGGCACGGGCGAGGGCCGCGACGACGAGGTCGTCACCTTCGACGAGCTGCGACGCCGGGTCGCACGCGCCCAGGAGGGGCTGCGGCGCCTCGGGGTTGCGGAGGGCGACCGCGTCGCCGCGGTGCTGCCCAACTGCGTCGAGACGGTCATCCTGATGCTGGCAGCCACCTCGCTGGGGGCGATCTGGTCCTCCTGCTCCCCCGACTTCGGCCCGATGGGCATCGTCGACCGCTTCGGACAGATCCGGCCGAAGGTCCTGTGCTTCACCGACGGCTACCGCTACAACGGCCGGCCGCACGCCCTGGCACACGTCATCACCAAGGTGCTCGAGACCGTGCCGGTCGAGCACCTCGTCCGGGTGGACTTCGCCGGCGTGGACGCGCCGGTCGAGCACCCGTCGGTGATCTCTTACGACGACCTGCTGGGCCATGACGCGGACGAGCCGGAGTTCGTCCAGGTGCCCTTCGACCACCCGCTGTACGTCATGTACTCGTCCGGCACGACAGGTGTGCCGAAGAGCATCGTCCACGGCGTGGGCGGCACGCTGATCACGCACCTGAAGGAGCACCGCCTCCACACCGACGTGCAGCCCGGCGACACGGTGTTCTGGTTCACCACCTGCGGCTGGATGATGTGGAACTGGCTGGTCTCCGCGCTGGCCTCGGAGGCGAGCATCGTCCTGTACGACGGCAGCCCGTCCCATCCAGATCTGACGACGTTGTGGCAGCTGGCCGAGCGCACCGGCATCACCCAGTTCGGGACCAGCCCACGCTTCCTGGCCGCCTGCGAGAAGGCCGGCCTGCGGCCCGGAGAGGTGGCGGATCCGTCGGGCATCCGGACGATCGGCTCCACGGGCTCGCCGCTGAACCCCGAGCAGTTCGACTGGGTCTACGACGCCGTCTCCTCAGACGTGCAGCTGGCCAGCATCAGCGGCGGCACCGACATCATCGGCTGCTTCGCCCTCGGCGTGCCGACGCTGCCCGTGCGCCGCGGCGAGCTCCAGGCCCGCGCCCTCGGCATGGCGGTCGAGGCCTGGGATCTCGACGGCCGGCCCGTCATCGGGCAGAAGGGCGAGCTGGTCTGCACCAAGCCCTTCCCGTCCATGCCGGTCGGGTTCTGGAACGACCCCGACGGCAGCCGCTATCGCGCCGCCTACTTCGAGCAGAACCCCGGCGTGTGGACGCACGGCGACTTCATCGAGATCCGCGAGCACGGCGGTGTCGTCATCTACGGGCGCAGCGACACCACGCTCAACCCGGGCGGGGTCAGGATCGGCACCGCCGAGATCTACCGCGCGATCGAGGGGCTGCCGGAGGTCGTCGACTCGATCGTGGTCGGGCGCCGGGTGGAGGGCGACGTCGAGGTCGTCCTGTGCTGCGTCCTCGCCGAGGGCGCGGTCCTGGATGAAGACCTGATCAAGCGCATCAAGGAGCGGATCCGCACCGAGACGACGCCGCGGCACGTGCCGCGCCACATCTACGCCGTGCCGGAGATCCCGTACACGATCAGCGGCAAGAAGGTCGAGCTGGCCGTGCGCCAGGTCCTCGACGGCGAGGACGTCGTGAACCGCGATGCGCTCGCCAACCCGGACGCGCTGGATGCGTTCGCGAGGCTCCGGGAGGGCTAGGGCGCCTGTCGGTCGCCGGCTGGCAGCCGAAGTCGGCCGCGGTCGGCTACGGGCCGGCCGGAACGGCGGGTGTGCCGCGGGGTGTCTAGAGGCCGTTCTCGGCCACCGCAGACAGGACCGCCTCGGCCAGCTCCGGACGGCAGATGAGCAGGTCAGGCAGCCACGGGTCCGGCTGGTTGTAGCGCAGCGGCGAGCCGTCGATGCGCGAGACGTGCAGCCCCGCGGCCATGGCCACGGCCGCCGGCGCCGCCGAGTCCCACTCGAACTGGCCGCCGCCGTGCGCGTAGACCTCGGCCCGCCCCTGCACGACCGCCATGGCCTTGGCGCCGGCCGAGCCCATGGGCACCAGCTCGCCGCCCACTCGGGCTCGGACGGCCTCGGTGAACTCCGGGGGACGCGTGCGCGAGACGAGCAGCCGCGGCACCTCCGGCAGCGGCGGCAGAGGTCCGAAGTCATCGGCGGTGCTGAGCACCTGGCCCTGCGCGGGCAGCGCGACGGCGCCGGCCGCCAGCTCGCCGTCGCTGACCAGCGCGACGTGGACAGCCCAGTCGTCGCGCGGGGGCTCCGAGAACTCGCGGGTGCCGTCGAGCGGGTCGACGATCCACACGCGCCGGGCATCCAGGCGGGCGCCGTCGTCGCGACGCTCCTCGCTGAGGACGGCGTCGTCGGGGAAGCGCCGTGCGAGCTCGTCCAAGATCAGGCGGTCGCTCTCGTCGTCGCCGCGCTGGCGCAGCAGCCGCGGGTCCGCGCCGGAGATCTCCGCACGGATGCGCAGCAGGAGCTCCCCGGCGGAGCGGGCGATGTCGACGGCGGCGGCGGTGGCGGCGGTATCGAAGGGCATGGTCAACGACGCTACCGCCCGAGGGGCCTACGTGGCGAAGGCACACTGGGGATATGGGCGCTCCCCCTCACCCCGAAGACCCGCCTGCGCGCGGAAACAACCGGCGCAAGCCCGCCAAGCCGCTTGGCGGGCGCGTGCAGCGCGGCGCCGGGCTGGCCCGGTTGTCGGCCTCGACGGGGGCGGGCTACCTGACCTCGCGGGTGCGCCGGCTGCGCGACCGTGACGCCGACGAGGAGTTCCACGCCGCGACCGCCGAGAAGATGCTCGAGCTGCTCGGCTCCATGAAGGGCGCGGCCATGAAGATCGGCCAGATCGCCTCGTTCGTGGACCTCGACCTGCCGCCGGAGGTGCAGGCCACCTATCACGAGGTGCTCTCGGACCTGCGCGATGCCGCCCCCGCGGTCGAGGCCGAGCAGATCGCCGGCGTGATCACGGACGAGTTCGGAGCGCCGCCTGACCAGGTGTTCGCGCGCTGGGATCCGGTGCCGATCGCCAGCGCCAGCATCGGCCAGGTCCACCGGGCCCAGCTGCCTGACGGCACCGAGGTGGTCACAAAGGTCCAGTACCCGGGCGTCGCGGAGGCGATCGAGGCCGACCTCTCCAACGCCGAGGCCTTCGCGCCGCTGGCTCGGATCATCTCCCCCAACCTCCAGGTGCGCCCGCTTATGGAGGAGATGCGGTCGCGCCTGATCGACGAGCTCGACTACCAGCGCGAGGCCCAGTATCAGCACGCCTTCGCCGAGCGCTACGACGGGCACCCGTTCATCCGCATCCCGCAGGTCCACCACGACTGGTGCCGACCGCGGGTGCTGACGACCACCTACATGGCGGGCCGCTCGTTCGAGGAGATGCTCCGCACCACGACCGAGGAGGAGCGGCAGCGCTACGGCGAGATCATCTACCGCTTCGTGTTCGGCTCGCTCGACCGCTTCCGGCTGTTCAACGCAGACCCGCATCCGGGCAACTACCTGTTCCCCGACGACGGCACCGTGGTCTTCCTGGACTTCGGCAGCGTCAAGCTGTTCCCCTCGCGAACGCGCGACCACATGCGCCGCCAGCTGCGCGCGGTGATGGACGGCGACACCGACCGGATGCTCGAGGTGCTGCGCGAGGCCGGCTTCGTGCCGGAGGGCCACCGCACCGATGCCGAGGAGCTGATGGGCTGGTTTCGCCTGTTCAACTCCGCGATCATCGAGGACCGGGAGTGGACCTACACCCCCGAGTTCGCCCGCGATGTCATCCGCTCGGTGACGGATCCGCGTGCCGGGCCCCTCGACGTCCTGCGCAAGCTGAACCTGCCACCCGACTACCTGCTGCTGAACCGCATCCAGTGGGGAGTCAACTCGATCCTCGGGCGGCTGCGGGCGCGCGCCAACTGGCACCGCATCTTGCTGGAGTTCTGGGGCGACGGGCCGCCGTCGACCGAGCTCGGCGAGCTGGAGGCGGAGTTCCTGGCCGCGTCGCCGCATCTGGCCTGAGGTCGCCGCGCCTGTGGCCTGAGGTCGTGGCCGCGCCGGGTCGGCGCGTTGGGGACGCCTGGCCCGTAGCGGTGGCCCGGCGGTAGCGTCCCGGGTCATATGGACGACTTAGAGAGCTTCATCGCGGCCCTGCCCAAGGTCGATCTGCACCTGCACCTGGAGGGGTCGGTCCGCCCCGAGACTCTCCTCGCGCTGGCCCGTCGTCACCGCACGACGTCGCTGCCCGCCGACCTCGAGGCCCTGCGCGACTTCTACCGCTTCCGGGACTTCGACCACTTCGTGGAGGTCTACTACGCGGTCTGCGACAACCTCCGGACGGCCGAGGACTTCGCCCTGATCGTCCGCGAGCTCGGCGAGGAGCTCGCACGCCAGAACGTCGCCTACGCCGAGGTGACCTTCACGCCCTACAACCACAGCCGCCGCGGCATCCCCATCGAGGCGGTGTTCGAGGGCGTGGAGCAGGGCCGCGCCGAGGCCGAGTCCGCCACCGGCACCAAGCTGCGCTGGGTGACCGACATCCCCGGCGAGTTCGGCCCAGAGGCGGGCGTCGAGACCGCGCGCATGGTGCTGGCGGCGCTGGAGCAGGGCCGGTTAGACGGCGTTGTGGGGTTCGGCCTCGGCGGCCCGGAGATCGGCTACCCGCGGCGGGACTACGCCGAGGCGTTCGCGATGGCCCGCTCGGCGGGTCTGCGCTCCCTCCCGCACGCCGGCGAGACCTCGGACGCCGACTCGGTGCGCCAGGCGGTGGAGGTTCTGGGCGCCGAGCGGATCGGCCACGGCGTGCGCTGCATCGACGACCCCGAGGTGGTGGCGCTGGTGCGTGACCGCGGCATACCGCTGGAGGTCTGCCCGACCTCGAACCTGCGGTTGGGTGTGGTCGCCTCCTACGCCGAGCACCCGCTGCCGGACCTGCTGGCGGCCGGGGTGAAGGTGACGCTGGGCTCGGACGACCCGCCGATGTTCAACACGACGTTGACCGGCGAGTACCGCGTCGCGGTCCGCGAGATGGGCCTTCCGCCCCCCGCACTGGTCGACATGGTGCGGACGGGTGTACAGGCGTCCAGTCTCCCCGAGGACGAGCAGCAGCAGCTGCTGGAGGCGGTCGCTGCGATCCCGAGCCCGATGGACTAGGTTTGCTGCAGACGCAGGCACTTCGGGGAGGGACGACGGGCAGTGACCAAGGCACGTGTGACCGCGCTGCTGGCTGCCGCCCTCGTGCTTCTGGTGGCGGCCCCCGCGCACGCTGATCACACGTTCGTCGGCGTCGGGCGGGCGCTCGGCCTTGAGATCGGCATGGAGGGCGAGGAGGTCACCTTCGGCTTCGCGGAGGCCGCGGTGCAGTCCGGCCCGTCGGATGACGGTTGCGGCACGACCCGCGGCAACGCCTGCGCCAGCGGTGCGGGAGCGCTGCTCCTGGCCGACTCCGCTGAGGCCTTCGCGCCCGGCGGCGCAGCCGAGGACGAGGTCGATCCGACCGCTCTCCCCCAGGACCCATGGCCCGGGTTGTTCGGTGAGATCGGCGGGGCGCGGGCGCAGGCCAGCGTCGGCTCCCACACCTCGTCGGCCCGCGGTGAGGGCCACGCTCTGTCCGCCGAGCTGCTCGCTCCGCCGGATGCGATCGCTGACGAGGCCTACCGCACGGGGCTGGAGGCGCTGGTCGCGGCCCTGGAGGCCCTGCCGGACGACGTCGACGACCCCGAGCTCGTCGAGCGCCTGCTCGCGGCCCTCACACGACTGATCGAGGACTCCGAGCACCAGCCCATCGCCGCGATCAGCGGGGGCGCCACGACCACCACCTCCGACGACGCGGACGGCAAGACGACCGCCACCGCCACCGCTCACGGCACCGTGATCGTCGTCGCCCCGACCGAGGCGAACAACCCGCCCGAGGCGCCCGAGGGACTGGTCATCCTGGAGATCGGCGAGGCGTCCGCGACCGCCAGCACCGACCAGAAGAACGCCGAGGCGTCCTTCACCGCCCCCGAGGTGACCGTCCGCGTCTTCAACCCGACCACCGGGGTCTACGACACGGCCGAGGTTGCGCCCGGCGAGTCGACCTGCGGCGCCGCGGGCACCCCGCTGGAGATCTGCGTGACCGCCGGCGACGGCGAGGACACGGTCGAGGGCGCCGGCGCCGCGGCCGCTGCCGCCGGTGTCGCCGTGGCCGCCTTCGACGACCCCGTCCCCACCCTGGAGCTCACCCTCGCCCAGGCCGAGGCCGCCGTCGCCGCCGCCACCTCCACGACGCAGCCCAACGGCTCCTCCGGCGGCGGCACCAGCGTCGGCGGCTCGGGCGGCTCCAGCGGCTCGGGCTCCGAGCTCCCGCGCACGGGCGCCGGCTACACCCTTCCCGGCCTCGCCCTCATCGCCACCGGCGCCGCCGGCCTCCTCGCCCTGCGCCGCCGCCGCGCCTGACCGGCGGCGGTTCACGCATCCGGCTGGTCCCCTTCCGCGGGTCCTGGGCGGCTGCCAGGAGTCGCCGCTGCGATGGGCCGACCTGATGCACCGAGCGCGGCGCGAACCGCGTTGACGGCCGCTCCGACAGAAGTCGCCGCTGCGATGGGCCGACCTGATGCACCCCCTTCCTGTCGCTACGCCCTCTGT
>CAZVUW010000058.1:0-21038 GCA_964629825.1 uncultured Actinomycetota bacterium
CCCGCCAATACGGTGGTGATCGGCAATCCGGAAATTGCGGATGCCGTGGTGCAGGGACCGCGATGAACATCGTGGACAGACCGAAGGCCGTGTTGGCGACCGGCCCCAGGCCCGCGGTGAACATGTGGTGGGCCCACACGCCCCAGCCCATGAAGCCGATCGCGATGCCGGAGAACACCACCGCGGTGTAGCCGAACAGCGGCTTGCGGCTGAACACCGGCAGGACCTCGGACACGATCCCGAAGGCCGGCAGGATCATGATGTAGACCTCGGGATGCCCGAATAGCCAGAACAGGTGCTGCCACAGGATCGGGTCCCCGCCGGCTTCCAGGCGGAAGAAGTTCGCGCCGTAGCCGACGTCGAACATCATCTCCCACAGCGCCACACCGATGATCGGCAGGGCGAACAGCATGATGAACGACGTCACCAGCGTCATCCAGATGAACGCAGGCAGGCGCATCATCGTCATGCCGGGTGCCCGCATGTTCAGGATGGTGACGATGAAGTTCACCGACGAGGCCAGCGAGGCCACACCCGCGATCTGCAGGCCGATCGAGTAGAAGAGCATCCGCGAGTTGTGCGGGTCCGTCACGAAGTTGAGCCCCGCCGGGTCGGGCCCGGTGAGGTTCAGCGGCGCGTATCCGGTCCAGGCGCCGTCGGGGGTGCCGCCGAACAGGATGCTCGAGTACAGGAACAGCCCGGCGAACAGGAACACCCAGTAGCTGAAGGTGTTCAGCCGCGGGAACGCGACGTCGCGCGCTCCGATCATCAGCGGCAGCAGGTAGTTGAAGAACGCCGACCCGAGCGGCATGACCACGAAGAAGATCATGGTCAGGCCGTGCATCGTGAAGATCTGGTTGTAGGCGTCTGCGGACAGCAGCGTCCCCTCAGGGCCCGCCAGCTGGGCACGGATCAGCAGCGCCTCGATGCCGCCGACGACGAAGAACGTCATCGACGTCACGAAGTACATGATGCCGATCTTCTTGTGGTCGACGGTCGTCAACCAGCTGCGCCAACCGGTGGTTGCAAGCGGCCGGTAGCGAACGCGCGACTCGGCGGTGCGCTGCTCGTCGAGGGCGGTCACGGCGGGCTCCTCCTAGTCCAGGCTCTGGAGGTAGGCGGCGAGGGCGTCGAGCTCCTCGTCGGTGAAGTCGGGGAACGGCAGCATCTGAGCGCCGGGCTTCTCCCTCTGCGGGTTTTGAATCCAGCGCTTGAGCTGCTCGGTGTCGTCGGTGCGGAAGATGGCGCCGGCGAACTCGTCGCGTCCGGCAAAGTGGGTCAGATCGGGGCCGACCCGGCTGCCGCCGTTGGCCTCGTGCCCGCGCACGGAGTGGCAGGCGACGCAGTTCGCGCCGACGAGGTCGTAGCCGAGCTGCTCCTGCTCGGTCTGCGGCTCACGCGCGTCCGCCGCCTGCTGCTCGAGCCAGGCGTCGAACTCGGCCTGCTCGACGGCGCGGACGTAGAAGCGCATGTTGGCGTGCGAAAGGCCGCAGAACTCGGCGCACTGCCCGCGGTACACGCCGGGCTCGTCGGCCTCGATCCGCAGGAAGCGCTTGTGGTTCGGCACGTAGTCGAGCTTGCCGGCCAGCCGCGGCACCCAGAAGGAGTGCAGCACCAGGTCGGCGTCGCGCTGCTCGTTGCCGTTTGCGTCCTCGTAGGCGCCGATGCCGTCCAGCTCGACCTCGATCGGCGTGTTGATCGGGATGACCATCTCGTTGGCGGTCACCACGCCGGTGCCGGGGTACTCGAACTGCCACCAGTACTGCTTGCCCACGACGCGCACGTCGACGCGCTCGCCCTCCGGGGCTGCCTCTGCGAGCTGGAAGATGGTCTGCACGGTCGGGACCGCGATCCAGACCAGGATCAGGGCCGGAACCAGAGTCCAGGCGATCTCAAGCCGGGTGTTGCCTGCGTACTGACGGGGCAGCTCGGTCTCGTTGCCGCGGGCGCGGAACCGGAGCATCGCGAAGATGAGCAGGCTCTGCACCAAGACGAACACCACGACGGCGATCGTGAACACCTGGTTCCACAGGCGATCCTGTGCCGCCGCCACCGGTCCGTCCGGGCTGAGCGCGTCCTGCGGCAGCTCCGAGATGTCGGTACGTCCGCACGCCGCCAGGAGCAGGATCAGCCCCAAGACCAGCGCCACCCGCGCGAGGTCCTTTCGAACCGGGCGACGGAGCCTCATGTGTCCTCCATGTCAAACAAGCCTGACGGTGGCCGCGCTGTCCGTCGAGCGGCTCAGGGCTGGCTCGGCCGGAGTCTAGTCGGCGCAGGGCCGGGTCCCCGGCATTCCTCCGGGGGCGCGGAAGCGGGGCGCCTTGGCGCAGCGTGCCTAGTGTGGCAGATCGCCCGCCGGGGGCCAATCTGGCGCTTCCTCGGGTTCGACCACGCCGGGTCCCCGCTGTTCAATGCGCGCGGCGCCGGCCGCAGCAGCATGCGTCCCTCGGTCGGCCCGTGAGGAGATCCCGTGCTCGTGCGCCGCAACCCCCCGCTGGACCCCGCCCTCGTGGAGGGGCTGATCGCGCTGTGGGCGGACGTGTCGAACGCCGGCGGGGCGGTCGGTTTCGTCCCACCCGTCACGGCCGAGGATGTGCGGCCGGTCGCCGAGGCCGCCTTCGAGCGCGTGCGCGCCGGTGTTGACGACCTCGTGGCCGCCTTCGACGGGGACCGCCCGATCGGTCTCGGCTTCCTCGAGACCAACACCCTCGACCTGCACCGTCACCGCGGCACCGTCAAACGGCTCCAGCGCCACCCGCAGTGGTCGGGCTCGGGTGTCGGCGGGGCCGTCCTGGACGAGATCGAGGCCGCCGCCCGCGACCGCGGACTGGACCTGCTGACCCTCACGGTCCGGGGCGGCACGGGGACCGAGGGCTTCTACCTCGCGCGCGGCTACCGTCTTGACGCCGGGCTGCCCGCGCGTCTCCGACTCGCCGATGGGGTGTTCGTGGAGGAGCTGCACCTGTCCAAGCCGCTGACCGAGACCGGGGCCCGGCGCGTCTCGGCGTCGCTGGCCGTCCGCCGCCTCGACCCGGAGCTGCCGCTGCCCGAGCGGGCACATCCCGGCGACGCGGGCCTGGACCTGCGCGCCCGCGATGACGTCACGCTCCAGCCCGGCGAGCGCGCCGTCGTGCCCACCGGCATCGCCATCGCACTGCCGGCGGGTCACGTGGGGCTGGTCCACCCGCGGTCGGGCCTGGCGGCGGAGCACGGGGTCGGGCTGGTGAACGCTCCGGGCACGATCGACGAGGGCTACCGGGGGGAGATCAGGGTGATCCTGATCAACCTCGACCCGTCCGAGCCCGTGCACATACGCCGCGGCGATCGCATCGCACAGCTGGTCGTGCAGCGGGTCGAGGAGGTCCGTGTGGTGGAGGTGTCCGAGCTGCCGCCGTCGCCGCGCGGCAGCGGCGGCTTCGGCTCGACCGGTCGCTGACCCCGATCGCTGACCCCCTCGCTGAGCCGGTCGCCTCGCTGCGGCGCGGGATAGGGGGCGCGGTTGCGCTCGGCGGCGCCACGCGGCACTATGACCGCGCATCGCGGGCTTGCGGCCCTGTGCGGATGTAGCTCAGCTGGTTAGAGCATCTCGTTGCCAACGAGAAGGTCGCCGGTTCGAATCCGGTCATCCGCTCCAGTCCCATCTCGGCGAGTGGCTTGTGCCTGAGCTCCCCGATTTCGCAGCGCTCGAACGCCTCGGCTGGGATGCCGAGCGCACCTCCGAGTACCGGGTACTCGCCGCGCCCGGCGACCTCCCCGCCCGCATAGCCCGGGTCTACCGCGGCGGCTGGGTTGACGCCCTCGTGGGCACGGAGCAGGTGCGCGCGCGCAAGCACCCGCGCTTCCGCCGGCTGATGGACCCGCTGGAGGCACCCGTGGTCGGCGATTGGGCGGTGCTGAGACCCGATCCGGCGGGCGGGCCCACGCTGCTGGAGCGCCTGCTCAGCCGGCGCACCGCCCTCGTGCGCACCGCCGGCGACGCCGACGAGTCGCGAACGCAGGTCATGGCCGCCAACGTCGACGTGGTCCTGATCGTGGTCCCGATCGATGTCGCTGTGAACGTCCGCCGGCTCGACCGCCTGCTGTCGCTGGCGCACAGCAGCGGCGCCCACCCCGTGGTCGTCCTCAGCAAGGCAGACGCATGCGCCAACCCGCAGGCGATCGCCGATGACCTGGCCGACGAAGTCGGCGGAGCAGGCCTGGTGTGGTTGAGCGCCCGCTCCGGCGTCGGGCTGGAGCGGCTTCGACCCTACCTCCGGCCGGGCTCCACCCTGGTCCTGATCGGCGCCTCGGGCGGCGGGAAGTCCACGCTCGCCAACGCCCTCGCCGGGCGTGAGCTGCTGGAGACCGGGGAGGTCCGCGCGGACGGCCGCGGAAGGCACACCACAACCCATCGCCAGCTGGTCGAGCTGCCCAGCGGTGCGCTGCTCATCGACACCCCGGGCCTGCGCAGCATCGGCACCTGGACCGGCGAGGACGAGGAGCCCGAGGCCGCGCTCTTCAGCGATGTCGAGGAGATCGCCGCCGCCTGCCGCTTCAGCGACTGCACCCACAACGGCGAGCCCGGCTGCGCGATCGCCGAGGCGCTCGAGTCGGGGCTGCTGACGGCAGAGCGCTGGGAGCGCTACCTCAAGCTCCAGGCCGACCGGGAGGAGCGGGAGCGCCGCCGCCAAGCCATGGAGCGCGCCGCCGAGACCCGCAGGGCCCGCGCACGCCGCGGCCGGCGCTGACCGCGCTCCGGGCCTACTTCACGTCGGAGGAGTGGCCCGGGAACAGCTTGGCGGTCGGGTCGATCACCGTCATCGCGTTGTTGACCGCCGTGGCGGCCTCGCCGAAGCCGACCGAGATCAGGCGCACCTTGCCCTCGTACTCGGTGATGTCACCGGCGGCGAACACGCGGTCGAGGCTGGTGCGCATGGTCGTGTCGACGACGATGTGGCGCTTCTCCTGCTCCAGCCCCCAGCGCTGCAGCGGCCCGAGGTCGGCGGTGAAGCCCAGTGCGGCCACGACGGCCTGCACCTCGAGCTTGTCGCGCTCGTCGGTGCGGTTGTTGAACACCTCGACGGCGGTGATCCCGCGCTCGTCGCCGAAGATCTTGGCGACCTCCGTGAAGACGCGGACGTCGACGGAGGAGTTCAGCACCTGCTGGACCGTGTGCTCGTGCGCCCGGAAGCGATCGCGCCGGTGGATCAGCGTGATCGAGCGCGCGATGCCCTGCAGGTTGTGTGCCCAGTCGAAGGCCGAGTCGCCGCCGCCGACGATCAGGACGTCGAGGTCGCGCAGCTCCTCGAGCTTGGGCACGAAGTAGCGCAGGCCGCGGCCCTCGAACTCCTCGGCGTCCGGCAGCGGCCGCGGGGTGAAGGTCCCGATGCCGCCCGTGATCAGCACCGCCTTGCAGGTGACGGTGGTGTTCTTGTGGCTGCGGACGATGACGGTCTCGCCGTCCTCGGAGTGGCGCAGGTCCTCCGCGCGGTGGCCCAGCATGTAGGTGGGGGAGAACTGGTTCGCCTGCTCGACCAGGTTGTCGATCAGGTCCTGGCCCTTGATCGCGGGGAACCCGGCCACGTCATAGATCAGCTTCTCCGGGTACAGCGCGGAGACCTGGCCGCCGGGCTCGGGCAGCGAGTCCATGATCGTGACCTTCAGGCCCCGGAAGCCGGCGTAGTAGGCGCCGTAGAGCCCGGCGGGACCGCAGCCGATGATCAGCAGGTCGCACTCGTGGGCAGCGCCCTCGCCGACGTGGTCGTGGATCTGAGCCGTATCGCTCACCCGCCGCCCTCCTGAGCCGCCCCGCAGGGGCGAGGATCGTACTGCCGGCCGGAAGTCTAAGCACTGCGGTCTTCCGGCGCGCGGGTCTTCTAGCGCGCGACCTGATCCAGCTGCCAGTGCTGATAGGAGCTGATCACTCCGAGGCCCCCCAGCAACGTGATCAGCGACAGCTCGGGTGCGCGCGCGTCCAGGTACGCGGCCGTGTGCGGAGCGAGCCGCACGTTGTCCGCCGGCACGATCATCAGCAGGCTGCGCTGGGACGCCGCGAACGGACCGCCGGCGAGCGCGTCGGGGAAGGCATCGCCTCGTGCGACCACCAGCCGGCTGGGGTTGAGGTCCGGGATGGTCTGGGCGGCCCACTCGTTGATCGCCCGCGCGGTGCCGAAGCGGTCGCTGCCGGACAGCCGTCGCACGGCCACCCCGAGCGCCCTCAGCTCGGCCTCGACCGGCGCGCCGATCACGCCGGTGCCGCCGACGATCACGACCTCGGCGGGGCGAGCCCGCGCGATCTCCTCCCTGGCCGCCGGGTGCAGGCGGTCGCGGTTGGTCAGGAGGATCGGGCTGCGGAGCAGCCCGGCGGGCGCGGCGGCGCTCAGCGCGTCCGGGAAGTCGCCCGCGGCCGCGAGGAAGATCCGCTCGTGGCGCTCGCCCATCAGGCGCGAGATCGAAGCGGACGTCTCGACCCGTCCGGTGCCCGCCCTGCGCCGCACCTCGAAGCCGGCGCGCTGGAGGGCCTGCGCGAGCCCGTCGCTGATGACCGCCGAGCCGCCGAGCAGGGTGATCCGTCGGACCCCGAGCTGCCGCAGCGCCTGCTGGGTCACGTCGGCGAGCCGGTCGCGCCCGGTCAGGAGCAGCGGTGCCCCGAGCGCGCTGGCCAGCGGCCCGCCCGCCAGGGCGTCGGGGAAGTCTCCGGCCGAGGCCAGCACGGCGTCGTCGGAGCCCTCCGGGTAGGCGGCGAGCGCGACCGCTGCGGCCGTGGCCTCGCGGCCCGACCCGGACAGCCGCTCGGTGGCCTGGTGCTCGTAGTCGTGCACAACCGCGAGACCGGTCGCCACCGGGCGCAGGGGACCGCAGGCACGCAGCGCAGAGCAGGGCCGGTTGCGGATGATCCCGTCGACGCTCAGCTGGGTTGAGCCCCCTCCGTCGAGGGCCAGGGCGTCCACCGCGCCGAGGTCGATCATCATCTGCGCCAGCTCGCGCATCGTCAGGCCGGCGGAGCCGTACAGCGGCGGCTGCCCGGCCGGGGGCGACGGGTCGTACTGGCGGCCGTCGACGGCCACCATCAGGGTGGTCCCGTCGGCGCGAACGCCGATCGCGGATCGGGGCGAAGGTCCGGCGGTGTGGCTGCTCGGGAAGCCCTCGGTCGCCCACGAGTCGGGGTTGGTCATCTGCCCCTCGCGGACGATCAGCGGCCCGGCCGCAAGGCCCTCGAGCACCTCGCCCCACTGCTCGGGCCGCTTGCGCTCGGGGAAGGTGATGTCCGTGACGGCCTGCACGGTCGTGCCGGTCGTCTCCCACAGCCGGCCGACGGAGTTGCGCGCCTGCCCGTAGGCCAGCAGAAGCGCGCCATCGGCTGGGATGCCCACCGACTGGCCGGGGCTCAGCTGGAGGAACTGACGGGTCGGCACGCGCGTGCCGGCGCCGACGGCCGGGACCACCAGCCCAGGCAGCGGCATGGCCGTCGCGTTGCCGCGCCCGGAGGGCACAGTCACGGAGGTGCCGAACTCCGGTGTGTACAGGTACAGCGCGTCGGGGCCGTCGGCGTTGAACCAGGTGGTGCGGTCGAGCCGGTTGACGCCCGTGATCGGCAGCCCCGTCGGTTCGCGGTCGGGCCAGAACTGGCGCAGATGCACCTTGGCGTCGATGCGGTCGATGATCGGCCCGAGGGCGCCTACGGCGAAGGTGCCGCGTGCGCCGCGCTGCTGATCGCCTTGGGTCTCCGACTCGGACACCAGGCGGCCGCCCCAGGCGAAGTAGCTGTTGGGCTCGCCCACCGGCTGGTTCAGCCAGTAGCCGCCGTTGATCATCGCGACCCGACCGCGCGGCTGGAGCCGGCGGTTCATGTCACGGACGGTCTCGAGGCCGCGCACGGTGCCCTGCCCGAGCTCGGCGGTGATCCGCACGTCGTCGCGGCGCTGGACCTGGAGGACCTCCGCGAACACGGGAGCGCCCCCGGAGCGGTTGAGCCGGTAGCTCAGCCGCTGCACGCCCGGTGCGACCGGCGTCGAGGCCGTCAGGGTGGGCCCCGCCGCGCTGGTCGACTGCAGCTCGAGGGCCGTCTCGGCCTGCGCGCTGACGTCCTCAGAGGCGCCGGTTTCGGCGTTGTGGGCTCCGCCCGGGGGAGCCTCCGATTGCAGGGCCGTGGACGGGGCGGCGGTCGCTGCCAGGACAAGGGCTACCAGAAGGGGCACAGCTCGGGAGCGCACGAGGGACCTCGAGAGAGCAGACTGCGTTGTTGGCCCTCCACCAGGAGGGGGCCGCGGACCCCGCGGCGAGCGAGTGAGCCTAGACCAGCGCCCCACTGCCGTCGCGTGCCCGATCGGACCGGTTTGCGCCGCGTGCGGACGGCGCGGCCTGCTCGTCTAGGCTGGCGAGCGATGGCGAACGACCGGCTCCAGGTGCTCGACGCCTCCTTCCTGGCGCTCGAGACGCCCGTCGCTCCCCTCCAGACCGGCGGGCTCGGCGTCTTCGCGCCGGGGCTCGAGTTCTCGGCCGTGAGCCAGACCCTCGCCGCGCGGCTTGACCGGCTTCCGAAGGCGCGCCAGCGTGTGCAGCCGGCGCCGCTCGGCCTGCGCCCGACCTGGGTCGACGACCCGGAGTTCGACCTCTCCTACCACCTGCGGCATGCCGCCCTGCCCGCGCCGGGCGGCCCGGAGGAGCTGGCGGACCTGCTCGCGCGCCTGATCAGCCGTCCCCTCGACCGTCGTAGGCCGCTGTGGGAGCTGTACGTCATCGAGGGCCTCGAGGGAGGACGGACCGGGGTGCTGCGCAAGGTGCACCTGGCCGCGGCCGCCCAGGAGGTGGACATCTTCTCCCTGCTGCTCGACTCCGATCCCGATCCCGGCCCCGATCCGGTGCCGGTGCGGCCCTGGACGCCCGAGGAGCCGGCGAGCCCGGGCGAGGTCGCCGCTTCCGCCGTGCGCGAAGGCGTCGACCGGCTGCTGGAGGCGGGTCGCGGCGTCGCCGGCCTCGTGACCGCTCCGGGACGCGCCGTGCGCGCCGCGGGCGACGTCGCCGGCTCGGCCGCCCGGCTGGCTCTGCGGGCGCTGGGACGAACGCCGCCAAGCCCCCTCAACGTCCGGCTGTCACCGCACCGGCGGTTCGCCACCGCCCGGATCGACCTCGAGGACCTGCGGCGCGTCAGGCGCGCTTACGGCGGCACGATCAACGACGCCGTCGTGACCGTGGTCGGCGACGCGGTGGGCCGCCTGCTGCGCTGGCGCGGTCACGACACCAAGGACCTCGACCTGCGCGTGATGGTGCCGGTCCGCGTCGAGCGCCTGCCCGAGCACGGCGCGCAGGTGACCGAGGCGCGTTCGATCGGCCATGGCGTCGTCGGGGTCCTGGCTCCGCTGCCCGTGATGGAGATGGACCCGGTGGCCCGTCTCTACCGGGTGATGGGCGAGATGGCCGGCCTGCGCGAGTCGCGGCAGGCGGTGGCGGCCGACGACCTGGTGCGGCTCGCCGGCTACGCGCCGCCGAACCTGCACGCCCTCGCGTCGCGGCTCGCATCGGCCGAGCAGCGCTACAACCTCGCGCTCTCCAACGCGCCCGGTCCCCAGCAGCCGCGCTACCTCAAGGCCGTTCCGCTCGAGGCCAGCTACCCCTTCATCCCGCTGGCCGGCGACGCGGCCCTGTCGATCGCCGTGACGTCCTACGTCGGCGGGATGTTCTTCGGGCTCCTCGGCGACCGGCGCGCCATGCCGGACCTGGAGCTGCTCGGCGACTTCCTCGCTGAGGCCGTCGCGGACCTCGTCGGATCGATCGACACGGCGGAGGGCTGATGGAGGTCTACGACGCGCTGGCGCGCGCCCGCGGCCGGGGCGAGGTCGTGGTCCTCGTGACGGTGCTCGCCGTGGAGGGCGATGCGCCGTCGCACCCCGGTGCGAAGCTCGTGGTGGGCAGGGACGCGGACGGTGCCGAGGTCATCGTGGCCGGCACCCTCGGCTGCTCCGAGTTCGACTCCGCCGGCGTGCAGGTGGCGGCTGAGGCCCTCAGCGACGAGGGGCCGCTGCGCCGCCTGGTCGCGTTCCCGGGCCACGGGCGCGAGCGCGCCATCGAGGTGTTCGCCGAGGTGCACCGGCCCGAGGCGGCCGTGCTCGTCCTCGGTGCCAACGCCGTCGGCAGGGCGGTCGCCGAGCTCGCGCGCTTCCTCGGCCGCCGCGCGATGCTGATCGCGCCCGGCGGCGACGCGAGCGTGGCCTCGGGCGTGGAGGTCAAGGCCGACGATCCCGGCCGCTACCTCCTGGCTGCGCCGCCCGGGCCGCGCGATGCGGTGATCATCAGCGACCACGACGCCCCATGGGTTGACGAGGTTCTGCGCATCGCGCTGGCCAGCCAGTCCGCCTACGTGGCCATGCTCGGCAGCCGTCGGCACGCCCCCTCGGCCGTGCGCCGCCTGCGCGAGGCGGGGGTTCCCGAGCCGCATGTCCGGCGCCTGCACAGCCCCGCCGGGCTGGACATCGGCGGGCGCTCACCGCAGGAGATCGCCCTGTCGATCCTCGCCGAGCTGGTCGCTGTCGAGCGCGGGCGCGACGGCGGCTCGATGGCCATCGACTGGTCGCAGACCTGACTCACACCGCCGAGCCGTCCCAGGACCACCGGAGGAACTCCTTGACCTACGACCTCATCCCCGACTCCCACGTCGACGCGCTGCTGGTGCCCACACCGCCCGGGTGGGGGGAGGTGGCCGTGGCCGACCTGCCGTCGACCATGAGCGACCACGCGCACGCCGAGAAGAAGGCCGCGCTGAACGCGCTCAGCCTGCTGTCGCGTGAGCCCGCGCGGACCGAGCTCGTCCGCCGCATGGCACGGCTCGCCCAGGAGGAGCTCGGCCACCTCGACGCCGTGCTGCGCCATCTGCGCAACCGCGGCTGGACGCTGTCCGCCGATCGGCCCGACCGCTACGCCGCGGCGCTCCTGGAGCTGCGACGCACTGGAGGCGCCGCCGCGCTGGCGGACCGGCTGCTGTGCGCCGCGCTGATCGAGGCCCGCAGCTGGGAGCGGCTGCACCTGCTCGGCCGCGCGCTCGATGACACCGCCGAGCCCGACCTCGCCGCCTTCTACCGCGAGCTCGCGGCCAGCGAGGCCGGTCACTACCGCCTGTTCGTCGAGCTGGCCCGCGCCGAGTGCCCGGGGGAGGACGTCGACGGCCGTCTCGCGGAGCTGGCCGAGGCCGAGGCGGAGATCATCCGCAGCCTCCCGCACGAGGCCCGCATCCACTAGCCGGGAGAGCTCCCATGGCCCGCACCCCGCACGACCACAGCGCCGACGCCGGCGGCGATCCCGAGGTCCTCGCGGCGAAGCGCGCCCTGCGCGAGGAGGTCTGGAGCGCGCTGCAAGATGCCGGCGCCGCGCGCTTCCCAGGGGCGCGCAACCGCATCCCCAACTTCGTCGGTGCCGAGCGAGCGGCCGAGCACCTGCGCGCGACCTCGGAGTGGCAGTCGGCCGGCACCGTCAAGTGCAATCCGGACAGCCCGCAGTGGCCTGTGCGACAGCGCGCGCTCGAAGACGGGTTGGTCGTGTACATGGCGGTGCCGCGACTGGCCTCCGAGGCGCCGTTCTTCGCGCTCGAGCCGGCCGCGCTCACGGTGTCGCCGCGAGCCGCCTCCTCGATCAAGGGCGCCGGTGAGCATGGGCGACCGGTCGAGGTCGACGAGATCGAGCCCGTCGACCTGGTCGTGATGGGCTGCGTTGCGGTCGACACCAGCGGCGCGCGGCTCGGCAAGGGGGGCGGGTTCGCCGACCTGGAGTTCGCCATCGCCTCGGCGGCCGGGCTGATCGGACCCGGCACGGTCATCGCCACCACCGTTCACGAGGTGCAGGTGCTGCCAGCCGGCCGGATCCCGACCACGGATCACGACGTCCCGCTCGATCTCATCGTCACCCCGGCGGGTGTCGTGCGCTGCGACGGCTTGCGCAGCCGACCTGCCGGCATCGACTGGGAGTCCCTGACCGAGGAGAAGATCGCTGCGATCCCGCTCCTGCAGCGGCTGCGCTCGGAGACCGGTGGTGCCGGTGGGGCCTCCTCTTCGGGCGAGCGTCGTCATGCCTGAGCTCGCCGACCTGCTCGACCTCCTCGCCGCCGATCCGCCGCGCAGCGCCCTGCTGCTCGACTTCGACGGCACGCTCGCCCCGATCGTCGAGGACCCGCAGACCTCCGTCCTGCCCGACGCCCTGGCGGAGGTCGTCGGCGACCTCGCGCAACGCCTCGGCGTCGTCGCGGTCGTCAGCGGCCGCCCGGCAGCCTTCCTGGCCGACCGCGTCCGGTTGCCCGGCGTTCGGCTGCTGGGCCTGTACGGGCTGCAGTCGTGGAGCGACGGCCGGCCCAGGGCCCGACCGGAGGCCGAGGCCTGGCAGGCGCAGGTTGACCGCGCTCGCGAGATCCTCGTCCACGTCCTCGGCGGTCTGGACGGCGTCCTGGTCGAGGACAAGGGCCTGTCCGTCGCGGTGCACTGGCGCAACGCCGCCGACCGTGCGGTCGCCGAGAGCGCCGTGCAGGAGGCGACCCGTCGCCTGGCCGCCGACACCGGCCTGCAGCTCGAGCCGGGCAAGCTGGTCGCCGAGCTGCGGCCTCCGGTGCCCTGGGACAAGGGAGCGACCGTGCGGGCGGTGGTGGGCGAGAGCGGGGCGACGGCGGCCGCCTACATCGGCGACGACCTCGGGGACCTGCCGGCCTTCGCGGCCGTGCGAGAACTCGGCGGGCTGGCGGTGGCCGTCGAGCACGGCTCCGAGACCGCACCCGAGGTTCGCCAGGCCGCCGACCTCATCCTCGGCGGACCCGATGCGGTGGCGGCGGCGCTGACCGCGCTGCGGGACCGGCTCACGGGCACCGCAACCCCAACGCCCTAAGGCAGGGGGTGAGCGCGCGCGGCTGCCGCCGCCCGGAGCTGCCGGCGCTGGGCGGCGAACCAGGCCTCCGGGGCGCCGACCCGGGCTGCTTCGCGCAGACGCTCGGCCCGCGCTGCGCGCTCCTGCGGGTCCATGGTCAGCGCCTCGTGCAGGCGCTCGGCCGTGGCCTCGACGTCGTAGGGGTTCACCAGCAGGGCATCGCGGCCCATCATCGTGGCCGCACCGGCGGTGGTTGACAGCACCAGCGCCCCGTCGCGCCGGTTCAGCGCGGGGCCCTCCTTGGCCACGAGGTTGGTGCCGTCCGCGATCGGGTTCGCGAGCAGGACGTCGTAGCGCTCAAGGGCCGCAACGGCGCGCGGGTAGTCATCGGTCACGGAGAAGGTGATCGCGTCTTCGCCGAAGCGGTCGGCGATGCGCTCGGCGGCCTCGCGGCAAGCCAACAGGTAGGCCGCGTACTCGGGCACCGACTGGCGGCTCGGGTTGATGTGGGCGTAGTGCCAGACCCGGCCGCGGTGCTCGGGATGTCGTTCCAGCAGCAGCTCGTAGGCGCGCAGACCCCGCAGGATGTTCTTGGACAGGTCGCTGCGGTCCACCCGCAGGATCAGCGCACGGCCGTCGCGGCGGGTGTCCAGGTCCTCGCCGGCGCGGCGCGCCTCGACCGAGGCCGCCGCCGCGTCCAGATCGGACTGGTCGACGCCCAGAACGAAGTCGGCGACCACAGTGCGGTGGTCGTCGAGCACGACCGCCTGCCCGTCGCGTTGGGCCCCGAGGAGCTCGACGGCGCAGGCGCGCAGCCTCTCCGCCCACAGCGGCGAGGAGATGCCGATCACGTCCGCCGCCAGCAGCCCGCGCAGCAGCTCGGTGCCCACGCGGTCGGGCAGTCGGCGCAGCCCCTCGGGCGTCGCCCAGGGGGTGTGGATGTAGTGGAGGATCCGCGCTTGCGGCAGCGCCGAGCGCACCAGCCGCGGGGTCGCGCACAGGTGGTAGTCCTGCAGGAAGATCTCGCGGCCCGCGCCGGCGGCCTCGACGACCGCTTCGGCGATCGCGCGGTTCACCGGCAGGTAGCCGTCATCCCAGTCCTTCGGCCAGCCGACCCCCGCGGGCTCGTACGGCGGGTTCCACAGGTCGTGGACGGTGAACCACAGCAGGCGGTTGCTGACCTCGTTGTAATAGGCGTCGTAGCGCTCGCCGACGTCCACCAGCCGCAGGGTGTAGGTGGACCCGTCGGCCTCTACCTCGAAGGGTTCGCCCTCGTGCTCGGCGGCGACCTCCCGGCCCGTGTTGTCGAGCGCGACCGAGACCCATTCGCCGTCCTCGTGCTGGAGGGCTCCGCCAAGCGCGGTCACCAACCCGCCGAAGCCGCGGCGGGCCTTGAGCTCGCCGTCCTCGCGGCTCCACGAGACGGGACCGCGGTTGCTGGCCACGACCAGCCCGCTCTGGCGCTCGGTCATGCGACCACCCCGGCCGCGCCCAGGGCGGCGGAGACCGTCTCCATCACCGCAGCGTCCCCGATGTGGCCGTAGCCGAGGTCGTTCAGCCCGACGGCCGCGTCCGCGATCTCGGCGTCGTGCGGGTCGGCGCCAAGCGCCGCCAGCAGCGGTCCGGGGTTCCAGCGGCGGAGCAGCCCGCACTGCACCAGGGCGCCGTGCCGTCGCCGCCGCTGCGCCAGGCCGACCAGCTTGCGCCCCCCGACGACGACCTCGCCGTGGCTTACCGTCGCGTAGCAGACCGCCGCCAGCAGGCGCTCGCGCTCCGTGCCCCGGCGGCGCGCGGTGGCCGGCCCGCTGTGGACGGACAGGCCCTCCACGCCGAGATCCGTCAGGGCACGCTGCCACGCCCGTCCCACGCGGTCGAAGACCGCCGTCAGATCGCCCGCCAGCAGCGGATGCCCGGGCGGCAGGATCACGTCCAGCGACAGCAAGGAGGGATCGAGCAGGACGGCACCCCCTCCGGAGTGGCGGCTGATGACCTCGACGGAGCCCGAGCGGTGACCCGAGCCGCCGTCGGCCGCGGCGGGGAGGCGCTGACCACGGCCGAGCACGATCGCGGTCGACGTGGACCGGTACCAGCGCAGCACCGGGCGCGGGTCCTCGACCAGCCCCTCGAGGAGCTCCAGACCGGCGTCGAGCAGGGCTCGCGGAGCCGCCGTCTCGACCGGCAGCACGCGCCAGTCGTCGGCGGCCTGGGGGGCTGGCTCGACCATCACCCCGGCAGGGTACGTCAGCACCTCAGCCCTACAATTCCCCGCTGGGTCCCGGGAGCGAGCGCAGGTTCGGGACCACCTCAGATGCAGACCGGTTGATCCCGGTCAGCGAGCGCAGCGAGCGCAGGTTCGGGATCACCCCTAGTTCAGGAGCGAAGCGAATGTCCCTTGAGATCGGCCAGCCGGCGCCCGACTTCGAGCTGCGGGACCAGCACCGCCAGCCGATCCGGCTGTCCGACTACCGCGGCAAGCGCGATGTCGTGGTCGTCTTCCTGCCCTACGCGTTCAGCGGGATCTGCACCGGCGAGCTGTGCGAGCTCCGCGACGGGCTCGCCGACCTGGCGGAGCAGGACGTGCAGGTCCTGGCCATCACCTGTGATGCGCCGCCATCGAACGCGGCGTGGGCCGAGCAGCAGGGCTACCGCTTCCCGATCCTGTCCGACCACTGGCCCCACGGCGAGGTGTCCCGCGCTTACGGATCGTTCGATGAGCAGATCGGCTGCTCGCTGCGGGGCTCCTTCGTGATCGACCGCGAGGGCAACCTGGCGTGGAAGGTGGTCAATGGCGTGCCCGAGGCACGCGACCTGCAGGCTTACCGCGAGGCGCTGGCGGCCCTCGCCTGACGGCTCCGCAGGGGTCAGCCGACCTCGGGGACCATGCCGAACTTGTCCTCGTAGTTGGTCATGTTCGTGTTCAGCGCCTGGATGATCTTGCCGACCATCGTGGGCGCGACCTTGACGCGGCTGACGACCTCGGCGGTCACCTTGCCCGAGGACCCGTGCGGGAGGATCTGGCAGAAGTCGAGGGTGAACTCGTGGGGGGAGTGGCCGACGACCAGGAAGTTGGCGTAGACGCCCAGCTTCAGCGCGTCGCTCACCGAGATCTCGATCTGCTGGCCGCGGGGCTGCTCACCTGGGGTTGACATGGCTGCTCCTGGTCTCGCTCGAGGGGGTGCCAGCATGGTAGGGGCGCAGGGGGGCTCCGGTATCCTCGCTGCGTCCCGGTGTGCCCGGGCGCTTAGCTCAGCTGGTCAGAGCGCTGCCTTTACACGGCAGAGGTCGGGGGTTCGAGGCCCTCAGCGCCCACCTGTCTGCGCCTGCCCGGCGACCACCTCGCGCAGCGAGCGCGGAGGGTGGCCTGTCAGACGCTGGACCACGTCGCTGACGACGGCCAGCTCGCCGCGCGCGATCGCCTCATAGGTGCTGACCCACGCCTCCACCTGCCACTCCGGCGCGCCGTAGCGGGCGCGTGAGGCGTAGGCCTCCTCGACCGTCTCGGCGACGTAGCGGACCGGCTCGCCGCGCACCTGCGACAGGATCTCGGCCACCTGATGCAGGTCGAGCAGCTCGGGGCCCGTGACGTCGAGCGGGCCGGCGATGGACTCGTCCTCCAGCACCGCCAGCGACACGTCGACGATGTCCGCGCGCGCGATGGGTGCCAGCCGCCCGTCCCCGGCGGGTCCCGCGATCACGCCGTCGGCGGCGAAGTAGGGGAGCACGTCGGCGTACAGGCTGTTGCGCAGCGCGACGAAGGGCAGGCCCGCCTCCTCAAGGGCGCGCTCGGTGTGGTGGTGGTCGCGTGCCAGGGTGAAGGTCGAGTCCGCAGCGGCGCCCAGGAAAGACGTGTACACGACCCTGCGCACCCCCGCTGCGGCCGCAGCCGCCACGGCGGTCCGGTGTCGCCCCAGGCGGTCTGCCGACTCGGAGGCCGAAACCAGGTACAGCACGTCCACGCCGTCGAACGCCGCGCGGATGGCGGGCTCGTCGCCGTAGTCGGCCACGGCGACCTCCGCGCCATCCAGCCGCGGTGCGCGCGCCGCGTCGCGCACCACGACGCGCAGATCCGCGCCCTGCTCGGCCAGCCTCCGCGCCACGGCACCGCCGAGGTGCCCGGTGGCTCCGGTCACCGCGATCTTCATCCTCGAGATCCCTCCTGCTCTGAGCTGCGCAGAGCGTAGTGCGCCGTCCGCGGGTCAAGCCGGACATGCCGGTCCTGTGCAGGGCGGCCGCGCGGTGTTAGCGTGCTGCCAGCGGGACCTGCGGGGAGGTGCGCCATGCAGGCCAAGTTCAACCTCTCCGAGCTCGAGCAGCGCCTCGAGTCGGACAGCTGGGACGAACGGCGGCGGGCGGTGCGGGAGGCGGCTAGCGCCGGTCCACCCGACCAGGTTCTCGGCGTGCTCCAACGGGTCGCCGAGTCCGACGGCGATGTGGACGTCCGTGCCGCGGCCGTGCGCGCGGTGGGACAGCTCGAGCCGGACCTCGAGCGGGCAGCGGCCGGGCTGGTCGCCGCCCTGCAGGACGTCAACGCGCCCATCCGCCTGAGCGGGGCGCTCGGTCTGCTCGAGCGCCCGGGGCTGCCGCTCGACGCCGTCGCGATCGAGGTCGTGTGGAAGACCCTGGTCAACGAGCGCGAGCTCGCGATCCAGGCGGCGCTGTCGAAGCTGGTGCTACGGCTGGACCGGGCGCACGCGCTGGAGCGCTCCGCGCAGCTCCTCGAGGGGTTCGACCTGCCCTACGTCCGCGCCGGTGCCCTGATCCGGCTCCTCGGCGAGCCGACCGTCGACCGTGCCGCGCTCTCCCAGCGGCTGTCCGCGGCCGCGCAGCGGCTCGGCCGGCCGTTCGACGCCCTGGAGATCGATCGTCAACGGCTCGGGTGGGCCGAGTCCTCCACCAACATGGTCAACGCGATGATGGAGGATCCCGAGGTCTCCGATCTGCGGGTTGCCCTGGTCCTGCTGTGGCTGCACCAGATCGGACAGCTCGCCATCGAGACCGCAGGAGACGTCGCGGCCGTCGTCGACCGGTTGGCCGGTGGCATCGCCACTTGGGCCAGCGACATCTTGGCCAGTGATCCCGCCAACGCCACCTATGCCAGCTACTTCCCGATCACGTCGCTGACCTATGCCCAGGAGGAGGTTGCCGAGGCGCTCCAGGGGGTGGACTGGGCACCGCTCGAGGCCCCGAACTGGCCCGACGCCGCGCTGGCCTTCATCGAGGAGCTGCTACCGCAGCTGGCCGCCGACGCCCGGCCGCGCGTCGCGGACGCCCTCTGGGAGGCCCTGCCGCGCATCCCGCGTGTGACCGCGCTGCTGTTCGCGCTTCAAGGCGTGGACGACTTCTTCGCGGAGCTCCCCGACCGGTCGCAGGGCCTCGACCGCGTCGGCCTCGGCAAGGCGCTCCTGGCGGCAGAGGAGGGACCGCACCTGGAGGCGGTCCGTGAGCACGCCGCCGAGGCGGCGCCGCTGGTCGTCGAGCTGCTGTCCGACCCCGACTGGCGCTACCGCCAGCAGGCGGCGGACTGGATCGGCAAGCGTGCTGGGCGCCTCGACGCGACCGTCATCGAGGAGGCGTCACGGGAGCTGGCGCGGCTGCGCGACAGCGATCCCGACGCGGACGTCCAGAGCAGCGCCCGCGCCGCGTTGATCGAGGTGACCGGGCAGCGCCGCACCCTTAGCACGCTGCCCCTCGTGGAGCTGCTCCGCGGCGGTGACGAGGAAAAGGCCCTCGAGTCGCTGGACGCGCTGGACCGTCTCCCCGGCGCTGACGCCCCGCGCGCCATGGTCGGGGAATGGGTCAACTGGCTCGCCCTCGGCGAGCGCGCGACCCTGGTCGAGAGCGCAGCCGAGAAGCTGCGCCGCAAGCCGACATGCGTTCTCCCGCTGCTCGACCACCTGGCGGGCTCGCTGCCGCTGAGCGGGGAGCTCGAGCGGGTCCTGCGGGCAGAGTTCACGCCTCCGGACATGGTCGAGCTGATCGACGCCGTCGGTAGAGGCGAGCCCATCGGCGACCTCGACCGGGTCCGTCTGCGCAAGTGGCTGGGCTCCTTCGAGACCGGGGTGGCCCGCTCGGCCGCGGTGGCGCTGTCCTCCGAGGGTGTCGACCGGGAGGAGCTGTTCGCCTGCATCGCCCGCGAGCTCGAGGCGCGCAGGCTCCAGCGCGAGGTCGAGGTCCACCGGCGGCTGTCCCGTCATCTCATGGAGATGAGCGAGGCCCGCTTCTACGAGGGCGATCCGCACACCTTCGAGGCGGTCACGTCGCAGATGCGCCTCCACGCCGTCCCCCTGCTGGGCCGGCGCCTGCAGAGCGAGAGCGACGTCGACATCCGCGAGAACATCGCGCGGACTCTCGGCAACCTCGGCGGTCGTGCCGCGGTCGACGCTCTGGCGCGGGCCGTGGCAGGGGAGGAGCGCACCCGTGCGAGCCGTCAGGACCTGCTGTCGCGCTACTACCTGGAGCCCTCGAAGGAGCGCAGCGACGAGGCGGCGCGCATCCTGACCGTGGCCGTCGCCGACGCCCGGCGCACCCTGCGGGTGCTGCAGGTGCTCAACATCCTGTTCGCAGGCATCGGCCTGGCCACGCTGGCGGCCGGCTTCGGGCTGCTGCTCTTCAGCACCGACCCGCAGCTGCGCATCGCGGGCGGCGCCATCTCGTTCGTGAGCTTCATCGGTCTGGTGCTGCAGGTCATCCGCGAGCCGTTGGACCGCATCCAGGACGCGCTCAACCGACTGGTGCAGGTCGAGACCGCGTTCACGAGCTTCATCTGGGAGCTCAACCTCAACGGGACCTTCATACAGAGCCAGTACGTCGCCAACGGCGTGCTCTCGAACGCAGAGATCACGGACACGGTCGACCGCATCGAGGGCGCGATGCGCCTGTCCATGGATCTGGTGTCGACCTATGCGGACCAGGGCTCCACACGGGTCGTGCCGACGATCCAGTCGGTCAGCCCCGGCGTGGTGCACCCCGGCGATCGCGTGCGCGTCCGGGGACGCTGGCTGTCAGGGGGCCGCTCCAGCAAGCGCCCGCACTCCGGGCAGGTGCTGCTGGACCACCGCCAGGCGGCGGTGGGCGTGCTCAGCTGGACCGACGGCGAGGTGGAGTTCCGGCTCACCCGCGAAGTGCTCGAGGCAGGTCCGCCGGGTGGCGTCCGCTGGCTGAGCCTCTCGGTTGAGGGGTCGGAGACCAACGCCCTGCCCATCCAGGTCGTCTTGGAGCCGACGGCACCCAGCGGCAACGGCACGGGCGCATCCTCGACCCTGCGGACGCCGGCCCAGGAGGTCCTGGCCGCAGCCGACGTCGCCCTTAACGGCCCCTCGGCCGAGGACGCCTGAGCCCGATCACGGCCCGCGGCTCAAGGGCGGTCATGCGGCGCCGATGCATGGTGGGATCGCTGCAGACCCAGAGTGACGCACCGTGTACTGACGGACCAAGGCATGCGGTGGTCCTACGCCGCGTGAGAGGCATGCTTCAGCCGTGATGGACCTGCTCAGCGCCCTGCCCGGCTCACCACAGGAGTGGTGGGCTCTGCTCTGGCCCGCCATCGTCGTCGCCCTGCTGCGGATCGGGGACGTGACGGTCAACGTCTTCAAGGTGACCTGCGTCGTCGGCGGGAAGCGCCTGGCGGCCGCGGCCTTCGCCGCCCTGGAGGCCGCGATCTGGCTGTCCGCAGCCGGGATCGTCTTCTCCGACCTGACCCTCGTCCGCGCGGCCGGGTTCGTCACCGGCGTCGCCGCCGGCACTTGGATAGGCATGCTCGTGGTAGATCGCGCTCGGATCGGTCTGGTGACGGTCCGCGTCTTCGCCGCGGCCAGCGGAGGCCGCGAGCTCGCCGGCCACATCATCGCCGAGCGGATCCGCCGAGCCGGGCACGGAGCCACCCTGTTCACCGGCTGGGGTCAGCGCGGAGAGGTCCACATGGTCCTGTCGGTGGTCAAGCGCAAGCACCTGTCGCAGCTGATCGAGACGATCGAGAAGACGGACCCGAACGCGTTCGTGGCCGTCGACAACGAGGTCCACAACTCGACCGCCGGCGCCCGCGTTTGACGCCGACCCAGACGCGATGGGGGCGCCCCTCCGGGCACCCCCATCTGCGTTCTCCGGTGGCCGCTAGACGCTGCGCTTGAGCTCGATGATGAGCTCCGCGAGGGCGCGCAGGCCGGTGGCGTCGCCTTGCGGCTTGCCCTTGTCGACCACATCCGCCTGCCACAGCAGCAGGTGGA